>DATKMP010000076.1:0-5978 GCA_035541775.1 Bacteroidota bacterium | reverse complement strand
TCGCGCCAAGAAATGTTCCGGCTAAACACAGTCCGAACGACAGCAGAATAAAGATTGACGCTCGAAAAATTTCTCCGCTGTTCAACAATGCAACGGCTTCATAACTGAACGATGAAAACGTTGTGTATCCGCCGAGAATGCCGATGGTTAAGAACACACGCAGCGACGGCGACACGAGAAAGCGGTCTTCTAACGACGTCATCAACAGCCCGATCAAAAAACTTCCTGAAACGTTAATAAAGAGATTGGCGTACGGAAACCCGCTGTCGAACCAGCGCGGAATCAATCCGGAAATCCAGTACCGCACCGACGCACCGAGTCCGCCGCCGGCAAAAACATAGAGATAATTACGAACCATGTTCTTCCTTTCACAAATTCAGTGCTTCAACGAACGCTGCCGAAACACTTCGTATAAAAAAACTGCGCTTGCACTTGAAACATTCAACGAATCGACGCCATTGTGCATGGGAACAGCAACGGCTTCATCACACGCAGCGAGAATCTGTTGTGAAATTCCTTCGCCTTCGCTGCCGAGGACGAGACAAAGATTTGTCCTGCAATCGGTTTGCGGTAAAACATGTTCTTCTGTGTGCGGGTGTGCGGCGAGAATTTTTACTCGATGCTGTGTGCGCAGCGCTTCAAGCGCTTGCAGCAAGTTGTTGCTGTGCACGATGGGAATTTTGAAAACAGTCCCCATCGAATTGCGTACGGCTCTCCGTAAATACGGACTGCTGGAGGTTTCGCCAACGATGACGGCTTGCACGCCGAATGCCGCGCAATTTCGCACCGCCACACCGATGTTTTCAGAATTTGTCAATCCATCCAGCGCAACAAACAACTGCGGTTCAGAGGAGCGAACAACGACATCTTCCAACGTTGCAGGCGAAGGAATTTTTCCCATCGCCATGATGCCTTGATGCAAATTGTAGCCGACGATGGTTTCCAAAATATTTTTATCGGCAACATACACGGTACATTGTTGCGAATGCGATTCGAACAGCGAACGATATTCTTCCAGCCATTCCGGCGTGAGCAGCGCGGACAAAATTTCTAAATCGCTTTCGATTAATCGCCTGACAACTTTTTCGCCTTCAGCGACAAAAATGCCTGCACGAAAATGCTCCACCGGTTGCCGCAGCGTTCGGTACGGTTGAAGAGCAGGAAGGTCAAGCGATGTAATTGAAATGATCGATAACATAGAAAAGTTATTCCGCCGAAAGAATCACTGCAAGCGTATGGCTCGCGCTCGGTGCAAGCGTTATGACGTCATTATAAGCATTGACGGCTTCCACACAAATAAATGTTTTGTAGCCGCCTTCGTGCATATCGCCGATGGCTTTCGACGATTCAGCCCACGGATTCCATACGACCGTTACGTTGCTGCCGCGTTTTACTGCGCGAATTGTTCTGCCGAAACCTTTGTCGCGAATAAGGCAATCATTCGTGGTGTCGATGTAGCGGCGATTTTCTTCTTTCGTGATGGCAAGCAATGCTTCTGCTTGTTGCTGCGTTGCGCTGCTTGTCGGGCCGTCATAATACGAAGCGTTGCCTAATCCGTCGATCGTGATATTGGAGAGATCGCTGATGTTGAAGTAAGTATGCAATGCATCGGATATGGTGAAGGGTTCGCTGCCGGTATTGGTTGCCGTCAATGCGACTTCCAATGTTTTGCCGACTGTCACAGATAATTCAACTGAAAATGTTATTGGAAGAATTGCCTTCGTTGTTTCGTTTTCATGCAAACCGAGAACAAGCTGTGTCGCGCCATCAGGAAGAGAAGCAGTTTTGACGACATCCCACATCACCAATCGCGCAAAACCATGCACCGGTTTTTTCGGATCGGACGTATGCGGGCCGAACCATGGAAAACACAACGGGATGCCGCCGCGAATCGGTTTGCCGATTTCGAATGAACTTTTTTTACTTAACCATAAAAAATCTTGTTGCCCTTTTGGCTGAAACCTTAAAACATGTGCGCCGTACAAAGAAATCGCCGCCGATGCAAACGCATTGGAAATTTCCGCAATCGGCAAAGTTCCGTTTCCTTCCTTAAATATGAGTTGCCGGGGAAGTGCAAAACGGTTGTTCATTTCGGTCAGTGTCATAACATCATTCTCGCAAAAAATATTGAACAATAAATTCTGAATTCAATGTAAGAGTTTTTGACACGGATTTCAAAACAGCGATGGATAAAAAAATCCTCTTGCAAAGAAATTTCTTGCAAGAGGATTCGCCATTGTTATTGAAAGAATTTTTACAACACCGATTCCACCGGCGCGTAAGGTAATTGGAACGCATCGGCGACACCTTTGTACGTCACTGTTCCGTTCACCATATTCAACCCGCGCTTGATTTCTGCATTCGATTTCACAGCGTTCTCCCATCCTTTTGTCGCAATCTCTACCGCATACGGCAGCGTTGCATTGGTTAAGGCAATGGTGGAAGTGAACGGGACTGCGCCGGGCATGTTGGCAACGCAATAGTGTACCACGCCATCCACGACGAAAGTCGGATTCTCATGCGTTGTCGGTTTGCATGTTTCGATGCATCCGCCCTGATCGACGGCAACATCGACAATAACCGCGCCCTGTTTCATGAGTTTCAACATCGAACGCGTAATAAGTTTCGGAGCTTTGGCGCCGGGAATAAGAACAGCGCCGATAACGATATCAGCGCGTTTAATTTCATTTCGAATATTGTGTGCGTCACTGACCAAAGTCACGACATTCTTCGGCATAATTTCATCAAGATGGCGCAGACGGAAGAGGTTGCTGTCCAACAGCGTCACAGTTGCGCCGAGCCCCGCGGCGATCTTCGCAGCGTTCATACCGACGATGCCGCCGCCGAGTACCACAACATGCGCCGGCTCAACACCAGGCACTCCGCCCAGTAAAATGCCGCGTCCACCCATCGTGCGTTCAAGATATTTTGCACCTTCTTGCGGCGCCATGCGTCCGGCAACCTCGCTCATCGGAACGAGCAGCGGCAGCGAGCCGTCTTCTTTTTGTACGGTTTCGTACGCAATACACACTGCTTTCGATTTCATCATCGCTTCCGTCAATTCTTTGCTGGCGGCAAAATGAAAGTAGGTGAACACAACCTGCCCGTGTTTGATCAAACCATATTCCTGTTTGATCGGCTCTTTCACTTTCACGATCATATCCGCTTTGCGGTACACTTCTTTCGCCGTCTTGACGATTTTTGCACCGGCAGAGCGGTACGCGGCATCGTCGAAACCGCTGCCGACACCGGCATTTGTTTCTACCACGATCGTATGTCCGTGCGCGCGAAGCGTTTCCACACCGACCGGCACAAGACCGACTCTGTCTTCATTCGGTTTAATTTCTTTGGGAAGTCCGATAATCATACTTTACCTCTTAAGTTTAATGATGCCCTTGCAGCATATGGTGGTCTGCACGTGCATCGAGTTATTTTTTTTCTCCGTGGTCACGGGGAAAATATGTTCCGTTGGGTGTAACGAATTCTTTGTACGGGCTGTTCCAGCTTTGATAAAAAATATTGGAAAGCTGCATCGCTAAAAATTTATTTGCTCCGGCGATGCCAAGATTGCGCGACGCATAGAAATAACTTTTCTCGCAATTACTCGTGCCGAGCCAGAATGTTGCGCTATCGGCGACAACATATTTGCAATGTTCGACACGCGCGAATGAAACGTAGCCGCCGCTCCACTCGGGAATTGCGGTGAACGCCACTTCGATATTCGGCAAGGCGCTTAATTCTTTTAATGAACGGACCGCAGAAGAACTTTTTTCCCAATCCGCGACAATCATTTTTACCTTCACGCCGCGCTGTGCAGCACGGCGGATGGCATGATCGATGACAGAATATTCTTTACCGTGATGCTCGAGCGGTGAATACGTAAGAAATTGCAGCGTCAAGGAATGTTGTGCTTCATCGATCAAACGAACAAGCACTGTTTCATCCCACAACGTGGAATCGGGAATAAGTCCGATGGGACTAAACGTGGGAATAATACTTGCGCTATCGCCGTTTTGTACGGCAAGATGAATCGGAAGCGGATATGGTTGCGAAAATTTTGGACGAAGTATTTTTATGCTTTCCACACCGGAAGCAAGTTCCCAATCGAAATCAAAAATGTCTTCATACATCGCCGCAATTTGTTTGTTGTGAATGCGAAAACCAAGCTCGTGAATATGTTTCAACGACCGCCAGTCGAAATTCTGGCTGCCGACGTACGTATCCATGCCATCGATCAAAAAATATTTTGCATGCTGAATTCCGCCTGTCAATTTTCCGAAATCGATAAGGCGTGTCGTGATATGGCGATGCCGGCCGAGTGTATCGATGCTTATCGGATATGTCTGGTACATCCGTGCATCGGCAAGGATGCGAATCGTGACGCCGCGGTCGGCAGCCGCGCAAATAGCGTTCAGCACATCCTGCATCGGCTCATTCGGTTCATTCGCAATATAAAATTCCTCGATGTCGATAGAACGCTCTGCGCGACCGATCATTTCGACCCACACATCATGAGCACTACGGATTTCGGGATTGCCTAACGCTGTGCCGACAGGAATGCTTTCTCCTAATTCTAACTCGGGCGGCGGAACGGATTGAGCATAAAGCGTGGGAAGAAGAACGAGGGTGAGAGAATACCAAAATTTTTTCATGGACAATCCATTTTTTTATGGCGCATCATAGTACGAAAGAGGAACGAGACCTGCAAGAAGAAAATAACGAGCGAATGGGAAGCGCTGAAAACAGGCATTTATCGACATTCTGTTCGAGATGAAAACGGTATCGATTCAAAAAAATTGCATGCGCGTCATCCATACAAAATTGCATGGCAAGGCATGGCATTCATGCTTTCTTCTTTGATTGGCATTTTGTATAATAGAATATCAAAAGGCAAATGAGGCAATCATGACTTCGGAAGAGTTTATTGCAAAGGTTCCCATCTTTGCACATTTATCGGTCGCGGATTTAGACGTGCTGACGACGCTCTGGCATGAAAAAAAATTACGGCAGGGCGGGGTACTTTTTCGGAAAGGCGATGCCGGCGATGCGATGTTCATCATCGAAGAAGGGATTGTGGAAATTTCCGTACCGGATGAATTAAAACAACGGGATATCCGTGTCTCGGTACTGCGCGAAGGAAATTTTCTCGGGGAATTGTCGCTGATCGACGGATTATCCCGCACTGCGACTGCAGTGGCCATGGAAGATTGCCGCTTGCTGGAAATGAAACGAAACGATTTTCTCACCTTTATTCAAGAACGCCCTTCTGTTGCCATTCTGATGGTGAGCGAGATCGGGCAGCGATTGCGTGCGACAAACGAATTGGTCACCTCGCTTGCTTCCAAAAATGTTAACGTGGAAATGGATGAGCGTTTAAGTTTTGGCGATCATCTTGCCGATAAAACCACCGAATTGTTCGGCAGCTGGAAATTCATTATCTGGTTCATTGTATTTTTGGGCCTGTGGGTTTTGCTCAACATTGTACAGCTTATTTTCGCGCCGTTCGATGCATACCCGTTTGTTTTTCTTAATCTTGTCCTTGGCATCGTTTCTTCCTTACAAGCGCCGCTGATTATGATGAGCCAGAACCGTGCGCAGAAAAAAGACCGCTTGCGTGCGGAACTCGATTATCAAGTCAATTTAAAATCGGAGTTGATGCTCCAGCAACTGCATACCAAGTTAGAAGAAATCCGCGCTGCAGAATTACAATCGATGCAAGAAACATTACAGCAGGAGTTATCGTTGATCCGTAAGCAAATGGAAGAACTGACCGATGTACAGACACAGGAAAAACGTTTGTGAAGATTTATACAAAAACCGGAGATGCCGGGAACACGTCACTGCTGGGCGGAAAACGAGTGGCCAAAAGTTCTCTGCGTCTTGAAGCGTATGGCATGGTCGATGAATTGAATTCCCATCTTGGCTTTGCACGCGCGTTAACTCCTCCCGAAGAAATCGGTGAAGAACTTGTGCATTTG
>DATKMP010000075.1:0-13219 GCA_035541775.1 Bacteroidota bacterium | reverse complement strand
GCAGCGATAAGAACGATAGGGAAACCGACAATCGCCTTTGCACTCGCAGTGATGGTATTGTTGCTTGTCGGATCGGTCTGGATATTCCAATCCTCTGCCAAAACATTTACAACAACAAAAGCACAACACTCCGCCATATCGCTTTCCGATGGAACAGAAGTAACGCTGAATCATACATCGGAATTGATTGTGCGGCGCTCTCTGTTTGATAAAGCACGTCGTGTTTCTTTAAACGGCGAAGCGTTGTTTCATGTTCAGAAGAATGGAACGCCGTTCATCATCACAACTGAAGTCGGCACCGTGCAGGTGCTGGGCACACAATTTAATGTTCGCATGCGTCATGGAATCATGGAAGTGGCCGTGTTAAACGGCAGTGTAAAAATAACTGCACGCAAGAACGGCATCGACAGCAGTGTTGTTCTTGCCAACAATCAAATTGCCATTTGTGCGAGAGATGAATTTCCGGAGGCCCCGAAGACACTTCCCTACGTTTTCTATCCGGGATGGATCAGCGGCAAATTTATTTTTTATCGTTCCAATATTGCTGATGCTTGTAAAGAATTGGAATCACAATTCGACGTTATCATCAAAATACAAAATCTGCAACGGCACACGGAAACCATTACCGGCATTCTCGATGGCAAAACGATCGAGAATGCTCTAACGTCATTGATGCAATTGACAGGCAATACATACCATTATGAAAACGGCGCTTACATTATTGATTAGCGTTCTTGTTGGCATGTGTTGTCCGGCGCCGGGAATTGCTCAAAGCACAGGCGCGCATCATGCATTTCGATTCACGCACACGCCGCTGCACACGGTAATCGATTCACTGATGAAATGGTTCCCGCCGCCCATCATCTTCCTCGATCAGGACGTTGAAGGAATTTATGTCACCGCGTATTGCCCGACCGATAATTTTGAACAGATATTGAATTCCGTTTTGAATGGAACATCTTTGCTCTGGATGCAAACCGGATCGCAGATTATTTTGAAAAAGCAACATGAAAAATCGGCCCAATACACATCCACCCTTTCCGGCATACTGACCGATTCTCTGACCGGGGATTGGATTGCCGGCGTAACGGTATATCTTGAAACCATAGATGAAGATCCTAATCCATCTCGTTTGCATTGGACATTTTCCAATGCGTTCGGTTTTTTTTCGATTCCTCAAATTCCTTTTGGCCACTACCGCTTTATTCTTCGATCGATCGGATACCAATCCGATACACAATCAATTTCTCTTGTATCCGATAAACCAATTCAAATCAACAAACGAATGACGCCAAAAGAATTTGTGGTTCACGATGTGCTCGTCGAAGGCATGCAAATGCCCTTATCATCGGTCAACGGAATCTCGCACGGTGTTTATCTTCCGTCCGTTCCCACGGACCAGAATCAATATTTGCTCGATGGCGGACAAATTTACAATCCGGCTCATGTCGGCGGTGTGTTGTCCACCTTCAATGCCGATGCGCTGAACGATGTATCGATTGCACTCGGCGGCGTTCCTCCGGATTATGGCGGACGTGTGGGCGGCATTCTCGACCTTTCAATGCGTGAAGGAAATCGAAAAAATATTTCCGGCTTAGCGGAAACCGGCTCGCTGTCTTCAAGCGTGTTATTCGAAGGGCCGTTAGCCGATCAAACGACGTTTCTTATTTCTGGACGCCAGAGTTACCCCGATGCCGTACTACGATTCGTACAGCCGGCATCATCGCCAATCGATTTTGGCTACTCTGAATTGACAGCAAAGCTTGTCAATCGATTGAACAGCAATCAACAAATTTCGCTGAGTGGATATTTCGGGAATGATTCCTACCGAAACTCCGTAAGCGCCCACGCGCAACAGCTGCAGAATAATTTTTCATGGTCCAATTCGATGATGGATCTTCGCTGGATCGGAATTACTGCACCTTCTCTGTTTCTATCTTCTTCACTCGTGTACAGCCGATACGGTTTTGACCTTCAACATGGATGGACCATCAATTCCATTCCCTATTCCGGCACACCTCTTTCTTCAAAGTATTCTATTGAAGATTTTAATTTTCATGCACTCGCTGAAGCGTATTACGACGAAAGCCACACCGTTCGCTCCGGCGTGGAATTGGTTCATCATGGCATCGATGCAACTATTTCGGAATTTTCCAGCCAGACAGCGTCGCTGTCGTTACAGGGATATTCGGCATGGGAAGCATCGTTCTATTTGCAAGACCAATGGAAAATATTTCCCGGCATGTCCGTCAATCTCGGCGCACGCGCCACAAGTTTTATCGGCGATCACGGATCATTCTCCGCAATCGATCCGAGGTTTTCTCTTCTCATTTCACTCGATGAACAAACGCGTGTGTATTCTTCGTTTTCCACCATCAATCAATTTCTTCATCCGTACCGAAACAGCGGCGTCTTTTTACTTTATCCCACAACATTTTGGTATCCTTCCACCGACTCTCTTCATCCGACCACGTCGCTCCATGTCGCGCTCGGATTCGAACATGCCATGACAAATGACGAGTATCTTAGCTCGGTCGAATCCTATTATCGTGTAACAAATAATCTTCATGAATTTTTGCTCGATACAACCGTTGCTGCATCGGAGGACTTGAATAATGCGGTTTTGTTCGGAACCGGAAGAACGTACGGTTTTATTTTTCATCTTGAAAAACATCGGGGAAATTTCACCGGATCAATCAATTACAATCTTTCATGGGCGTATGAAAAATTTTCGCAGTTAAATAATGGAAACGAATTCAGTCCTCCGTTCGATCGGAGACATGAAGTTCAAATACAAGCGCAATATCGATTCGATGAAAATTGGAATGCCGGCGCGCTATGCGTTTTCACATCGCGGCAATCTTCTTCCATAACCCAATTATTTATTCTTTCAAATTCCCCACTCACCACCAATCATTCCAAAGGCGTCTCGATCTCAAACAGTAACGGCGGATACGATGTTATCGATATCAATGGCAGCAGACTGCCAGGATTTCAGAGAATGGAAGTGAACATTTCTCGGCGATTGCTCTTATTCAATTTGCCGTCGCAATTTACGTTGCGCTTCTTGAACAGTTATGGTTTATTGGATCCGTACGAATGGACGCTGCAACAAAATACGATGCGCTCACTGCAATGGAATGCCGATTTGCGGCCAATCGAACTTTTTCCCCTCTATCCAGTTTTAGAATTTTCCGTGAGATTTTAACAACCGTCGATCAGCACTTCGCGAAGGAATAAAATACATTGCGTCCTTCAAACAAGCTCCGACCTTACCAGCAACCTTAAGAATATTCACGCGAAACGAATGATCTGCGCAAAGAAACTTTTTCAATAATCTTCTTCAATCACTAAATTTTCATCGACCCTGGAGGTTGGTACGGTGATGTAAATGGATTTTTTTATTGAATCCCATGTCCATGACGAAAGCTTTTTTCCATTCACTATCACATGCGTCGGTTTTATCGCACCGATGATGCAAATTTTATACGCCCGTTTGTCGATACTTTGCGGAAACATCCCTTCCGGTTTTTGAATCGTAATTTTTTGCACAGCATTGTTTTGGTATTCGCAACGAATTTCCGTCCAGCGATATCGCCCGTTTTGGAAAGCGAATGATTCGCCGTCATCTTCATAAAGACGAAATATATTTTTTCCCGACTTCTCAGACGTATAAACAAGAAGGACCAAAGTGTCCAAAGGCGCTGTGGAATATTCTGCATAGGAAGCCATCGGAATAATCGATCCGGCTTTGACGAAAAGAGGAAACTCAAACAATGATTTTTTTACAGTAATTTTTTGGTTCCCTGCATATTTCGTCTGCGTAAAGTAATCGTACCAATCGCCATCCGGCAGCCAAAGGGTTCGTTCGGTTAAACCCTTTGTGGATGACTGGGACGAAGAAAGAATTGGCGCGGCAAGCATATTGTCGCCGAACATAAATTCATCGTACCTGTACGCTTGAGCCGAGGATGGGTAATCGATATATAGACCGCGGCAGAGCGGCAATCCGGTTTCATGTGCAAGGCGCACCATTGTATAAATATACGGCATCAATTTCGAACGGAGTTGAATTGAAATCCTTGCTGAAGAAAGCACCGTGTCTCCCCATTCCCATGGCAAGCGCGAACCTTGATCGAAACTTCCAGGCAAGCATGGAGGAGTCCAATATAAATCTTTCTTTGCGTGCACGCGAAATATTGGCGACACCGCACCAAGCTGTAGCCATCGTGCAAAAATTTCTGCGCTCGGAGGATATCCAGTAGGTCCTTGCGGCATATAACCGCCAATATCATGCGACCAGTACACGCCGCCGTTGCCTCCTTTAATATTTGCTTCCAGCGAATATGCCATTGTTTCCCAGCTAACGTAAGTATCGCCGGAAAATCCGAATGGATAACGATGATTGCATAGTACATTCTTATGCAGTCGATTCATGACAACCGCGCGTTTGCCGGTAAAGTCGGTTGTATATTGTTGATAAAGATCGGAGGAATAGATGGAACTCTCGCCGTCCACCCAGTGGAAATCTAATCCATCTTTCATGAGATGCGCGAGATAGATTTCGTAAAACGTACTGAATTGTTTTCGATTCGTTGGATCATAGCGAATAATTTTCTTGTCCGGTTCCCACGGCAGCCCTGCAGTTAGCGCAGAATCGTAGTTGATGCCGGCATTGACGCAAAATTCATGAACAAGCGGATCTTTATAATACAATGCACCAGCGTGGTGATTGAAACCCGTTTTCAAATGTACGCTATCAGTCCATGCATGGAATGCCCGCATGTTAGAAAAATGCGTCGAGTCGTACCGGAATCCGTACCAATAATCGATGTGCCAGCACATATCAAGAATTATAGCATCGAGCGGAATTTGTTCTTTCCGAAACCGTGCGACAATTTTCCGGTAATCGTTCTCGTCATAATCTTTCCAGCGAGAATATATAAAACCTAACGCCCATTTCGGAAGCATCGGAATTTTCCCGGCCAATTGATAAAAATCGGCAAACGCCTGTTTATAATTAGTTCCATATCCCAACACAACCAGATCGTTCCATACTTCCCCTTCGTTGTATAAGTAAAGCGTATCGACCGTATGTTTCAAGACCGTAAATCCACGTTGACTCAAGATGCCGTCAGGAATGGGATGCGGCTCACATGCAGAACCGACATCATTTTGTTCATGATAATGAAGGTTCCCTTTGCAATTATCGAGCGCATCGACAACGCCGCCAAGATTCACCGTATCTTTTTCTGCAAGCATATTCAACCGGAAATTCCGATAGGATACTGAAATGCCTCCCTCAACAAGATTCAAACGAGGAACATACGTCACAACAAGCGAATCCGTCGTAATGCGATACGCACGATCGGTTTCCGTTACCATAAAAGAGGTTTTGGGGAATTGCCAATTGACGATTCCAAGATCAGCCGTATCAGAAATCTCATGCGTTTGATTTTTTTGAATACGAATCATCGTGGGCGTCAATACCTGAATTCGAATGGCAGGAAAGAAAATCGAATTGTCACGAATAGTATATGGCTGCGCCCAACAAGCGGAAGAAATACAAACAAGGGAGAAGAAAAAAAGTGAGAGACGGAATAATTTCCGAATCTTCATGCACATACTGAAATAATGCCCTGCTTCTTCCGCTCTCAAAACATTCTTCATCACTTTTCTTCCAGCATCCATTACAAAAAGTTGCAAATACTGGTTTATGGAAATTTACGGCATGGAACTTCTTCTTTGGCAATATCGGCATATAAAAAAATCGCCTGCATAGTGAAGTTCCTCACCGGCGAATCGACGTTATAGGTTTACTTTGCCAACAGTAACGCCGCATCGAGTTCGAACAACAACTCATCCCTGCAAACATCCGCTATCACATTGACGGAAGGAATGTTCGTTATTCCAAGTTGTTCGGCGACCTTATGATACAAGGTAACATCTTCTGATCGTTTAAAGAAGAGGGTTGTTTCACAAAGGTCGTGAAGCGTTGCGTTTTCTTCCGCAACTAACGCGGAAACCACTTGCAAGGCATGCCGAATTTGTGCTTCCGCATCGCCAATAAAAACGCTTTTCCCTTCTTCATCGATTGACGCTGTGCCGGAAACGAAAATCATTTTGCTCTCAGCATCTTCAACGACCATGGCTCGCGAGAAAGCAGAACCATAACGGTAAGGAGAACGTTGTTTGCGGCCGTAAAGCGGACGAATTTGGACGGAGCTTTCAGGCGAACGATGTACAGCAAAAACATCCATCGTTGCAGGAAGATTCGCAGAATTCCTCCCTCCGATTCCTGTGCTTGCCGGAAAATATTTTTGTTCTGCTTCTCCGCGGTGCTCGGCGTTTCCCAGCAACCCATATTCAGAAAAAAATTTATTCCGCGAAACATTAAAATCGTCGTACCAATCTAAAATATCCGAAATATAAATCCACGTGCGAACGACATCTTGGTATGCAGCGCCTTCCGCATGGAGAATTTTTTCTGCTTGGCGAAACATCATTTCAGATTGTGTCTTTCGATCCCGATGCTCGCCTGAGTGAGCAACTTCTCCACGGATATCGTGAAGAAGGAAAAACGTCGAGCCGTCGGTTTTCCACATACGGCCTTTCGAAATTCCTTCACTCATCATGGTCCGAACCTGGGCCGTCGGCGTAGTCTTCAACACTCTGATTTGAATTCCTGAAAATCTGCCGCCCAAACACGATGCGCCTTCCACATACGTAACGGGAGTATCCGTTTCAATGTTCAGGCGACGAAATAGATCGCTTCGATTTGCAAGCAGTTGCGTTCGAAAATCCATTTTGCCGAAACATCGTTCGAGAATGATTTGTCCAGAAAATGCAGCGATATGATCTGCAACCCTTCGGTACATTTCTTCTGCGAGTCGTTCAGCATCCGCTTCGTATTTCGTTACCGATGCTGTGATGTACAATTGATGATGTAAGGATGTGATAAATATTTTAAAGGAAGGATATTCTTCAATCGAACGTTTAATCATCATTTCCATGGTTTAGTGCTTATTCATTTTTTTATGAGACGGAATTGGAACCACAGACGGAGATTTTGCCTTATCGGCGCTCAACGATGCGAGCACTTGAGGATCCAATTTTGCGGCAACTGCATCGGAAAATTCAGCTTTCGCAAGAGCTTGCGGACTAACCCGGATAGGTTCTTTAATGAATTCCGGGACATTATATATTTCGAGGAAAGAATCATAAAACAACGGATCTTCTTGCGGCAGGATAAACGGTTTTAATGCATTCCCCAACGAATCGATGTGACTCAAATACAATCTGGTAAATTGGCCGTCTTCTCTTTTGCTCGAGAACACAAGCCATCGGCTGTTGCTCGACCATGAATGATATCCTTCGGCTCGTTCGCTGTTCAGCGCTAACTTCGTGTGTTGACCGGTAGTGAGATCGAGTATATACAAATCGGCATCGTGATGGAAAATTGGAAATGATCCATAATGAGACGCGGTGAAAATAAGAAATTTTCCATCGGGTGACACCTTAGGTTCCATGATACTTAAGCCGAATTCTTTCGACGAGAGGACCGTTTCAAGGTTGCCCCATCTTCCTGTTTGATCATTATAAGGAATACGCATAAGATCATATTGTATTTTATCATATTCCAATGTATCTTCGCCGGTTTTTGTTTTCACAAAAAATGTGTCCAGTTTTGGCGCACTGCAAAAATAAAGGTACTTGCCATCCGGAGTCCATGCAGGCCACACCTCGACTCGTTCTTTGCTTGCTAATTGCGGAACGGTCGAAATCGTGTTCGTACGAATATCATAGACGACAATATCCAAGGCACGATCAAGTTCGTCACGAGTTTCACCTGTGGTATGAAAATACTGCGTTGGTGGACCGACCGAAAATGCAATCAGATTTCCGGATGGATGCCATGCTGGGTAACCGCCGGGAGATTTGTTAAATTTTGTTCGTGTGTCGATCTTCGTTGTTTTATTGTTGATGGTCAACAACATAGCCGTTCCAGGGTCGAACCGCATATGAAGAATCCAGCGCTCCGTTCCGTTCTGCAAAAAATTGTGACAGTTCATACAATTTTTGTACGTTGTCAATTGATTGAACATCACTGTCGTAACATCAAAATTTTCGACACAACGTTCAAAGATTCCCATCTTTTTCCATTGGTTGAACAATGGCCCGAATTTTCGGTACACAACATAGCTATCGATGTTTTCGGACGCAATGTGATCGACAACAGAATCGAAACGCGCCCATTGCCCATGCTGGTCTTTCACAAAAATATTGACGACTAACGGCTGCCCGACATTTTCTGCAAGCAAATGTTTCCATGAGTCGAGCGGAATCTGGATACTGCCGGTCCTGCTCTGAACACGAATGGGATCGCCATGAGTAGAATGAATGAGAACAATAAAATCGTTGCCCGCTTCTTTAATGAAAAAATTCAAGGGAGCAATATTCGGAGGAATGGTGATTCCGGAAAAATCAGGATGCAGCACAGCTTGTCTTCCTGCAGACGGAATATCCGTTCCCTTTTCTGGCCTCGAACAACCCGGGCATACAAGAAGAAGCGCAAGAAACAAAAATCCGAGAATGAAATTTTTCATCTTAATGTTGATGCCCATTTTGGTTTTCCGGTAGCCGCTTCGCAGGTTTTGCATACACCAAATAATACCAATAGGTGTCGCCGTATTGATCATACAATTCTTGCTTTGCACTATTTTTATGCCCTTGATATTTAAGCATGACTTGTTGGAATCCCACAAAACGATCGTAGGTGCGTTGCTGAATCATATTGCGTAATTGATTCTTGTCGAACGTCGGTGTTTGTGCTGCAAAAACTAATAATGCTTCTTGCACATGCATAGGGATTTGCGCATATCCAAGGGTACGAAAATCAGGAAGATCGTTCGCTATGGCCGCAACATTTCCATCTAATAAATTGTAAGCAATCATATATTCGAATGCCATTTTGTTTTGGGGATTTCGCTTAAGCAAGATCTCTAATTGCCGAAGAGAAGGATTGCCCGTTAACGAAACATCTTCCACCGGCATACATGCGCGAATATCGCTGAACTCAGGGTCACTCGCAAGTTCGGATGGATTGGCATTAAGCCGCAACAGATGTTCAGCGGTTTCTTTTTCGAAAGGAACATTTTTGAGATTGAGAAAATATTTTTCGGCGGCTTCGTTGTCGCCTTTGAGCATATAAATTATTCCAAGTCGTTTTAAAATGGCGGGAGTGCAACCCTTCTGTTCAAACGCTTCGTGGGTCCAATGCTGACATTCGCTTACCAATCCCAACATCCAGTATAAATTCCCTGTTTCTTCTGGGCACGCGGAACACCAATCAAAGTTCATCAACAGTCCGAGCGTACCGAGCGGTTGCGGATAAGCAAACATTCTATCGAGCAGCAAACCCGATTTATAAAATGCCAAATTTGTCTGGGAAATAAACAAGGGGTTCATGGTCGGCCATTGAGGAGTGAGGTCCAGCACCGCTCGCCATTTGCTCTCTTTCACATCCCGGTCAATTTGTAACAAAATATATGCAGTTTTATTATAGGATTTTTGCCCGAATAAAAAAGTCCCTCCGACTAAAAGAAGGAATCCCGCCGTTAATTTCCAGACCATAGCGATTGCAGAAATTTTTTTGAACCACGTTCGGACAACGGAAATCTTGGAGACCAAAAGAATGATCAAAAGAAACAGAAAAAAAACAGGAAGAATGAACGAATTGAGCCAAAAGTTCGTGACACTTTCATAAAACAAATTGTGGCAGTATGCTTCTTTGAAAGTGATCAAAAAAACTGTTGCAGATGCCGCGTAGGGAAGAACGGGCATCACAAGAATTTGTACCAGACCATGGGCAATCCGTTTTTGAAAAAGATCGTTTATTCCAAGTAGTACGACAAACACAAAGAAAGCACCGCCCGTAATCCAAAATAAAAAAATCGAAAGAACCAATCCGATCGCGGCGCGCGGTACTTGCTGCTCTGGAGCCCAGCGCAGGAAACAATTCAATGCAGACAAATTGACGATCAACGCCAACAAGATGCTCAGGGGAAAATAATATTGACTGTAGAGAATAAGCAACAAGCAAGCAGGAATAAGATGGAGCGTGTAAATGGGGCGGGTTTCTATTTGCATTGCCACCCATGCTTTGGTTAAGAGCGCAACCAACCAAAAACAAATCGTTAAAAATAATGCTGCAAGAAAATTCGAAAACCAGAATTGCTGCACAAAAGCCGAAGCCCAATCCGTTACGCCGCCGGGAATTTTCAAAAATTCACCGAAGAAATTTGCATCTGTTAAAAATACGGGCGGCAACGCCTCAAGCATTAATAACGGATGAACAAAGAAGAAGAGATAAAAGAAACAACCTGCCAAGACAAGAAATTCTTGAATCCCAATAAATATTTTTTCGGATGTGCAATTTTTGTTTACGATGGCCATGGTTGACTCGAACAACGAAGTAGAATGTATAAAAAAAAGAATCGAATAACAAATTTGCGGCGCTTCATGAAAAACCACAATGGATGATCAACGATGGGGACAACACAGTCTGCGATCGACTGCGTAATTCCTATTTTTTAAAATTTCTTTTTTGATTCTTCAAAGAAGGAAGAGCATGTTCAACAGGATTTGTTTTTTCAATATTGTTACCCGCAAGCACATGCGGATCAAGGTTTGCATTCAATGCATCTTCAAAAGCTGCCTTCGCCAAATCTTGTGGACTTATTCGTACAGGTTCTTTTGTCAATTCCGGTACATTGAAGACCTCTAAACTTGTTTCGTCAGACAACGGATCCTCTTGCGGCAAAACAAATGCTTTGGATGCAATTCCCGACGAATCAATGTGGGTAAAAAACGGCTGGGTAAATACACCATTTTGTCGTTTGCTTGAAAAGACAACCCACTTACCATTACTTGACCAAGAATGAAATGAGTCCGCACGATCGCTGTTCATCTCTAATTTTTTCCACCGGCCGGCTGCGATATCGAGCAAGTATAAATCAGCGCTGGAAAGATAAATGGGAAATTGGCTGTACTGCGCTGCAGTAAAGAGCACAAAACGACCGTCGGGAGAAACTCGCGGCTCCGTGATACTCAATCCGATATCGGAAGAAGCAATAACGGTTTCAAGATTTCCCCACGTACGTTTTACCGGATCGTACGCGATGCGCATCAAATCGTATTTAATTTTTTCGTAAAGAAAATCATCGGGCCGATTGGGATTTTTAAAGGTGCTCAACTTCGGCGCACTGCAAAAATAAAGATACTTTCCATCTGGCGACCACGCAGGCCAGATTTCCATTCGATTCGAATCAGAAAGTTGCGGCACAGTCGAAATGGTATTGGTCGGTATATCGTATAAAACGATATCGGAATATCTATCAAGCACATCGCGGCACTCGCCTGATTCATGATAAAACAAAATGAGGTTGCTCACGGAAAATGCGATTAAATTTCCGGATGGATGCCAAGCCGGGTACGCAGTCGGTCCATTGAATTTCGTCTTGGTTTTGATTTTCTGTGCCTTTCCATCGGTAACCAATAACATCGACGTGCCCGGTCCGCCTCGCAGATGAAGCAGCCATCGCTCGGTTCCGTTCTGCCAAAAATTATGACAGTTCATGCAATTACTGTTTGTCGATCGATTCAAGAGAACCGGTTTCTCATCAAAATTTTCCAAGCAGCGCTGAAAAATTCCCATCTTCGACCATAAATTAAAAATCGGCCTAAAGCGTCGGAACGTGAGATATGCATCGATCGAATCGCGCGCAATGCGATTGATTACAGAATTGAATTTTATCCATTGACCGACCTGATTTTTCATTGCAACATCGACGACCAATTCTTCCCCGGTGTTTTCCGCAAGAAGGCGTTTCCAATCTCCCGTTGGTATGTTGATGATTCCATTACGACTCTGAATTTGTATCGCATCGCCATTCCTGGAATGCAACTGCACATGGTATGCTTCGCCTTCTTCTTTAATGACAAAATTCAACGGAGCAATATTCGGGGGAATAACGATCTCAGAATAATCCGGCTGAAGTTTCGGTGCACGGCCGATCGGCAGTGCGTCGTCGCCTATTTTGGGTGAAGAACAACCGGCATTCAATATTGAAATCACGATGAACAACAACCAGCATCCAAAAATTTTCATGGCATTATTGAAATTCATTTTGATTCTCCAATTTCTGCGCATCGGGCCGAACGTACACAAGATAATACCAGTACGTGTCGCCAAAGAGCCGCTGCAGTTCCGGTTTTGCACTCTCGCGATTTCCCTGATATTTTTGAAACACTTGCTGAAATCCCGTGAACCGTTGAAACGTGATCGGCTGAACCATATTATTCAATTGATTTTTATCGACACCGGGGTTGGATGCAGCAATAACAAGCAACGCTTCTTGAATGTGGCGAGGAATTCTTGTATAGCCAAAATTTTTCCCTTTGGAGAAATGATCCAACAATCCTTGTAAATTGCCATTCATTAAATGAAACGCCATGAGATATTCGAACGCCATTTTATTTTGATAATTTTTTTTCAACAACAATTCCAATTTTTCGGGGATCGAAGGCGCGAGCGCAATAATATTTTCTGATATCATACGAGACCGCATCACGTTGATGACACTGTCCTGTGCAAGTTGAAGCGAATCATCCGCCAACATCAAAAGATGATCGGCTCTTGTTTCATGAAAAGGAATATTTTTGAGATTGAACAAAAATGGTTTGGCAGCATCACCGTTACCTTTGGCCAAATAAATCATGCCGAGCCGCTCCAAAATTGCCGGCGTCGCTCCCTTCTCTTCCAATGCTTCGTGCGCCCAGTGCAAAGATTCATTGATCAATCCTAAATCCCAATAAATCGAGCTCGCTTCTTCCGGCCAATACGAACACCATTCGAAGTTCATCACAAGACCGTCGGAACCATAAAATTGTGGAAACGAAAAAAGACGATCGAGCAACACGTTGGAATGAAAAAGTGCGGCATTGGTTTGAGAAGAAAGATGCGGATTGACCATCGAACACTGCATCACGGCGACGACTGCATCATGCCAGCGGTACTCTTTTATCGCTTGATCAACTTGAAGGACTTGATACAGATCTTTATCATAAGTCTTTCGGACAAAGAACTGCCCGATAGATAAAACAAGGAGCGTACCAATAGCGCATCGCCACACGAGCGAAAGATTTTCTATTTTGAGTG
>DATKMP010000074.1:0-4033 GCA_035541775.1 Bacteroidota bacterium | reverse complement strand
ATCAAAGGCACATGTTCTTCTTGTGCAACCTCTTTCATCGCTGATGGATATTCGCCGTGCGTTCCGACATACTGACCGCTTGAATCGAAATCGCGCCGCGTCATCGGTGTCAAGAAAATTGGAATAGCTGATTTTTCACGGGCATCGTGAATGAATCGTTTAAGATTGTTTTTGTAATCCGGACGCGGTGCAGCAAATCGCGCAGTATCTTCTCGTTTAGCATCATTGTGGCCAAACTGAATAAAGACGTAATCGCCTGCTTGCAAATTATCGTAAACTTTTTTCCAGCGTCCTTCGGCAAGAAAATTTTTTGTACTGCGTCCATTCACTGCACAATTTATAATATGGACATTGTTCGAAAAGAATAATGGAAACATTTGTCCCCAGCCGTGTTCAGGATTATCGACCAGCGGTTTATCTGCCATCGTTGAATCGCCGATAAGAAAAATTCGGATATCATTATTTGGTTTTAATCCCAATAACGCGCAGCAGCACAAGCAGAAAATTAATTTTGTAACGATGTTCGATAGATTGTTCATTTTTTTACATCCTTTGATTTTTCAATCTCGATTGCTGCCATCAAAAATGGTCCGTATCCTTTAAAGTCATCGGTGCGTTGTGGTTCTCCTGCATAGTATGCCAGACTTCCGTCGCGATAGGGATTACCGCCGAGTCCTGCGACGCTGCAAACATGCTCAAGGTGAATAATTCCAGATGCATCAATCGAAACTAAATGGTTCAGTAATCCTTGAAACGTCTCTTCTGCACGGTCGAAAAATTCATGCGGCAAATATCTTTGGTTCACGCCTTTCGCAAAAACGTACGCAAACATCGCTGATGCAGATGATTCTATATAATTTCCATTTTCACCGGGCTTATCAACAATCAGGTACCATAATTTTGTTTTTTCATCTCTCACGGACAATAAATTCTTGCACACATCGTTGAGAATTTTGATGAGCGCTTTCCTCTGCGGATGATGTTGAGGAATATAATCCAACGCATTTACAAGTCCCAGCATATACCATCCCATCGAACGTCCCCAGAGGCTTGGCGAACAACCTGTTTTGGGATTCGCCCATCGTTGCGTTTTACTTTCATCCCATCCATGGAAATAGAGTCCGCTTGTACTGTCGTAACAATGCGCTGCACAAAGAATAAATTGTTTTGCAATGTCGTCAAATGCTGCAGAATCGTTCGTCATCTTCGAGTACAAACAATAGAATGGCTCAGCCATATACATGCCATCCAGCCACATTTGGTATGGATAAATTCTTTTATGCCAGAAACCGCCGTCGCTCGTACGCGGTTGTTCTTTCAATTGGCGGCGAAGCGTATCGGCTGCAATTCGGTATTTCGATTCACCCGTGGCCGCGTACAATTGGAGCAGAGCTTTCCCCGAAGCAATATTATCTAATTGGAATTCTTCATATTTATAAGTGTTGATTTTTCCGTTTGACTGAATGTAATGATCTAAGTTTTTTTGAATGTAACGCACGTACTGGCTGTCGCCGCTGTGCTGCCACATTTGATACATTGCATCGAGCATGACACCTTGCTCATAATTCCATTTTTTTGATTTTCCTTCGTTCGGATAATTGATTGAATCAGGATGCATGCGCAAAAAACTTTGAGCGATTCGCAACGACCATGGCGTATTGTTCTCCTTCGTCATGGTTTGTGCAAACGAATTGACTACACAAAGAAGAATGAGAATGATACAGAATTTACAAATTCGTAAAAACATCATTGTATTTTTCCGTTAATCGTTACATTGTCGAGAATAAAATTTTTAACATGCTCGAGCACATTTATTTCTGCGGCATTTTCGAAGGAACTG
This sequence comes from Bacteroidota bacterium, assembly GCA_035541775.1. GTDB lineage: Bacteria > Bacteroidota > Ignavibacteria > UBA10030 > UBA10030 > DATKMP01. The sequence goes on along the minus strand of DATKMP010000074.1, from coordinate 2,193 downwards.
TTTCGGAGAGAAATATCTGCCGCCGGCGATCGATCGTACGCACGAATCCAGATGGCAAACCGGCTTTTTTGACATTGGATATTTTCGAGTTCCACATTTCGAACAACCGGCGTAAAGTTTCCGGCATCACCTTCTTCATAAAAGAAATCTATTTTAATCGCGGCATCCGAAACTTGTCCAACCATTACATTTCGCATGAAAATATTTTCTATGATTCCGCCGCGGACGGAATTTGTTTTAATGCGGAGCGCTCGATCCAAATCGGGACTATCCATCGTATCGTTTTCGATGTAAATATTTTTAACGCCACCGGATACTTCACTTCCAATCGAAACGCCGCCATGGCCATTCTTCATTTTACAACCTTGAATAACGATGTTCTCACATGGAACATTGACCCGCCTGCCGTCATTATTCCTGCCGGACTTGATGGCAATGCAATCATCGCCGTTATTGAAATAACAATTTTTAATAAGGACATCCGAACAAGATTCAGGATCGCAGCCATCGTTGTTCGGCCCTAATCCTTCTGTTGCCACTCCTATGATCGATACATTTTTACAGAGAACAGGATTTAAAAACCACATCGGAGAATTTTTAAATTTCACACCCTCCACTAAAACATGTTTGCATTTGTACGGTTCAAAAAAATTTGGGCGAAGATACGAACCCTCACCGAATGTCCGCTGTTCGACGGGAATATTTTTTTCTCCCATTTCATTGAGGCGCATACGCGCTGCTTTTTGATTCGGCTTGCTTGAATCTTTATTTCCCTTCCAACTCCACCAATGATCGTACGAACCCTGTCCATCGAGCACACCTTCACCTGTTACGGCAATATTTTCTTGTTCATAGGCATAGATGAGCGGCGAGTAATTCATGCATTCAACGCTTTCCCAACGAGTAAAAACAACAGGAAGGTATCGAGCAGGGTCGGTGCTAAATTTAATCGTCGCTCCTTGAGAAACAAACAAGTTCACATTGCTTTTTAAATAAATTGGTCCCGTGCAAAAAACACCTGAAGGCACAACCACTCTGCCGCCGCCTTCGGCATGACATTTATCGATTGCGTTCTTAAATGCTATGCTGCAATCGGTCGTTCCATCACCGACTCCGCCAAGCGCTGTAAGATCGTAATCTTTTTGTGGAAATGTCGGCGCAGAAATTCGTCGAAGAATGCCTGGCAACGCATCCCATTTTTCAGTATTACTCTTTAGTTGTTGCGCGATGGAAATAGTGGAAACGAGCAGACAACATTCGATCCCCAAAAATATAGTACGTAGGAATTTCACAATCGCAGAAATTATTTTTTATTTCACAAACATCATTTTTCGTGTCAGTGTCGACACGGTACCATTACCAGTAATCGCTGATAGTCGAACAAAGTACACACCGCTGGCCATTTGAGAAGCATTCCATTGGACAACATAATTCCCCGCTTGCCTCATTTCATGAACAAGTGCGGCAACATTCTGTCCAAGAAGATTATAAACATTGACTGACACAAAACTCGGAGACGACAAATAAAATTTTATTTCCGTGCTGGGGTTAAAAGGATTGGGATAATTTTGGTAAAGTTGAAACATATGAGGATTCGATTCATTATTTTCTTTGATGCTGGTGGCTGGATAATCACTTTCAAAACATCCTAAGTCAGGTTTCAATCCGTTATACGGCAAACCAATATCGGTCCCAGCATCAATAAAATGACTGCCTGCTGCAAGGTGCATAAAATTAATTTCCCGAAGACTTCCATCGGCGTTCCGTTGTCCTCGGACACCCGCTGTGTCTATACTAATAAAGTCTGTGGTCGTTGCAGAAGTGACGCCTGTTGGATAGGTCGAAGAATCAGACCAGCTGTTGGTTGCCACCACCACCGGTGTCGGTCCCGGGCACAACTGCACTCCATAATTGGAACCGAATGAAATGCAATTTTCGACGGTCAACACTTTTCCCAAAGAAGTCGCAAGCGTTTCAGGAAATGCAAAATTGTATTGATCTCCTGCGGTGCCAGATCCATTCCCGTTATTAAATGCCGTGCAGTTATACATCGTGACTGAACCGCGATTATGGTTCTGATCAAATCCTTTTGCCTTATTATAGAAACTGAGGCATTTTTTTAAAACCATATTATGTTTCAATTTTTTATTGCCCGTCGAATCAGCATCGCATCCGCCCGTTTTGAATCCATTG
>DATKMP010000073.1:0-11901 GCA_035541775.1 Bacteroidota bacterium | reverse complement strand
CGTGACCGCCGTTACAGAATTAAAATTATTGACCCATCCTAATTTTTGACCTACTTGTGGAGATCCATATTTATAGGTAGGATTAGATCCTTTCGTTGAAGAAATGCCATTGCCAACTGTCACATATCCATTAAAGGTCGGATTACCATCGATATAAAGAATACTATCCGCATGCAATTTCCCATTGCAAACTTCGTTCGATACCCAACTTATGCCATTATCATAGCAAGAATACATAGCAAAACTACTATACTGTGGTACATTACAAACAACGATAGTGCTGTCCTTCATACTTCCATAAGTTGCACTAATATAGAAAGTAACATACTGTTGTCCATTAGGAGTCGTCCGAACTGCTTTAAATGTATACTGGCCCCCTTCCAGATTATGTGTTTTTGTCGTTGTATCGTTTAAGAGCCAAGTGTTGTTTTGATACAATGAACCGATTGCAACATTCGCTGCACTCTCTGCCAAAAATTGCGCTTGTTCGACAGTATAATAATTTGAATAATTTTTATAGGAATGACTTGCAATGCCAGATAAGTTGAATCCCATGGCCATAAAGATAATGTTAAAACCAACCACCAGTATCAAACTCATTTTTCCCATGACGCAACCCTAATCATTTTATCGGTAAAGTAGATTTTTTCCCACAACTCTAAACTGTCGCCAGTACACTTTATAAAGCGACGTATCTTGAATAAATGAATGACTCGTGTCAATAATACGGCTTGGACTTTCTAAGGAAATAGAAAGATCTATTACACCAATAGCTTTCTGCTGTAAATTAACAGGAGTCGTTAGGATGGAACTATCGGTGTTAGCTGTTTTATAGCGAAAGAACATTTGTGTCGCGCCGACCTTGAAACTATCCACCACAGCAGTCGATGATCCTGCCCAATATTTTCGTACAATCGCTTTAATACGTGTATTGCCAGGCACATACGTGTTCCCAAAACTATACTCTAATGAGTCCATCGTCCCATCATTGTTCATATCGCCTTTAAAACGAAATGTAGAAGTATCGGCAAAAAGCACCGCGTTTGCTGCGGGCGTTATTTCAGCATTTTGGCAATAGGCAATTTTTCTAAAATCATCTTCCATTCTTGTCGTCAAGGTAACAAGATTTACTTGAAGGTTGACGCTGCTATTATAAACAAACTGATTTTCTGTTGTGCCTAATTTTAATTGAAGACATGAAACCAGCAGCAATCCTCCGACGAAGAATGATCCTATGATATCAAGTATTGTTGAACTTCCCATAGAAATTATATTTTATAGAGATAGCTGAAAATATATGAAAGTTTAACGGTGTCAGTTCCGCTTGTTGAATTTGTTGTGCCTTCGAAAGCACTTCTTGTCACTGTTCCCCATGTTTTGACATCCATGCGTTTATAAAAAGTTTTTGTCGATGGTTGAATGACACCTGCTGTATCACAGTAACTGACGACAATGGTGTCTTTAAAGACATCCGCGCCTTTGACAGTATCGAGTTTCGTGAATTTATTGTAATCGTCAAAATCATCAAAGGTACTATCGACATTCGCTTTTTCTGCACCATAGGGTCCGATATTGGATGTTTCAATTCCTAATGAACCTGGCGCAGTTAAGTTTGTTGTCGATCCATTCGAAATCATATTGGTGACGGTATATTCATCGAAATTTAAATTCGATGCTTTTTCAACATAACTGGTGGCAAGAGAAACCGCATAAATTCCCACTTCCGTTTGCCGCAAGATCGTGCCCTGTTGCACATTATTTTTGTTGACGGTGAAGATCGTTGCACCAAGCAGCATCAAGGCACAAGCGGTAAGCATCATTTGCCCAGTGTTCATAAATTTCTTTTGTACTTTCTCAAAACTTTGTCCGTAGTATATTGTATTCTACAGAAAAAGTCAAGTGCCTACTTCATTCATTTTATTGAACGATATTCGAAGACATCATCTTGATTCGCACATATACCGTGCCGTATAATAGTTGCAAAAATATATCATTAATCGGCACAACGGACATTCGTTTCTACAAATACTCTATTCTTAATAATCATTCTTTGTAAAAATGATATTCGCAAAAATGAGGTAACAGCTTCCAATAGCGAGCGACCATAAATAATGATGCACCGGCAAGGAAAACAGAGCTTGCCAAAAATCCGGTTGCCACACGCTCTCCGAAGCATCGGCAAGCATGCCGTCGAGCTGCGGCAATCCAAAATAAAGAAGATCGATGAGGCAATGATAGAGTTGATTGTTCCAGAGGGAGTAAAATACTTCTGAACGAAATTCTAACCCGGAAGAAATATAGCAATAGGCATAAAAGATAAGAAGAGCAAACCATGGTTTTTTGGACCAAACTATAAGCCAAATGAAAAACGGAAGACAAAAACTATAAGCGAAGCACAAGAACACACTTCCAACAAGAAAGCCCATATGCCACACACCCACCTTCACACCGATCATCAGCCAGATGCTGCCGCACAAGTACACAACGCAAAGAGAAAACATGAACACCGATGCAACATATTGCGAAAGGATTAATTTCCATCGTGGTACCGGACAAACTAACAACATTTCTATTTGAGGCGATTGCAGATTACTTCCGATAAAACCGGATACGCCGATAAGACCGATAAATAAAATCCACAGCTTCGATTGATGGAAAATCATCAACAACAGTACTTCAACAGATTTCAAGGTTCCGATGGATATGGTGGGAAATTTATAGCCGAAGAAATTGATTGTTTCAAGCTGTGTGGTAGATTTGGTGACCCCGACCAAAACAAACACAAGCAGACATGTTTCCAGCAACAAACAGACACGGATAGATGTTCGATGAAATAAATCGGTCAGCCAATGATAAAGGAGCGCCATTGTTAACTTGAGAGCAACATCACGAGTTGCGATATGTTACAACCGTTACAAATAATTTTTTGCCAAGGCCCATGCCACGATCGTCATTCCGTCCCAAATTTCTCCTTGAGAAATTTTATCGTCGATTTGTTCCGGCAGCAATATCAACCGTTCAAATTCTTCAGTCTCGTCCGGTTTTGGAGGAACGGACGTAAGTGCACGGGCAAGATACACATTGCAGAATTCATCTGTTACTCCATTATATGGATTAAATGTTCCGACCAACGTCAAATCGCCGGAAAGAAATCCGGCTTCTTCCTGTAATTCCTGAACGGCAGTTTGTTCGAACGTCTGTCCATCTTTCACGCCGCCGCATGGAAATTCGAGACTCTCTCTCTCATTGAGATAACGATATTGCTTCACCGCCATCAACCGGCCATCATCAAGAACCGGCACAATCATCGATGCACCGTTGGTATGCACATAATGATAGACGCCGGGGCTGCCGTTCGGCAATTGGGTTTCGTCTTTACGATATTCCCACCATGGATTTTTAACAACGAGCGTTTGAGAAAGTTTTTTCCACTTGTGAAGAGACATGAAGAAAGCTCGATTTGATGATTTACGATTTAGTGATTTTTGGCTGATCGATTTACCTTTTTTCTTTCATCATCAATCACACTAATTCTGCTTCGGAAAAGAAAAATGCAACTTCGCGAATTCCGTTTTCCGGCGAATCGGAACCGTGCACAATATTCTCGCCTTTGTTGTCGGCAAATAAATTGCGAATGGTACCTTCCGCTGCATCTTTGGGATCTGTCGCACCGATCAATGTGCGATAATCGGCAACCGCATTTTCTTTTTCTAATGCAATGGGAACGCATGGGCCGCTCGTCATAAATTCCACAAGACCTTCGTAAAATGGACGGCCTCGGTGCACAGCGTAAAATTCTCCCGCCGAAGCTTTGGTCAATCGAATCTGTTTAAAACCCAATACTTTGAATCCCGCTTTTTGAATTCGCCTAAGAACTTCACCTTGTAAATTTTTGCGGACACAATCCGGTTTGAGGATTGCTAATGTTCGTTCGACGGCCATACACCATGTATCCTTTCATTCTGACTAATGGTACGCTATTTTTTTTTCTTAAAAATTTTTCTTGCAGATTTATTTTTTGTCTGTTTCTTCGAACCGGTGCGTCTTTTTTTTGCTACAGTTTTTTTCTTCAACGCCTTCTCCACCGCTTCACCGATCACCGCCGGATTCTCGACAACAATAATTCCCGCTTTCCGCATGGTTTGCATTTTCTCGGCGGCAGTTCCTTTACCGCCGGAAATAATGGCGCCTGCATGTCCCATCCTTCTTCCCGGCGGAGCAGTTTGTCCGGCGATAAATCCGATCACGGGTTTCTTTACATTTTTTTTGATAAATGCAGCGGCTTCTTCTTCTGCTGATCCACCGATCTCGCCGATCATCACGATCGCATCAGTTTTTTTGTCTGCGTTGAATAATTTGATTGCATCGAGAAATCGTGTGCCAATAATCGGATCGCCGCCAATTCCCACGCATGTCGATTGACCGATGCCGCGCTGGGAAAGCTGGGCAACAGCTTCATACGTCAATGTTCCACTGCGCGATATAACGCCGACACGTCCTGGTTTATGAATGAAGCCCGGCATAATACCAATCTTCGCCACACCCGGCGTAATAACACCCGGGCAGTTTGGGCCAATTAACCGCACATTTTTTTTCTGAACAAACTCGTACACCTTCACCATGTCGGCAGGCGGAATTCCTTCGGTGATGGCGACAATAAACTGGACGCCGGCTTCTGCCGCTTCTAAAATTGCATCGGCGGCAAATGCTGCGGGAACAAAAATAACGGATGCATTCGCTTGTTGTTTTTCCACTGCTTCGCGAACAGTATTGAAGACCGGAATTGATTTCGGAAACGAATCTTTTTCGTTGCCATTGTATGATGTACCACCTTTTCCCGGCGTCACACCGGCAACGACATTGGTACCGTATTCCAGCATTTGTTTGGTGTGAAACGTCCCTTCGCCGCCGGTAATCCCCTGAACAACAAGACGAGTATTTTTATCAACGAGAATGCTCATACCCACTCCTTGTGTTTAATGATCGTTGGATTGATGATAGAAATTATTTTCTGTGATTGACAATTTCAGAAATTCGGTTCCAAAAAATCAGCAACACGCAAAATGGTTTCTTCACCGAATTGCGGTCCAAGAATCTGTAAGCCAATCGGTAGTCCTTGACAATCATTGCCGCATGGAATACTGATGCCCGGAATGCCTGCAAGGTTTGCCGATGTGGTATAAATATCCGACAGATACATTTGCAGAGGATCGTTTGCTTTTTCTCCGGCCTTAAACGCCGTCGATGGTGCCGTCGGCGTAATTAAACAATCGACTTGTTGAAATGCTTGGTCAAAGTCTTGTTTAATTAAACGGCGAACTTTTTGCCCTTTGCGGTAATATGCATCGTAATATCCCGACGAAAGGACGTACGTTCCCAGCATAATACGGCGTTTCACTTCTGAGCCAAATCCTTGACTGCGCGATTTCACGTACATCTCCTGCAAGTCATGAACTTCTTCCGACCGATAACCGTAACGCACGCCATCGAATCGCGCAAGATTCGAAGACGCTTCGGCCGTCGCAAGAATGTAATAAACAGCGATGGTGTATTCTGTGTGTGGAAGCGATACTTCTATAATCTCGGCGCCGTTGCTTTTCAAAACATCGATCTTCGTTTCAATTGCCTGACGAATTTCGCCATCAAGTGCTTTATCAAAATATTCTTTGGGAATACCGACACGCAGTCCTTGGATATTTTTGTCGAGCGCAGAAAGAAAATTCGGAACAGGAACGTTTGCCGACGTAGAATCTTTCGCATCATATCCGGCAATCACGTGCAACACGCGTGCAACGTCTTTGGTCGTTAAAGCAAATGGACCGATTGTATCGAACGACGATGCGTATGCAACCAGACCGAACCGCGAAACTCTTCCGTATGTCGGTTTCAATCCGACGACGCCGCAAAACGAAGCCGGCTGACGAATCGAACCGCCGGTATCCGATCCGAGGGATGTGGTGGACATTCCCGCTGCAACAGCAACCGCGCAGCCGCCGCTGGACCCGCCCGGAACACGCGATTCATCCAGCGGATGTTTAACGCGGCCAAAAGCAGAATTTTCTGTGGAGGAACCCATGGCAAATTCATCCATATTGTTTTTACCGACAACAATCGCATCGGCAGCACGGAGTTTTTCGATGACTGTTGCATCATACAAGGATGAAAAATTTTCAAGAATTTTGGATCCGCACGTAACCTGCGCATCTTGGATGCAAATGACATCTTTTATCGTCATCACCATGCCGGCCAGCGAACCGGCATTGCCGCTTTGCAGTTTCTTATCCACCACGCGCGCTTGTTCTAACGATCGTTCAGGAAAAACAGCAAGAAGCGCATTGAGAGATTTTGTTTTCTCAATCGCTGCTAAATATTCACTCGTAATACTCTCGCAGCTTGCTCGACCGGATTCAAGCTCTGCGTGAATGGCATCGTACGTTCGCATGAAGTTGTTAGATAGAATGAATAACTATGATTTCGTTTCTTTTTTCTCGTCAAGTTTTTTGGGATCTTTTTCTAATTCATCCTGAACATCGCGCGCTGCTTTGCGAAACTCACGAATTCCTTCACCGAGGCCGCGTGCAAGCTCAGGCAATTTTTTTGCTCCGAAGAGGATAACGATGATGAGTAAAATAAGAAATAGTTCTGGACCACCAATACTGCCCATTGTAGTAACTCCTTAAACTGTAACATGAATAAAGTTTTGAATAATCGACTCGAAAATCTTTTTGCCGTCTGTGTGACGCAGCGCAGGATCGGCAACGCGTTCTGGATGCGGCATCATTCCCAGCACATTACCTTGCTCATTAATGATTCCTGCAATGTTGTTGAGCGATCCGTTGGGATTCGCTTCGTCATTTACAATTCCCGAAGCATCACAATATCGGAACACAATCTGATGATGATCTTCCAATCGTTTTAACGTATCCGGATCGGTAAAATAATTTCCTTCGCCGTGCGCAATGGGAATTTCCAGCACTTCACCCTGTTTGCACGTACTGGTAAAATTTGTTTCAGCATTTTCCACACGAAGGTGAAGATACTTGCAGATAAATTGCAAGGAACGATTCTGCAGCAAAACACCGGGCAGCAACCCGGCTTCTGTGAGGACTTGAAATCCGTTGCAAATACCGATCACCATTCCGCCGTTGTTCGCAAACCGAACGACATCTTGCATCACGGGAGAAAATCGGGCAATCGCGCCGCAGCGCAAATAATCGCCGTATGAAAATCCTCCCGGTAAAATCACAACATCCACGTCGCCGATCGATGATTCTTTATGCCAGATCAATCGCGCATCCTGTCCCATCACTTCGCCAGCCGCATAATGTGCATCGTGGTCGCAATTGGATCCGGGAAAAACAACGACGCCAAATTTTATTTTACGCACAGTGCACCTTACCGCTTTTTGGTATCAAGAGTGAACGTAAAATCTTCCATGACAGGGTTGGATAGCAGTTTCGTAGAAATTTCTTTCACGACTTGCTCTGCCTCTGATTGCGTTGCTACATCGACATCGAACTCAACATGTTTTCCCATCCGAATATTTTCCACGGATTGATATCCCATAGAATGCAACCCTTGTTCCACAGCTTTTCCCTGCGGATCAAGAATCGATTTGCGAAGAGTGACAACAACTTTTGAATGAAACACCATAAGCTCCTATAAGTCAATACTGGATAATTCACTTTGTTCCGTCGGTACCGTTTGGATTTTTAAGATGGATTTTTTAAACCACACAATCATCGAACGAATAATACCAAACGCAATGAAACACATCAACATATAAAACAAGAAATGCCCTCGGGAAAAAAGAACAATCAGCGCCGCTATTACTATACTGACCACTTTCCATGGATGGGCAACAATTTGTTTCTTCGAAATTTTCGGCAGCGTATCGTATTTTACATGGCTGACCATCAACAACGAAAGCACGATAACCAAAATCGCCAGAGCGTTTGCATTGATCGGCGACATTGCAGAGTGATCGGTAGAAAACTCAAGCAAGAATGCGCACACGGTAATTGCCTGCATCGGTATCGGTAACCCGTTAAAATAATCTTTATCGAATCCTACAAGCTGCACATTGAACCGTGCAAGACGAATGGCACCCATCGCCAGCGGCAGCGCCGCAATCATCACGCCCAGCGTGCCAAGCGTATTCAAATAAGCAACATACACCATAAACGAAGGCGCCGCGCCGAAAGAAACAACATCAGATAAAGAGTCTAATTCGACGCCAAACTGGCTGCACGACTTGGTGATGCGCGCCATCACGCCATCGAGCGAATCAAAAATCGCTGCGAGCAGAATAAACCATCCCGCGAGATGAATATTGCCTTGACTGGTTTGAATAATCGATAAAAATCCGCAGAATGCATTCAGAATCGTAAAAAGACTTGGGACAACCGCCCTCGTAATTTTCATATATTTTCTTTCTTCAACTTTATTTGCCGGAAAATTCTGCCAGCACGGTTTCTCCGGCACGCGTTACATCGCCACGGTTGACGTTCACGGTCGCCGTGACCGGGAGAAACACATCGACGCGGGAACCGAACTTGATCATACCAAAACGTTCGCCCGCTTTCACAGAATCGCCTACCTGTAAGGTACAAACAATTCTTCGAGCAACAAAGCCCGCAATTTGTTTAAACAGTATTTTTCCATGGTTGCCTTCCAGCCCCACAATCATCTGTTCGTTGCGCTCGGAAGCTTTATCTTCGAAGGCGGCAAAATATTCTCCCTTCACATAACGTGTATGGCGTACAATTCCCGAAATAGGATTGCGGTTGACATGCACATTGAGCGGCGACATAAAAATACTAACCTGCCATGCCTCGCTTTGGAAAAATTCTTTTTCCTCTATTTTTTTAATGCTGATCACTTTACCATCTGCCGGTGCAATGACTAATGTGTCGCCTTTCGGAGTACCACGGTCGGGGTCACGAAAGAAGTAGACGGTAAATCCAAAAAACAAAAACGCTACAACGATGAGCGAATAGCGAGGTAGTTTGGGATCAACGAATAAAACCGCCAGTACAATCAGAACAACACAAATCGCAGCGATCGTAAAAAAAACATCGTACCCATATTTTGCAATCATAGTTTCTATACCTGTCCTGCCGCGTGGTACGAACTGCGCACCAGCGGCCCGGATTCCACATGGCGGAATCCCATTGTTAGTCCCTGTTCTTTCAACATCCGAAATTCATCAGGATGCACATACCGGTCAATCGGCAAATGATTTTGGGTCGGCTGCAAATATTGTCCAAGCGTCAGAATATCGCAGCCAACAGCGCGTGCATCGTTCATCACGGCAATCACTTCATCGGTCGTTTCACCGATGCCGAGCATCATTCCGGTTTTCGTTACAGCGCCGTATTGTTTTGCACGTTCCAGCACTTCCAGCGACTGCTGGTAATTTGCCTGCGGACGAACCGTTCGATACAAACGCGGCACCGTTTCCAGATTGTGATTCAGAATATCCGGTTTTGCATCGAGCACAATGCTCAGTGCTTCTTTGCTTCCTTTAAAATCAGGAATCAGCACTTCGACTTTACAATCCGCTACACGTTCATGAATCATGCGAATCGTCGCTGCAAATATCGGCGCTCCGCCATCGCTGCGTTCATCGCGATTGACCGACGTGATGACTGCGTGTCGAACCTTCATCGACTCGATCGCTTCCACCACGCGCCGCGGCTCATCCCAGTCCAATCCGAACTCCGGACGTCCGGTTTTGACCGCGCAAAAACCGCATGACCTTGTACAAATATCGCCAAGAATTATGAAAGTTGCAGTACCTAATTTCCAACATTCTCCCATATTCGGACAGCGCGCTTCTTCGCACACGGTGTGCAATTTTTTTGTCCGCATCAGATGGTCGATGCGTGAAAACTCGTCGCCGCCCGGAATACGCACTTTCAGCCAGTCCGGCCTGCGCACATGCGGTTGCGCCTTTGTCGATGGTACGACATCGTTTGTATTCATGTTTTAGTATCGCTCAAAATCAAAATGTTCCAAGTATCGTCTCACTGCTGCCAAAAATTTTCCGCCGGTTTCACCGTCGATCACACGATGATCGAACGACAGCGTTACATAAACCATGGAACGGATGGCAACCTCATCGTTGCCGTTCGCATCCGTCACGACCACCGGACGTTTCTTGATGGCGCCGGTGCCAAGAATCGCGACCTGCGGTTGATTGATAATCGGCGTACCGATCATATTTCCAAAGACGCCGTAATTTGTAATCGAAAAAGTGCCATCGAACAATTCATCCGGCAGTATTTTTTTTAATCGTGCTCTCTCTGCAATATCGTTAATAGATCGTGCAAGTTCAACGATTGTTTTCGATTCCGCATTTTTTATGGTCGGCACCAGCAAGCCGGCTGGCGATGCGACGGCAATCCCAAGATGAATAAACTTTTTGAAAATAATCGTATCGCCTTCCAACGAACTATTCACAATCGGAAAATCTTTAACGGCTTTCACGACAGCCGATGCAAAGAACGGCGTGAAGGTCATCTTCGTTGCATAGTTCGCTTCAAACTCTTTGGCCGTGCGCTGTCGATAACGGACAATCTCCGTCACATCCGCTTCATCAACCACCGTCACATGCGGCGATGTTGCCACGCTGCGCAGCATGTGTTCCGCCATTTTTTGCTGCACATTCGTCATCTTCGTAACTTCATACCAAGGCGCAGGATATTTTTTCAGCAATTCTTCTCTGTTAGATTTTTTCAGCGTGAATTCGCGTAAAGTTCCGAGCAAAGCCGCACGCTGCTGAAGATACGCAAGAAGATCGTTTTTCGTAACACGGCGATTGATTCCCGAACCGAGAACGCGATTTAATTCTTCTTCAGAAATATTTTCCCGTTTGGCAATCGAACGGACGAGCGGAGAATAAAAACGCTGCCGCTCCGATTTCGATATTGTTTTATGCTGGATGGAAATTGGAACGTCACTCTGGTTCGTGGAACCATTCTCCTCTTCCGACAATGCGGGTTCGGATATCGACACAGCGTTATCCGTTTCAATAATAGCAATGGCGGTTCCGACAGAAACCGTCGCATGTTCACGCGCGAATATTTTTGCAAGAATTCCTGAGACCGGCGACGGAATTTCTGAATCGACTTTATCGGTGCTTATTTCTAACAGGGTTTCATCTTTTGCGATTTTCTCGCCCACCGTTTTTGCCCATCGCAGAATCGTTCCTTCCTGAATACTTTCTCCCATCTTCGGCATTACAATTTCAACGCGCATCGATCTTCCTAAAATGTAAGCAGTTCGTTAAGGGCATGAAGAATTTTATTTTTGTTCGGCAGCATCGCATCTTCCAGCGGCGGGCTGTACGGCACCGGCACATCGAGGGCGGCGACACGAACCACCGGCGCATCGAGATATTCAAAACAATTTTTCATAATTAAAGCAACAAGTTCAGCACCAAAACCGGCCGTCAGCGTATCTTCGTGCACTACAACAACACGATTTGTTTTTTTTACTGAACGATATATCGCTTCTTCATCCAACGGATTGAGCGTTCGTAAATCGATCACTTCAATACTTATCCCTTGCGCTTCCATAGTTCGTGCTGCTTCCAACGATTGCTGAACCATCGCGCCGTACGTCATAATCGATACATCCGTTCCTTCACGGCGCACAGCGGCAATACCAAACGGCAGCACATAATCTTCATCCGATTCTGGAGACGCTGCATATCCCTGGCGATACAATCCTTTGTGTTCCATGAAAATTACGGGATCATCGCCGCGAATCGCAGCTTTCAACAATCCTTTTGCATCCGCGGCATTGGAGGGAAATGCAATTCGCAATCCGGGAATGTGCGCAAAAAATGCCTCGATGTTTTGACTGTGATAAATGCCGCCGTGGATATATCCGCCA
>DATKMP010000072.1:0-3101 GCA_035541775.1 Bacteroidota bacterium | reverse complement strand
TTAATGGCAACACATAATTATGATTTGGTTCGAAAATATCCTGCACGGATCATACAACTTAAAGACGGCAAGCTTTCGGAATTCGACGCAAAAAACGAAAAGTAACAACCGCATGCTCTTTCCTTGTTCCCGATAAAAATGAAAAAAATAAAATCCAGACAACGCACCCACGAAGAAAACTTTCAAGCGTTCGTCGGCATCGTGCGACGATTACGAAAAGAATGCCCGTGGGACCGCGAGCAAACGCACGAATCCATTCGCCACAGTTTGATCGAAGAAACGTACGAAGCAATTGAATCCATCGATGAACATCGATTTGATGAATTGCAGTGCGAGCTGGGCGACATTTTACTGCATATCGTGCTTCATTCCGTTATGGCAGAAGAAGAACAACAATTTACGATTGACGATGTGATTGAGTCGATCACCGAGAAAATGATCCGGCGCCATCCGCATGTGTTCGGCAATGTTGAAGTGTCGGGCACCAACGATATTTTGCGCAACTGGGAGCAAATCAAATTAACGGAAGGGCGGCGTTCGGTGCTGGATGGCGTTCCCAAAAACATGCCGGCGTTAATGCGCGCACATCGGATTCAGGAAAAAGCGTCGAAAGTTGGATTCGATTGGAACAATAAAAAGGACGTGTGGAAAAAAGTCGAAGAAGAAATGAACGAACTTATGCACGCCGAACGCAGCAAGAAGCCAAAGCACATTCAAGAAGAATTTGGCGATATTTTGTTTTCGTTAGTGAATTACGCCCGTTTTATCGGTGTGAATTCGGAATTTGCATTGAAAGCAGCGACGGATAAATTCACAAAACGTTTCAACAAAATCGAAGAGGAATTAAAACGACGAAATAAAAAAATCGGTTCGGTGCCGCTGGATGAATTGGATGCAATCTGGAACCAGCACAAGAAATCAGTTCGGCGAGGGAAGGGCTGAATTCTTTTTTTCCACCGGACCGTTCTCATGGTACTTATCGTACGCTTCGATAATATCTTTTACCAGCCGGTGGCGTACCACATCGTTCTTGTCAAAATAGCAAAACGAAATTCCTTGCACCACGTTGAGCACATCTTGTATCTGTACCAAGCCGGAGGTCGCTTTCGTCGGCAGATCGATTTGCGTTACATCGCCCGTGATGATTGCTCGGGAATTTGTTCCAAGCCGTGTCAAAAACATTTTCATCTGCATCGCGGTAGCATTTTGCGCTTCGTCTAAAATGACAAACGCATTATGCAGCGTTCGCCCGCGCATATACGCAAGCGGTACAATCTCCACAATCCGTTTTTCGATATAACTTCGCAATTTTTCTGCCGAGAGCATGTCATCCAATGCGTCATACAACGGGCGCAAATAAGGATCGATCTTCTCACGGAAATCGCCCGGTAAAAATCCTAAGCTTTCTCCTGCTTCCACCGCTGGGCGTGTCAAAATAATTCTCGTCACGTCGCGATTCTTCAACGCAGCAACTGCCATCGCGACAGCGAGGTACGTTTTCCCTGTTCCTGCAGGCCCGATGGCAAACACAATATCATTCTCTAAAATTTGACGAATATATTTTTTTTGCCCTGGTGTGCGCGCTTTGATGATGCCTGCTTTGGTGTAAAGTAGCGCAGCATCGCCGCTGTTTTCAGAACTTTGGGCGGGAACATCCGGCAGCGAACCGTTGACAGTCACAAGATCGATCACAGTATCGACATCGTTGGGCGTAAGGTTGCCGTTTTTATTCAAGACATAAATCAGTTCATTGACTACTTTTTCGATTTTAGTTACTTCAGCCGTTGTTCCGCGAATACTTAACTGCTCGCCCCGAACTGTCAGCGCCGCATCAAACTTTTCTTCCAGCATTTGAAGGTGCGCGTCGTTAAATCCCAACAACTGAACAATATCCACTCCAGCAAGTGTGATTTTCTTTTCCGTCAATTTTTCGTTTTACTCCACAAATAATGACAAACGCCCTTCGACAGCATTCGCTATCGCAAGGGCGTTTGAGAAATTAATAAGTATGTACACGCTCACGTGGCGTGACTGACTCCTTATGGTTGTGCCGGTGCAGCAGCAGCTTTCGCTTGCTTCTTGGCCCAATACTTCCGCAGCGCAGATTTTTCTTGTTTCGTCAAATCTGCTTTCGGCGGAATCTTTAACTTTTGTCCCGGTTGAATGACATCCGGATTTTTAATTTGGTCGCGATTGCCCTGCCAGATTTTTGGCCACAAAAACGGATTGTCATAGATTTTTGGTTTCTTTGCAATGTTCCACAAACAATCACGGTCTTTCGCCCACGTTCCCACGGTGTAGGTTGGCGTGGCTTCGCCGCTGGCAATAATTTGTTCTAACGTTTTGCGCAACGCATCAAGACGCGCTTGCTGATCTTTTAAGCGATCGGCGTATTTTTGTATTGCACTGATCGGCTGCTTATTGGCAACGTTAATCCATGCTTGCACAGAATCTAATTCTGCTTTGCGCGCAAACAAATCTTGATTCGACAATCGTGAAAGTTCATTCAACTTTGCATCGATTTGGTCAAGCAATGCAACGAACGGTGCTTCTTGTGTTCCTTGCAAGGCCGCTAATGCATCCTGGCATTGTTTCAATGCTTGTGCTTTATCGGCATCTTGTTTTTGCAAATCGGCAACTTCTTTGGTGATTACATCAAGTTTATTTTTTAAATCAGAACGCTTTGCCGTTAACTCTGTAACCTGCTTTTGCCATTCTTCTTTCGTCATCTGTTGTTCTTGCTGGGCGAATGCAACTGCACTCATCACGCCAACAAGCACCATCATCAGACTCATTCTCAATACTGTTTTCATCTTTCTGATCTCCTGTTGGTTCCCATTATTGTGCGCTCTTCATTTTTGCTTGAAGAGCATCTCGATCTTTTGAACATTGTGTCAATTGCGCATCTTTATCGGCAATCGATTTCAACAATGCAACTTTTTCTGATTCGCGGTCCGCAATTCCCTTTTCCAGAGAAGTGACTTCCGCTTTTAAATCGTTCAGTTGTTTCAATTCTTCATCCGATGGCTTGTTGGAACAACCGACGAACGAAACTGCCAACATCGCGCATCCTATTGCGATTAGAGCGAAGGGCTTTCTCA
>DATKMP010000071.1:0-2887 GCA_035541775.1 Bacteroidota bacterium | reverse complement strand
ACTTGTGCATAATAATCATTGGCGACAGCAACAACGGATGCTTCCAGCGCACAATGCACAAATCCAAAATCCTTGAATCCGGCCGGAAGATATTGTTCGTTCTTCGCCTGAGCAAGAAAATCTTTTTCTGTAACAAGGTGATAAATCCACGTTCGTAAATCTCCTTGTTCGTTTTGCTTTATGGACATGCAAGATATCCTTTCTCTTGAAATTTTTTTCTGTTGCTTACGGTTCTATTAACCGGTCTTGATAGAGAATTTGTTCGGGCATAGATAAATTTCCTTTATCGAAATTCTTTAAACATTTTCATTTCGTTTGAGAAAGTATTTTTCTCTTCAGCGAAATCATTTTAAGAACAACACGTCTTTTCGAACGAAAGAACGCCACTCTGTTCCGTATTTATAATCTAAATAGTTAAAAATCGTGCGATTATATTTTCGGATGATCGCATCTGCCGGTGGCGTATCTCCAAAATCATAATAGCGTATTTTAAATTTATTTTCGAATAAGGTATCATCCGAATAAACGATAGGTACAATCCCACCCGCCAGAAATAATTTCGGGATTTGATGCTTTATATCTTTTTCTGCATGCAACGTATCATGATCAACTTTAAGAATACGGTCAATGATTATTGGCTCCGGATAACAAATTTTTATTTCTGTATCGACGGTTATATAACCGGGTCCCAATATTGTAAGATGATATTGAGAAAAAGGAATACTATCTATTCGATAACGGCCGAGTGAATCGGATGACGAAATTAAATGCGACCACGTCAAAGCGACGATGCATTCTTCGATAGGAAGACTATCGACTGCAGAGATTATAGTACCACGAATAGAACCATGTTGAGCTTCAGAATTCTGAACAAGGATTACAGAACATAATAAAATATTCAGCAAAACAACTCGCATAATGTTAAATCATTTATACCAGTCTATCTTTTCATTTTTTTCTTTTAACATTGCCAATTTCATTGCTTATTGGCTCTATACTCAAAGACTCAATGACTCATCGACTTTAGACTCGGTTTCTTTTATCACAACAATCCTTCTCCCGGAAAAAACGTATCGTCAAAAAACTTTTGTTGGCGAAGATTCAGAAATGTCATAATTATTTTTATCAAATGCCACTGCTGGTGCTACACATGACTCATTGGTCCTCTTCACTGCAATAGGTGTAAATAATACAATTTATCTGTTGCCATTCAAAATAAATGTAAGTAGCTTTTATGGATTCATTCTTGCAAGCCAGACCTTGTCACGATAATTTAAATTAAAGGAACATACCATGAAAAAAATCTTTGTTCTTATTCCCCTCCTCATTGCCACATATCTCACAATTTCGTTTTCTCAAACAGCAAAAATTAAAATCGATATCGACCGCACTACCGGCGCCATCGATCCAAAAATTTACGGCGTCTTTATGGAACCGATTCACTTCAGCGGAAAACGAATGGGGTTGCCGGATTCGGTCAGCTTCAACACGCTCTACGGAAATTTGTACGATCCGTCATCGCCGCTTGCGAATCAAGACGGCTTCCGAAAAGATTATATCGATGCGATGAAAGAATTGCAGATTGCCGATATGCGCTGGCCGGGCGGAAATTATGTGATGGGATACAATTGGCAGGACGGCATCGGTCCCAAAGAGCAACGCCCATCGCGCATCAATCTTGCATGGGGCGGCACCGATAATAATCACGTCGGCACGGATGAATGGTTTGCACTCAACAAATCCATCGGCAGCGAAAATGTTGTCTGCGTCAATCTTGGATTGGACAATATTATGAACGCATGTTACTGGGTGGAATATTGTAATTATCCGAAAGGCACGTATTTTTCCGATTTGCGTGCGAAGAACGGACATCCGGAACCGTACAACGCAAAAATCTGGGATTTAGGAAATGAAGTGGACGGAACACCGTGGGAACTGGGACACAAAACGGTGGACGAATATATCCGCATTGCGCAGGAAGCAATTAAAGCGATGCGGTCTGTCGATAAATCGATTAAGTTAGTTGCGTCCGGTTCTTCGAACATCGATCCGACGAATCAGTGGATCGATTGGAACAGAAAAGTGTTGGCTGCGCTCGGCGATTCCATCGATTATCTTTCCATCCATCGCTACTGGGAAGGATTTTCCAGAAGTTATTACGACGTGATGGGTGCAGGCGCGATGGATTTTGAAGAAAAGATCCGCGTGACGGCAGATGAAATCGATGCGGTAAAAGTACTGGATCGCCAGAAAAAACAAATTTACATTTCGGTCGATGAATGGGGATCGTTCGGCAACAATATGCAATCCGTTTTGCCGATTGCGCAATGTTTGAATTCTTTTATCCGCCACGCCGATGTGGTCAAGATGGCGAACTTCACGATGATGACATCGTTAGTCGGAAGCGACCGGGAAAAAGGAACGTTCAAGACGCCGCTGTTTTATACGTTTAAATTATTTTCAAATAACTGCCGCGGCAATGCCGTCGATACGTACGTGCAATGCGATACGTTCAATACGGAACAATACAAAAGCATTCCGTATCTCGATGTCACGTCCGTGTATTCCAAAGAAACAAAAACGCTCTATATTAATGTCGTGAATCGCCATAAAGACGATGCCATCAAAGCAGAAATCCTTTCGACTTCTGGAAAGTTTTCCGGGAAAGCAGAAGTTTCCGTTGTGAATCGCGACGATATTAAAGAGATGTTCAACTTCGACCAGCAGGATCAATATAAACCTGTTGTGAAAGAAGTGAATATTGATGGAAACAAGTTTTCGTATTCGTTCCCTGCGCATTCATTCACACAGATTAAAGTTCGGGTAAAAGAATAATTTTTCTATTAAATCAACTTCATGGCTAATCATACAACGATTGGCCACGAAG
>DATKMP010000070.1:0-16072 GCA_035541775.1 Bacteroidota bacterium | reverse complement strand
GGCATTGGCTTTCGATCCGAACAATTCCACCAGAAGCCGCCGGTTGTTCGAAATTTGAAACTTTACAGAACGGTCGTTGGGATGAATGGAAACGTCGTGTACGATGGTATTCCGGAGCGAGGGAAACACATCGAAAGAATTTCTTCGCGCACGTGAATAATTTGTTCGAACAAGAATAAAATTATTGGAAGGTTCGCAGCCGATTACCGCAACAGCCGGTGAATCTGCAAACGTGATCACTAACTCGCCGCGTTGCTGTGAGAACAGCTCCGCTATGGTTTTTCCCGCAACTGCCGCTTGCAGTTCACGGGCAACTTGAGCTATGGTATAGTAATTCGTTATCATTTTTCAGAAAAGTTATCAACAGTCACCACCCAAATTCCATAAAAAAGGGTGGAATAGCAATCGCAATGTTGATAACTCGTGAATTGCCTCGTTAAAAGAATGTGCAAAACAATGTCTTGCCCGCCCCATGATTTTTCCGTACCTTTTCATGCTAAATTCTATTTAAAGGAGAATCTGTGGTCTCAAGCATGACCGGCTTTGGCCGGGCGGAAGTAACAAACGGTGGGCTGACCGTGAGCGTCGAAGTGCGCAGCGTGAACAGCCGGTATCTGGACTTGACGACACGGCTGCCGCGTCAATTATCGCTGCGCGAAAAAGAAATAAAAGATATTATCCGTTCGTATCTTTCGCGCGGAAGCGTGAATCTGGGCGTTAAAATTGAACGCGAGACCAACGGCAGCGTTCCACTCAAGGTGAACGCATCGGCGGCAAAATCCTATTACAAGTTGCTGAACGATGTCCGCAAGTCGGTGAAGCTGACGGAGAAAGTACGGTTGGAACATTTGCTGAATTTTTCTGAAGTGTTCGAACCGCTGGACGAAGAGCAGAGTGATGAAGCAGAATGGATGCTGACGCAGGATGCATTGAAGCAAGCGTTAGTGCAGCTCAACACGATGCGTGTTCAAGAAGGAAAAGAATTAGAAAAAGATTTTATCGAACGCATCGGGAACATGAGCGAAGCGATTGATGCCATTGAGAAGCTTTCGAAAGAACGCATTCCTGAAGAACGAAAAAATCTTCACGAACGCATCGCGCTGTTGCTTGAAGATAAATTTGTCATCGACCAGAATCGATTGGAATTAGAAATTGCGCTGCTTGCGGATAAGTTGGATGTAACCGAAGAATGTGTGCGGTACCGGAGCCATAATAAATTTTTTCTCGACGCGATGAAGAAAGACGAAAACGCCGGGCGCAAATTGAATTTTTTGATTCAAGAAATGAATCGCGAAGCAAACACGATCGGCTCCAAAACCAACGACGCAACCATTGCGTATCTCGTCGTCGGATTAAAAGAAGAGCTGGAAAAAATTCGCGAACAATTACAGAATATCGAATGATGCGCGGAAAATTAATTATGATCGCCGCGCCCAGCGGCTGCGGCAAAACGACGATTGCGAAAGCCATTCTGCAGCGACATCCGCAGATGTTGTTTTCGGTTTCTGCCACAACTCGCCCGAAACGCGATGCAGAAGTCGAAGGCAAAGATCATTTTTTTTTGACGAAGGAAGAATTTCAGAAACGCTTACAGAACGATGAACTTGCCGAATGGGAAGAAATTTACGGCAACTTGTACGGCACGTTGAAAAGTGAAATTCAACGCGCGCTGAATGCCGGCAAAACGATGCTGTTCGATATCGATGTGAAAGGCGCGTTGTCGATTCAAAAATATTTTCCGGACGAATCGACATTGATTTTTATCAAACCACCGAGCATCGAAGAATTGCAGCGCCGGCTGGAAAATCGGAAAACAGAAAATGCCGAAACGGTCAAACGCCGCATGGCGCGCGCTGAAATGGAATTGGCGCAAGCAGAAAAATTTGACGTTCAAATTGTGAACGATAATTTGGAAACCGCCATCGCGAACGTCGATGAAGTCGTTCGGCAAACAATGCAAAAAATTATTTTATAACGAATCATTTTATCTTGGAGGAAATACCGTGGCAATAAAACCCGTCGCAATTCATGAATTTTTACAAAAGGCAGGCAATATTTATGAAGCCATTGTCATAGCGTCCAAACGCGCGCGTCAAATTCATGATGAACAAAAAATCGAACTGTCAAGCCGTCTCGAAACATTGAAAGCGCTCAACGCAACGCCGGAACCGGAAGAAGATGTGGAGACAGTCACGTTAAATCCCGACCAACTCAAAATCAGCCTGGAATTTGAAAAGCGCCAGAAAGCAACCGAGGTTGCCATCGACGAAATCAAAGATAAGAAAGTGACTTATCGGTACAAAGAAAAGACTGAACTCTTCGCCAAGAAAGAAGAAACACCCGCTGAAGAAGCATAATGTCACTCAAGGGCAAGCATATTATTGTCGGAGTGACTGGCGGCATTGCAGCGTACAAAGTTGCGTACCTTGTTCGTGCGTTGGTCAACGCTGGCGCTGAAGTGAAAGTGACGATGACAGAAGCAGCGGCACGATTTGTTACGCCGCTGACATTTTCTGCGCTTTCCAAAAATCCGGTGTACAACGATTTGTGGACAACCAATCAATCATCGTCGTCGGACATCAGCACGCAACATATCGATCTTGCCAACTGGGCAGATGCGATGGTGATTGCGCCGGCATCGGCTAATACGATTGCAAAGCTGACGTATGGGTTGTCCGACAATTTACTCACGGTGATTGCGCTTGCGACCACGCATCCGATTTTTCTTGCGCCGACGATGGATACGGAAATGTATCTTAACGCGATCACACAAAAAAATCTTGCAACGTTAAAGGAACGCGGTTTTATCATAATCCCGCCGGCCCGAGGCGAACTTGCCAGCGGCTTGCATGGGCCGGGACGGCTGCCGGAAATTGAGACCATAGTGGAAGCAGTCGATGCCATTCTTGCGCACGCACATCAGGACTTCAAAAAAAAACGAATTCTAATTACCGCAGGGCCAACGTATGAAGCAATCGATCCGGTGCGATTTGTCGGCAATCGTTCATCGGGGAAAATGGGATTTGCACTTGCTACGGCAGCCGCACAGCGCGGTGCTGAAGTGACGCTTATTGCCGGGCCGGTGAAGTTAGAGACACCGCGCGGCGTTCACCGCATGGATGTTGAATCTGCAAGAGAAATGTTCAACGTCGTTACCAAAGAAGCAAAGCAAACGGATATTGTGATTATGTCTGCCGCCGTCGCGGATTATACACCGGCAAAACCATCGTCACAAAAATTAAAAAAGAAATCTTCTGCCAATACAATGGAATTAACGCTGTCGGCAGCAACGGATATTCTTGCATCGCTTGGAAAAAACAAAGGCAAAAAAATTTTAGTCGGATTTGCGCTTGAAACAAATAACGCACTTGCCAATGCCAAGGAAAAATTGAGAAAGAAAAATCTCGATCTTGTCGTGTTGAATGCGTTTAATAAAAAAAATCCAGTTTTCGGTTCCGATATGGATACGATAACGCTGCTCGATAGGCAAGGCGGGATAGAAACATGCAGTCCCGCGCCGAAATACGAAATTGCGCAACGCATCCTTGATAAAATACAATCACTGATCTAATACCTCACTTCAGTGCGAATGTTGCAATTCTATGTCGCTCGAAGACGAATACAAAACATTATTATCTAAAACACAGCTTTATTTGAAACAGCAGCGCGAATTGTACGGCGAAATATTGTTCGCGGATCGTCGTCCGGTTTCTATCGAAACGGAACAACCTGCACCGTTGCCGCCGCTCCATCATTCGCCAGAAATTACTTCTATGAAAAAACCAGAATCTGTTGCTTCAGAGGTAGATTTATTTGGAAATAAAATTCTTGCGCCACCGTCTGCAAAAGAATCACTGCCTGCCTATCCCGCAGAAGCGTGGGCATTGGCAGAAACGATCGACGGCCTCAACAGTATGATCAACACATGCAAAAAATGCGGACTCGGAAACACGCGAAAGAAATTTGTCTTCGGTGTCGGCAATCCGCATGCGGATATTGTCGTTGTTGGCGAAGCGCCGGGAGCAGATGAAGACGAAAAAGGCGAGCCGTTCGTCGGACGCGCAGGTCAATTGCTGACAAAAATTTTGGAAGCAGTGCAATTCAAGCGCGAAGAAGTTTTTATTTGCAATATTCTCAAGTGCCGCCCGCCGAACAATCGTGACCCGCAGGCAGAAGAAGTAGAATCGTGCGAACCGTATTTATGGAAACAATTAGAACTCATCCAACCGAAATTGATATTATGCGCGGGCCGCATTGCGGGGCAGTCGCTGCTGAAAACCAACGCATCGCTCGGACAGTTGCGGGAAAAAATGCATGACTACCGCGGCATTCCGCTGATGGTCACATATCATCCGGCGGCCTTGCTGCGCAATCCCAACTGGAAACGTCCGTGCTGGGAAGATGTGCAGAAGTTCCGAAAGCTGTACGACGAAATGAAAGCGAACGAGAAAGCGTAACGATGAAGAATCCAAAACAATTTATCACCAATCTGAAACAGGCATGGCGCGATGAAATGAACAGCGCTGCGAATTATCGCGCGATGGCGGCACAAGAAAAAAATCCTGAACGAAAATCCATTTTGGATCGAATGGCAGATGCAGAAGACAAACATGCCGCACGCTGGGCTGCACGGTTGAAAGAACTCGGTGTGGAAGTCGGCGCGTATAAAGCATCGCTGGCAGAAACCATGCGCCGGAAAGCAATTTTAAAAAGCGACCCTGCAATAGCGGCACAAATGCTGGAAGACGGCGAAGCGGGCGCCGATTCGCTGTACGGAAAAATGATCGAGATGGCGGAATCGGAAGAAGAAAAAAACGTGCTGAAGGAAGTGCAGCTTGAAGAGAACGCGCACAGTTTAATGCTGCAAGAAATGAGCAGCCCGCCTGTAACGCGGCATCCGCAAAGCCGTCTGGATAAAATTTTTGCGAATGAAAAATGGCATGCACATTCTGCCGGCGGCTGGATCGGCCAGGCAATTTACGGTATTAACGACGGACTCGGTTCGGCATTCGGGGTCGTGAGCGGCGTTGCCGGTGCAACTTCCGCAACTGCCAATTCAAGCGAATTCATTCTCCTCAGCGGACTTGCCGCGTGTGTTGCCTCGGCATTATCGATGGGCAGCGGCGCATATCTCGCAACAAAATCCGAACGCGAA
Organism: Bacteroidota bacterium; assembly: GCA_035541775.1. Lineage (GTDB taxonomy): Bacteria > Bacteroidota > Ignavibacteria > UBA10030 > UBA10030 > DATKMP01. Next base: position 10,917 of record DATKMP010000070.1, on the reverse strand, counting down.
GTGTATGAGGCAGAAGTCGAAAAAGAACGCGGCGAGATTGAATCGAATCCTGATGAAGAACGAGAAGAGTTGGAATTGTTTTATCAGCTTAAGGGGCTTTCGCCGGACGATGCAAAAAGAACAGTAGCAAAAATCTCCGAGAAGCCAGAACAATTGTTAAAATCGCTGGCGCACGAAGAGCTTGGATTGTCGGAAGAATCATTTCCCAATCCATGGAAGTCGGCGTTCAGCGCCACCATCAGTACGGCCATCGGTGCGATTGTACCGGTGCTTCCGTTTTTCTTCTGGACAGGAACAACGGGATTGATTATATCGTTTGTCATCAGTACGCTGGCACATTTTGCCGTCGGTGCATCGAAGACCGTTCTTACGGGACGCTCGTGGATGAAGAGTGGAATGGAAATGACGTTCGTCGGACTCGGCGAAGCGATCACAACATATCTCATTGGATTACTCATTGCGCCGGCGCTGAAGTAAAAAAATTGTATGGAGTTGAAGAATGCCAGAACCACGAAAACTGATAGATTTTAATTCGCCTTCCAATCTTCCTTCGGAAGGGCGCGTACCGCCGCAAGCGGTAGAGATTGAAGAAGCGGTGCTGGGCGCAATGCTCATCGAGAAAGAAGCACTTGCCAAAGCATTAGAAGTGCTGGACGACACGGCATTCTATAAACCCGCACACCAGAAAATTTTTAAAGCGCTCATCGAACTTTTTAATCGCAGCGAACCGGTCGATTTAATTACACTCACGGAAGAATTGCGTCGCCAGGGTGAACTGGAAAATATCGGCGGAGAATATTATCTCAGCGAACTTACTACGAAAGTCAGCAGCGCCGCGAACGTGGAATACCACGCGCACATCGTGCTGGAACGCGCGCTCATGAGGCAGTTGATCCATGCATCCTCCGAAGTGGCAAATCGTGCGTACAGTGAAACGGAAGATGCGCTGGGACTGTTAGATGAAGCCGAACAGAAAATTTTCAACATCTCCGAACAACGGATGAAAAAAAGTTTCACCGCGATGGATACCGCGGTGCATCAAACCATGGAAATGCTGCAAAGCATTCACGGAAAGCATGGCGGCGTTACTGGCGCGCCATCGGGATTTCATCGGTTAGACGAATTGACCGGCGGGTTCCAGCCCTCCGATTTTATTATCATTGCCGGTCGGCCGTCGATGGGAAAAACAGCATTCGCATTATCGGTAGCGCGTAACGCCGCATTGAACGGAGACAAACCGACGGCGGTCGGTATGTTCTCATTGGAAATGTCCACGCAGCAATTGGTGATGCGGTTGATGTGCGCCGAGGCGCGCGTCGATGCGCACAAAGTCCGTACGGGGCGTTTGCCGGAAGACGAATGGAAAAAACTTAGCATGAGCGTGGGACGGTTATACAAAGCAAAAATATTTATCGACGATACGCCAGGGCTGAACATTTTGGAATTACGCGCCAAAGCGAGGCGTTTAAAAGTGGAGCACAACATCGGCTTGTTGGTGGTGGACTATTTGCAGTTGATGCAGGGGCCGAGAAACATTCAAAGCCGTGAACAGGAAATTTCCACGATCTCGCGTTCGTTGAAAGGATTGGCGAAAGAATTAAATCTTCCCGTAATCGCACTCTCGCAGTTGAATCGCAGTGTCGAATCGCGAAATGACAAACGCCCGGCATTATCCGATCTACGCGAATCCGGCGCTATCGAACAGGATGCCGACGTGGTGATGTTCGTCCATCGCCCGGAAATGTTCGGCATTACGGAAGATGAAGGCGAATCGACGGAAGGGCTGGCGGAAATCATCATCGGCAAACAGCGTAACGGCCCGACGGACACCGTGAAGCTGCAATTCATCAAACAGTATGCGCGATTTGAAAATCGTGCTTCCTTCAATGCCGAGGCGTTGATGCCTGCTGGGCCGGATGAAAATCCGTTTTAAGCGAAGAAGGAGAGAAGGCAGACGGAAAAGGAACGATAGTGTGAACGCATGAAACTGAATGATAAAATATTTTTGTGGTTCATCGTTGCCGCTCTCCTTGTTTTTTCTTTCGGTCAATCGGTTGCGCAATCTGCCGATCCTAACGAAATCATTTTCAAACAGAAAATGAAATTTGCTGTATCGCTCAAGCTGCAAGAAAAACCTATGGGCGAAGTGATGACGCAAATTGGAAAATCATTCCTCGGTACAAAGTACACTGCACACACGATTGAAGCGTCCGGTGAAGAGCATCTCATTGTCGATTTGCAAACGGTGGATTGCGTGACGTTCTATGAAAACACCCTTGTGCTTGCGCGCTGCATCAAACAAGGATTAACGACATTTGGCGATTTCAAAAAAGAATTGCAGTTCGTCCGTTATCGCAGCGGCGTTATCGACGGATATCCAAGCCGGCTGCATTACACGTCGGATTATTTTTATGACAACGAAAAAAAAGGCGTGCTGAAGGACATCACACATGAAATCGGTGGCGTGCCGTATCGAAAGACCATCGACTTTATGTCCACCCATGCCGATGTCTATCCGAAGCTGAAAGAATTTCCGGATGATGTGAAGAAGATGCGTGCCTTCGAAGATAGCATCAATTATCGAAAATTATATCATATCCCAAAAGCAAATATAAAAGCCATCGCATCGAAAATTCATGACGGCGATATTATTGCCATCACCACCACCAACAATGGATTGGATTGCAAACACACCGGCATTGCCGTGTGGGTGGATGGAACATTGCGGCTGATGCATGCGCCGCTGCCGGGTTCGCAAGTGCAAATCACGAGTTATCCACTATGGGAATATTTATCGCGCGTCAAAGATGATGCGGGCATTATGGTTGCGCGTCCGATGGAGATTGCTCCGCATTAATTTTTTGATTGTGATTGAAAGCAATGCTGCAAACTCGATTATCCATCATTCAAAGTGATATTACTTTGCAAACAGTGGACGCGATTGTGAATGCAGCGAACACTACACTGCTGGGCGGCGGCGGAGTCGATGGCGCGATTCATCGTGCCGCAGGACCGGAATTGCTGAAGGAATGCCGAACACTTGATGGCTGCGCAACCGGTGAAGCAAAAATTACCGAAGGATACCGCCTTCCCGCGAAGTACGTGATTCATACGGTCGGGCCGATCTGGCATGGCGGCAATCACCATGAAGATATTTTATTGGCGCAATGTTACCGAAATAGTTTTCAACTTGTGCGCGACTATCGAATCAAAACGCTTGCTATTCCGTCTATTAGTACAGGCGTGTACGGATTTCCGGTCGAGCGTGCATCGCGTATTGCCCTGCATGAAATTGCCCGCGAGTTGAAATCGAATGTTGCGCTGAAGGTAATAGTGGTTTGTTTTGATCGACACACATACGATGTGTACGAAGAAGCGAGAAAAGAATTACACCTTGCATAGGGTGGAAACGGATTTTATGAAAAAATATTTGCTTTGGTGTTCGATGGCTCTATTGTGCGGCAGCATCTCTGTATCGGCGCAGCAGCCGGTGATTGCGCCCCGTGATTCTGTAAAAGCGCTGTTGAACGGTAAAAAAATCAGCATTAATTACGGCAAGCCCTCTGTACGCGGGAGGAAAATTTTCGGTAATGTTGTGAAGTATTATCGCGTCTGGCGTACCGGTGACGGTGCGGCAACCATCTTCACTACGGATGTTGATCTGGAAATGGACGGCGCCATCATTCCGCGCGGCTCCTATTCGCTCTATACGCTTCCCGCGGAAGAACGCTGGAAACTGATCATCAACAAACAAATCGGTCAATGGGGAACGGTGTATAATCCACAGCTCGATCTTGCGCGCGTCGATCTTACTGTCAAACCGCTCAACAACACCGTGGAAGCGCTGACGTTCAAAATAGAAAAAAATGATAACGGCAACGGCATGCTCAAAATCGAATGGGAAAACACGCAGCTTTCGGCTCCGTTCCATGTCAATACCGAACCCGTCCTTCCCAGCCCGCGCGATTCTGTAGAGTTGATGTTGAATGGCAAGCACCTTGTTGTGAATTACAGCCGTCCGTCGATGCGCGGAAGAACCATTATGGGCGGCGTTGTTTCGTACAACGTGGTCTGGCGAACGGGAGCGAATGCTGCGACGTCGTTCACAACCACAGCCGATCTCACGGCGGGCAACGTGAAAATTCCAAAAGGGTCGTATACACTTTATACGCTCCCTTCATCGAAACAATGGTATCTCATTATCAACAAACAAACCGGGCAGTGGGGAACGACGTATAATTCCAAACTCGATTTTGTGCGGCTGCCGCTGAAGAAAAAAACGATCACGAACCCGGTAGAACAATTCACCATCGTATTAGAACGAACAGGAAACTCAACCGGACGGTTGGTGTTGATGTGGGAACGTACACAACTATCGCTGGATTTTCAATAACGTTAGGAGGAAATGATGCCGACAAAAATTATTATCAAATCCAATGGCAGTATTCGAGTTGAAGGTGACTTCGAAGTATTCGATGTGAACGGCCAAAAGTTCGATCTCAACGGACGCACCGCAATTTCTTTTTGCCGCTGCGGGCAAAGCCAAGATAAACCATGGTGCGATGGAACTCACAAGACTGTGGAGTTTCATTCCGAAGTTATAGCGAGCACGCTTCCACCGCTGCTCACAAGATCATAACCGCGGCCCTACAGCTTTCCGTTGACATTCCATTAAAAAGAACGTATCATTGCCAATGCAAAAAATGTTCATGACCATATACCATAGGAGTTGTCTATGACGATTAAAGAAAAAATGCACGGTTCCATCGCTGTTCTGAGCTTAAAAGGAAATTTGATGGGTGATCCCGATACAGAAAATTTTCGGGAAAAAGTTCGCAGTCTTCTGCAAGAAGGGTTTTCCAAAATCGTTGTCGATATGAAAGGCGTCCGCTGGATCAGCAGTACCGGACTTGGCACCTTAATCGCAGCATTGACATCGGTAAAAAATAAAAACGGCGAACTTCGTCTTGCATGCATTACGGAAAAAGTAGAAAGTTTGTTCGTTATTACCCAGCTCGTCAAAGTATTCAAGACATACGAAACCGTTGACCGCGCTGTTGCAAGTTTTAAGTAGCACCTCCTCGGTTTCTTGAACACTGCCCGCAAATGATCCGCCGTCAGTGTAAGTTCCATTCACATACTCTCACGCCGGAGGCATAGAGAAGTTTTTCGGCGATGATTTCAGATTATTCACGGTAACAGTTAGAAATATCCAAAAAAGAACGTGTATGTTGTTTTAATTATAGCGCTCACAACGTTTGTTGCAACGTGGCTGGTCTTGCGGTATTACTCGCGCATTTGGGTTCGCCGGCCCATTGCCCCCTTTGAATCATTGGTCAGCGGAATGGTGGCGTGGCTGCATTGTTTCGCCCATATTGCATGGTATGTGGGAATTGCCCTGATGGGGTGGGAATTTGTCGTGACGCGTAATATTTCCGATATCTGGATTCTCTTGTTTGCGGCATTGCTGACCGGTTATGCAATCGATTTTTATGTACGGTCAAAAGGTGGTATCGGAGTGGAAAACACGAACGAATTTTTAAAAGAAGCGCTTCAATTCCGTCGTTCGGCACAGCGTCGATTGGATGTACTGGCGTTGATGAATCAACGCCGTGCACAACGCCCGCAGAAATTAGATTTATCGGATCCCAACGTAGTCGATCGGATACGGCTTCAAGAAAATTTAAACAAAGAAGACGATATCAAACGGCAGCTTTTGTTATTGCAGCGCGGCGATACCGTTGACCTTGCCGAGATTTGGAAACAGCAAATTGAAGATCGTACCACGCATCCGTTTATCGAGATGGTTGAAGAAATTCGAATCGATCCGGAACGAAAACGATTGATGATACGGATTATGTTTGCCGATGTGAACAAAGAGCGGTGGAAAGACGATACGAACGTATTGCGATTAAACCGGCAGGTTTATGATTTTTTCCGATTTTTATTTGCAGAGCCATGGCTCAAGCCGTACTCGCCGTTCATCGAAAGTTATTTTCTTCTTTGCCGCAGTACGAAACCGGGGTACAACGGCGAACCCCTTGCATATCCTTTTTTGAAAGTCGGAATGACGACAGCGGATATCCAGAAATTTGAAGGAACCTATTTTAACCCACGGCGTCTCTCAGAACTTGCCGCCGTTGCGTTTGCTTACGGAGAACCGGTCTAATGCAGCAGCCAAGAAATTTTTTACAATCACGGGAAAAATTATTTTCTTTTACGTGGTATCATCGGGAAGAATTACAAGTTCTGGTTTTGTTAGGAGGATTGATCGTTTTTTTCTCGCGGGAATTATGGGTACTGCTTTCGCTTGCCGGATTTTTAATCATAGCGCTTGTCGGATTGTATGGTATGCGCATCTTGGAACTTTGGCTGTCGAAACACAAAAAGGCGCCGGCGTTTGTCGAAAGCTACCGTGTCATGAAACAAGCGCTGCACGGACATGCGGTTGAGCGTTCCCGTATTGCGATGGCGGTGCTTGCCTGTGTGGTGCTCGGTCTGTTGTGCATTCATCGCATCGACCTCGCGAACCGATTTGACAGCGATGCAACGCCGACGGATCTTTACTGGATATTTTTTCTCGGCTGGTATTTTTGGATGTGCTTTGTGTGCGGCGGGTATTTATTTTGGCTGTGGCGCAACTGGGCACACCAATACACGAACAGAATTCCATTTTTAGATGGAATGATTGCCAGTTTATTTTTCTACCACGGACTATCGCCTCGAAATCGGCGCCTTACGTATATCGGAACATTTTTTCTCGGCGGTGCGCCGTCGTATATCGCCTACCGTCTCAGCCCGGAAAATCCGTACGGTTCGCTTATCGCGATTGCGCTTATCGTTCCTGTCATAATTCTCAATCTTGGCGGTTCGTATTATGCTATGTACTGCCATAAACATTTCCCGCGAAAAGAATCGCCGATGACGCCATAACCGCTGCCACTTGCGTATTGACTGCCATGATCGCTTCGCAGAAACAAGCCGGCATGATGTGAACGCCGTTCTCCAAAGACCTAGCCGAGAAAGGCAACGCCAACAAGCCAAAGAGTGCGAAGCCAGAATTTTAATCCTCTCTCATCTTACTATCGATACACGAGTTGCCTTTTTTCACACACACTGGTATCTTTAATGTACGAACCATGATATCATTAGAACAACTTGGCTATAACTCTTTTGTTGGACAGCACGCGGAATTGTTTCTTGCAAAAGGATGGACTCTGGCGCGCATAACGCAAGAACATCGCGGCAGCTACAGCATTCGCACGGAGTTGGTAGAACTTCCGGCAGAAGTTGCCGGGCGCATGATGTTTCAAGCTGCTTCTCGCATCGATTATCCTGCTGTCGGCGATTGGGTTGCGGTGGAATTCTATAATAACGATCAGCGAGCGGTAATTCGTGCGATTGTCCCGCGGCGAACAACGCTGGTGCGAAAAGCGATCGGAAAAAACACCGAACAGCAAATCATTGCAACGAATGTCGATCTTGTGTTTATTGTGCACGCGCTCGACCAGAACTTTACTCTTTCGCGCGTTGAACGGTATCTTGTTGTTGCACGGGAAAGCGGCGCCATGCCGATTCTCATCCTCAGCAAAAAAGATTGCTGCTCCGCCGGTCTCGTAGAACACGTTAAACAAGAAACGCAAGCATTGGCAAAAGATACACCGGTGATTTTGTATGACATTCACAACGCCGAAGAGATTGCCTCGATTGCGGCGTTCATTCAACCGGGAAAAACTTGTTGCTTTATCGGCCCTTCCGGTGCAGGGAAATCAACGCTCATCAATAAATTGGTTGGGCATGAAATTTTAGCGACCGGCGAGGTGCGTGATTTCGACGCCAAGGGAAGGCACACAACAACCGCGCGGCAGCTCATCGTCTTGGAACACGGCGGTTTGTTGATCGATACGCCGGGCATTCGTGAGCTTGGCGTCTGGAGTGCCAACACAGGAATCGATGAAACGTTCGACGACATTCAAGAACTTGCTGTGCAATGCCGGTTTCGGGATTGCACACATACGCACGAACCGCATTGTGCCGTTCAGCAGGCACTGCAAGACGGAACACTTACCGCAGAACGATTTGATAGTTTTTTAAAACTTCAGCAAGAAACGAAATTTACAGAATCAAAAAAAAGCCGGGATATTTCGGTCGAGAGAAAAGAGAAAGAAAAACAGCGCAGCAAAATTATCAAACAGTATTTCAAACACAAGGGCAGGACAAAACAATGATTCCATGGCGGTCATTAACGATGCCCTTGATCATTTTTTTGTTTGTGCGGTTATGCTTGTTCCAAACAATGCAAGCACAACCCATTGGTGTCTCGGATTCGACATATCAAACCATCGGAATTAAAAACAATCTTCCGATTTTTTCTCAAAATCTTTCTCACCGATTAACGTTTCCATATTCATGGTTGTCGGGAAATTTCAAAGATTTTAAAGAATGGAAGAAAGACGCGCGCGCAAAAGTGAAAGAATGCTTGTTAACGCCGCCTCCTTCAGCACCATTTCATCCGACCATTCTTGCCGAACAGGACCGCGGCACGTATCTCGCACGTAAGATTGTTTTTAACATTAGCGCCGACAGCCGCATCTTGGGATATTTATTAATCCCCAAAGGGCAAAAACTACATCCAGCAGTATTGCTTCTGCATGATCACGGCGCGAGGTTCGATATCGGAAAAGAAAAAGTCATTGAACCATTCGGCGATACAACAAGACGCTTAACATCTGCGCACGAATGGGTAGAAAAATATTACGGCGGACGATTTATCGGCGATGAACTTGCAAAGCGCGGTTATGTTTGCTTTGCCACCGATGCCTTGAATTGGTCCGATCGCGGCGGTGCAGGAATTGATGGACAACAAGCGGTCGCTTCCAACTTATTTAATCTTGGCATGTCGTTTGCCGGATTGATTGCATGGGACGATATGCGTGCGGCAGAATTCCTCGCCTCGCAGCCGGAAGTCGATTCGACACGTATTGTGGCCATGGGATTTTCCTTTGGATCGTTCCGCGCTTGGCAGGTTGCGGCGTTGTCGGACCATATTGCTGGCTGCGTTGCAGTGTGCTGGATGTCCACGATAAAATGCCAGATGGCGCAAGGCAGCAATCAAACACGCGGAGCTTCGGCATTCACCATGACTCATCCGAATCTTTCCAACTACCTCGATTATGCCGATGTCGCCAGCATTGCTTGTCCGAAACCCATGTTGTTTTATAATGGAACGCAGGATCATTTGTTTCCTGTTGCCGCCGTCGAGGATGCATATACAACATTGCATCAAGTTTGGAAATCGCAATACGCAGAGCAAAATCTTGAAACGCGGTTTTGGAATACCGGACATATCTTCAATCAAGAAATGCAGAAAGCCGCGTTCGAATGGCTCGACAATAAATTTCTAACACACTAAAACTATCGAGCAGTGAAAATATTTTGGACATGGTTATTCTTGTATTTGTTCGATCCACTCGTTAGATTACCATCATAGTATCTTTCAAAGCGATGGGCATCATAAGCAGTTCTGGAGAATTATTTTTATGAGTATGAAAAATTTATATCATCATCGTTGGTATTTTGCACTTGCGATCTTGTTCTCGGTCATGTGTATCTATGCTCTGCTGGAAGTAAAAAATCATAGATTCGGGTTGTGTGATTTCCACGTGTATTATGTTGCCGGCGAGCGCATGCTTCATGGCGAAAATTTGTATCGTTCTGTTGAAGATGGTTTTTATGAATATAAATATTCTCCTGTCGCTGCAATTTATTTTATCCCGTTTTCACTGATGTCGTACACGCTTGCTAAAATATCGTATTGGTTATTTTTAAGTTTCCTTGTGTGTTTCGGATTTGTGTTGACCTACGATATCCTCGAACCCGGATTTTTCCATTACGCCAATTACCGTCGTGTCAATTTTATTTTCTTTCTTGCCGCGCTTGCGTTGGTTGTTCATATTGCTCGAGAATTAGAACTCGGCCAGGTGAACCATCTGCTGCTGGTTATCTATATTGGTATCCTTTGGTGCCTTTCGAAGAAAAAATATATCGCAGGCGGAATTCTTGCCGGCATCAGTATTTTCCTCAAACCCTTCGGGCTCATTTTTCTCCCATGGCTCTTAATACGAAAGGAATGGAAAGCTGTCGTCACATTCATCGGGTCGAGCATCGTATTGGCGTTTCTTCCCTGTGTGTTTATGGGGTTCACGGTGGTAGGCCAACAATATTCATCATGGCTAAAGCAAATGCAAATCGAATTATCGAACAAAGAATCTATGCTTGCCGATGCCAATCATACGATTTTTTCCGTACTTGCCCGGTATTCACCCTTGCGCATGACTTCGTTCGTCATCGACAATGTCTTTCTTTACCAATTCGTAATCCTATTCATCGTTGCGGGAATCTTTCTATGGATTGTTATGCGAGGAAAGCGAACGGAAAAATCATTATTACTTGAAGGCGTTTTTCTGGTCGCTCTTATTCCTCTTCTTTCCTGTACCAGCTACAATGCATTTGGATTTGTCGAATGCGCGGTGATACTTTTATTGTATCATTACAACAGTTTAACGCATTTACAAAAATGGTTGACTGTGTTGGGAATGATTTTTACCGGCGGCAATATTTATGAACTCTGGGGAAGAAAATTGTGGTTTGTTTTTGAAAACGCTTCTCTTATTGCCGTTGGAACAATTCTTTTACTTGTAACATTATATCTTGTAAGAAGAAAACAAATATGTTAGAATTGTGAATTCAATTTAATAAGTAACCGACATCTTTATTATGAATCATACTGTCCTTCATAAACAACAAAACAGCAGAATGTGCTTTGTCTGCGGATTGAAAAATCCGTTCGGACTCAAAGCTTCTTTTTTTGAACTTGATAACGGCGAAATGCTCGTCACATTTACGCCGCAGGAATAT
>DATKMP010000069.1:0-3759 GCA_035541775.1 Bacteroidota bacterium | reverse complement strand
CTTGCGTTAAATGCCGCGATCGAAGCCGCACGGGCCGGCGAACAAGGCCGCGGATTTGCTGTGGTCGCCGATGAAGTGAGGAAGCTCGCAGAACGTACGACCAAGGCAACAAAAGAAATCGCAGGAATGATTAAAAAAATTCAAGGCGAAACAGCGGGTGCGGTCAGCGCTATGGATCAAGGCACGCAGAAGGTCGATGAAGGAATGAAGTTGGCTGATAAAGCCGGTGCTTCGTTGAAAGAGATCGTGGATATTTCTCAGCGAGTGACGGACATGGTCAACCAGATTGCGGCGGCAAGCGAGGAGCAATCGAGTGCCAGCGAACAGATCAGCAAAAATGTGGAAGCGATCAGTGCAGTCACGAATCAAACTGCAACCGGCACGCAACAGATTGCCCATGCGGCGGAAGATTTGAATCGATTGACAGAAAATCTGACACAGATTGTGGGACGGTTCAAGCTGTCGAATTCTGGACAGAGCTATGTTCAGAAACCTGCTTCAACATCAAGCCCGGAAAAAAAGAAATCGCAATTAGCCGTTCGCGCCAATGGCAAACTTGTTCCGCATGAAGCATAAAGGAACACGACTATGACCGAAACACAAAATATGAAATCCAACGGAGCAGTCAATGAACTGCTCCAGTTGGTCAGCTTTAAGATCAGCGAAGAAGAATTCGGTATCGATATTTTAAAGGTACAGGAGATTATCCGGATGTTAGAGATTACGCAAGTGCCGAACTCGCCTCAGTACGTGGATGGCGTCATCAATTTGCGCGGGAAAGTAATTCCCATTGTCGATCTGCGTTGCAGGTTCGGGATGGAACGGCGCGAACATGATCGAAACAGCAGAATCGTTGTCGTTGAGTTGAGCAGCAAAATTATCGGCTTTGTGGTGGATAGCGTGAACGAAGTGCTGCGTATTCCGAAGAATGTCACAGAACCGCCGCCCGAGCTTGCTACCGGAGTCGATGCAAAATATATCACAGCAGTTGGGAAGTTGGATGACCGGCTTTTGATTCTCCTGGACCTCGATAAAGTTCTCTTGAATTAAGAGCAATACGAAGCTTCACCTGTGTATTACCTTCCGTGATATAATGTTATGGAAGGTGGGGGAAATTTCTGGCTGTCTTTCAGTGGAAGCAGCCAGGAATATTTTTATTGGTTCGCAAACGGAAATTATCTTCATTGTACGAACGGAGGAGTAACTCTATGTCATTAATTCTATGGGACAATACATTCAGTGTCCATATCAAGGAAATTGATGAACAACACAAAAAATTAGTCAATCTGATAAATTCACTTTATGATGCTATGAAAGCGGGAAAAGGAAAAGAAGTGCTGCATCATATCCTTGATGAATTGATTGACTATACGAAAAATCATTTTTCGAAAGAAGAAAAAATGATGGGCCAATACGGCTATCCGACCGCCGCATTGCACAAGATGGAGCATGACAAGTTCACAAAAAAAGTGTTGACGATGCAAAATGATTTGGAAAAGGGAAATGCTGTGTTATCGATGGATGTTCTGCAGTTTTTAAAGGATTGGCTGCTTCAGCATATCCAAAAAACAGATAAACAGTATAGTCCTTTTTTAAACAGTAAAGGTGTTGTGTAAAGCGATCATAAGCCGTTGCGCGGTGACTTTACACTTTTCGCGAAGGTTCATGCTATGCGTTGTCGCTGGCAGTGATCTTTTTTAAGATCAACGGTTTTTTCTGCGGACATTGTGGGGCAATGGAATATGCCTTTGCGATTCTTCGATTTGCCGCATCAAGAACGTGTTGACGGTCCGTGTACAAGAATGCAAGCGGTTCGCCCTTTGTAATCGCATCGCCGACTTTTTTCTTGAGGACAATGCCGGCTTTCATATCGAGCACATCGTCGATTTTTTCCCTGCCCGCGCCAAGCATAATGCTTGTTAATCCGAGTTCAAAGGAATCAATGCTTTCCACAAATCCTTTTTGAGTGGATCTGATTTCGATAGAATATTTTGATTTGGGATACGTCTCAAGATGTTCAATTGTTTCTACATTTCCTCCTTGTATGCGAACAAGGTCTAAAAATTTTTTATATGCCGATCCGTCTTGAATCGTTCGCTTACATTTTTCAATTCCTTCTTCAATCGATTTCGCTTTTTTACCAAGATACACCATCGCACCGGAAAGCACGTACGTCACTTCCATTAAATCAGCGGAAGCATCGTTGTTACCGGAGGTACCGCGTAAACATTCGACGGACTCCACGACTTCCAACCAATTACCGATGGCGGTTCCGAGCGGCTGATTCATATCGGTAATGAAACCGATGGTTTCTTTTCCAAAACCATTGCCAATATCCACAAGCGTTTGCGCAAGCTCTAACGAGCGTTCATACGTTTGCATAAACGCGCCGCGCCCTGTTTTCACATCCAGCACCAGTGCATCGATTCCTTCCGCAAGTTTTTTACTCATAATGCTTCCGGCAATCAGCGGAATACATTCCACAGTTGCCGTCACATCTCGCAGGGCGTACATCTTTTTATCGGCAGGAGCAATTTCTTTTGTCTGGCCGATCATCACCAATCCGATTTCACGAATGACACGTTTGTATTCGTCAATAGAAAGATTTGTGCGGAAGCCCAGGATGGATTCCAATTTATCAAGCGTGCCGCCCGTATGGCCGAGTCCGCGCCCGGAAATCATCGGCACTGGAACGCCGCATGCCGCGACCATCGGCGCAAGGATGAGCGAAACTTTATCGCCGACGCCGCCGGTCGAATGCTTATCGACTTTGATGCCGGGAATTTCCGAGAGGTCGAGCACGGCGCCGGAGTGCAGCATCAATTTGGTAAAGGTGAGCGTTTCTTCTTTACTCATGCCGCGGAAGAATGCTGCCATGAGAAACGCAGACATCTGATAGTCAGGCACGCGCCCTTCGACATAATTCGTAATCATGTAGCGGAATTCTTCTTCCGTGAGCGATCCGCCTTCGCGTTTTTTTCGAATAAGTTCGACGATGTTCATAACGATTGTGCTTTTGAATTGGTGGACATAAAATTTATGATATGAACGGAGACACGAAATCCTTGAAGCATGGTTTTTTGTTTTACTGTCGGTGGTTCAGTTTGTTGTTGGTCATCAAAATGCCGGCGATGGATTTCCCATCCACAATTTCTTCGCGTTCGACCATCGCTACAGCCGCAGCTAACGGATACCGTTCAAGCGTGAGCGATAATTCACCTTCTTCTAACGCTTGCCCTTTCGGCGATTGCGTGATGCCGGTGGCGAGATAGATGTGCAGAATTTCGCTGCAAAATCCCGGCGTGGAATACATGGCCGTCAACTTTTCAAATTTTTCCGCTGTTAGTCCGGTTTCTTCCTGCAATTCGCGTTGAGCGCACAACAGAGGATCTTCATTCGGTTCTAATTTACCGGCAGGAAGTTCCAAAACATCCTTATGGAACGGTTGCCGATATTGACGAACAAGCAAAATGTCCCCGTTGTCGAACAGCGGAACAATGACACTGCCGCCGTTGTGCCGAGCGATTTCTCGAATGCCGCGCCGCCCGGAAGGGTATTCGATATCTTCGATAATCAAATCGAAAACTTTTCCATGATGCGCACAAGAAGAATTAAGTGTTTTGGGAATTTTCGTCTGCATTACTTTGGTTCGACACGAAGAATCGATTGCGGGCTGGATGCCGGAATATTTTGTTGGATAAAAGCATTATAGATTTGTTCGCGTAATGTGGTTTCGATCTGGAATTTTTTCTTCCAGCT
>DATKMP010000068.1:0-3428 GCA_035541775.1 Bacteroidota bacterium | reverse complement strand
GAAACACGAAGGATGAATGCACTGTTGAAATCGGTTGTGCAGCAATGGAAAATCATTGCTGCAACGGCGGTTATCCTTGTTCTTGCAACTGCTGTATTTCATGTTCTCCATCAAAAAGAATTGCCGCTGTTGCCACCGTCCATTCTTCGTCTGACGCTGACTCATGAAATTCACGGCGAAGCTGCACGCCAGCAGATGAACGCTCTGCATGGCAGAAACGTTACGCCGGAAGAAAATGAGATTGGAATATACGGCTCACCGGATGGAAGCGGAACGCTTTATATTTCTCTTTATGGATCGGCAAAAGAAGCAGCCGTTGCATACGATTCCATGAAAACCGCTATCGCGAAAGACCATTCGACGTTCACACATTTTCGAACAATCGAAACAGGTGGACAACAATATGAGATGTGCATGGGGAACGGCAGCGCGCATTATTTTTTTGTTCATAACGATACTCTGTATTGGTGGTCGGTGGATATTCCCGTTGCACAGGCAAGCTTTCGCGATTTGTTCAAACGTGTGCAAACACGGCTGTAAGGATTGATATTGATGTTTCTTGGTGTTGTCCAGACAAAACCTGAATTCGGAGCAGTTGCTCAAAATATCGAACAAGCGTTTGCGTTGATGGAACGCGACCATGCAGATTTATACGTACTGCCGGAATTATTCAACTGCGGTTATAATTTTATCGATGCTGAAGAAGTTCAGTCCCTTGCCGAGCCGGCGGAAGGGAAAACCTTTCAACGAATTTTACGATGGGCAAACGTTCACCGGAGTTTTATTGTGTACGGATTTGCAGAGCATGCGAATGGTTTCTACAATTCTGCAGCAATGGTTGGCCCCGACGGGTTGATCGGACTTTATCGCAAAGTGCATTTGTTCGACCGGGAAAAATTATTCTTTCTTCCCGGGAATCTCGGGTTTCCAGTGTTCGAGCTGCCGCTTGGCAAGATTGGCATGATGATTTGTTTCGATTGGTTTTTCCCTGAAGCCGCACGAACGTTGGCATTGAAAGGCGCCCAGGTCATTGCACATCCCGCGAATTTAGTTCTGCCGTATTGCCCTGATGCAATGATTACGCGAAGCTTGGAGAATCATGTTTTTACCGCAACGGCAGATCGGATCGGCAGGGAAGACCGCGGCGGAAACGAGTTGCAATTTATCGGCGCCAGCCAGATTGTTGCATATAATGGCGCACTGCTCGCGCAATTGCAGGCAGATGAAGAAAATATTTCTGTTGTTCAAATCGATTTACAACGAACGGATCAAAAATTGCTCAACAATCGAAATGAGCTATTCAACGATCGCCGTGAAGATCAATACAGATAAATTTCCAATTTGATGGTTTTGTGTTTTGCAATTGTCGATTTGAGGTTGGCAATGAAACATTGAATCTTTCCATCTGTCCCATCTAAAATCGTAAATCATTCAGTCACATATCATGATGTGACCAACAGCACGAATAGTCGAAATGCTACAATCCGTTATTGATTTTTATATAAAAAAAAATTACTATCATATAGGCAATGAAAATTTAAGGTTACAAAAACACAAAATAGGGAATTTCATGTGTCCTTAGTTGTAACAAAAGGTATTATAACGTTTGATTAGAATTTAGGCAGTCGATATTCTGCGAGAGGATATCTTCGAAGTACAATTTGTAATCATTCTTGTTGTGAGCGGCAGGATTTATTCGGGAAAAAAATGGAAGGAAGTTCAAGGCGGAACAATTTCGTGATCGGTTCTTGCTGGCATGTAATTTATACAAAGTCGCGTCACGAAAAGGTTGTTCATCAGGAATTGATGAAGAAGGGAATCGATTCATTCCTTCCCATGATGCGGCAGTGCCGCCAGTGGAGCGACAGAAAAAAATGGGTTGAAGTACCGATGTTTTCTTCGTATGTGTTTGTACATCCCTTACCAGCACAAAGAGAATCAGTTTTGACGGTCGCTGGCGCCAGCCGTTATATTATGTTTAACGGAAGAAAAGCAGTTGTGCGAGAACATGAAATCGAATTCCTCCGCAGAGTTCAGGCAGGAGAGACCCAAATTGAAATTGTGCCGCAAACGTTTCAGGATAAACGGGAAGTGGCGATTACCAGCGGCCCGTTTGAAGGATTCAAAGGCAGATTGCTGCACCGGTATTCCGACGGAAAAATCGCCGTTTGTTTGGAAGAAATAGGATATTCGATTGTTATTCAAAAAGGAGAAAACGAATTTTCGTTTCAAGATGATATTCATTCTGAAGAATTAGTAAGTTCAACATTATAAAATATAGTTGTAGCAGTACAGTTCGATTCATAACATCATTGATTTGTTAAAATGGTTGGTTAATAACAATGATGCTGCCCTGTAAGTCCTTGATGGGACTGAGAGGGCGAAGCTGTGGGAAATGGATAATCAGCGATTTTCTGATTGTCGAATAAAAAAACTAAACAACGAAATAGCATGTATGAATGAAACAGTCTTAGTCACGGGTGGATTGGGATATATTGGATCTCATACCGTGATCGAATTGTTGGCAAACGGTATCAAGCCGGTGATTGTCGATAACCTTTCCAATTCCAAAATCGTCGTCAAAGATCTAATTGAATCGGTAGCAGGGGAAAAAATTGAATTTGTTCAATTAGATTTTACGAATCGACAGGCGCTTGAACAGTTCGCTTCGTCGTATCCAAAGATCGAAAGCATTATTCATTTTGCAGCACATAAGTATGTCGGCGAATCGGTACAGGAGCCGCTCAAATATTATCAAAACAATCTCGGCTCGCTGCTGAATCTCTTGCAAGTATTTGGCAATCGGCCGTTAAATTTTATTTTTTCATCGAGCTGCACGGTGTACGGAGAACCCGATGTTCTTCCGGTCACCGAAACAAGTGAAATCAAAAAAGCCGAATCGCCGTACGGCAATACAAAACAAATTGCGGAAGAAATTCTTCGCGATGCAGCAAAAATAAATCCGCTGCTGCGCGTTGCGGTTCTGCGATATTTTAATCCTGTCGGCAGCCATTCCTCGGGAAAGATCGGTGAACTGCCGCTCCATGTTCCGCAAAATTTGTTTCCGTTCATTACCCAGACAGCGATTGGTATTCGCAAACAACTGACGGTGTTCGGCGGCGATTATCATACGCCGGATGGAACATGCATTCGCGATTATATTCACGTTGTCGATCTGGCACAATCGCATATCAGTGCCATGAAGTATCTCGCAAAGCACCGTACCGATGAGATGAATTACGATGTGTTCAATATCGGAACGGGAACGGGATATTCTGTTCTGGAAATTATCAAAGCATTCGAATCGGTGAATAATGTAAAAGTGAACTATACCATCGGCCCGCGCAGAGCAGGTGATATTGAAAAAATATTCGGCTCACCGGACAAAGCAAATACTTTGTTGCATTGGAAGGCGAAGTATACATTAG
>DATKMP010000067.1:0-5772 GCA_035541775.1 Bacteroidota bacterium | reverse complement strand
TTCTGGTCAGTTCCACATTTTTATCGTACGGATGATGCGAGCCGTCGATCATCACCGAAGAAAATCCTGACTCGATGCACGAAACGCAAAGTTCAAATGTATCGCCATGATCGAGATGCAGCACGATAGGAATTGAATAGCCCAATTCTTTGGCATAATCCACCGCGCCTTTGGCAAGATGCTTCAACAGTGTTGCGTTCGCATATTTGCGCGCACCGCTGGAAACTTGGAGAATGACAGGCGATTTCGTTTCTACGCACGCACCGATAATTGCCTGCAGCTGCTCCAGGTTGTTAAAATTGTAAGCTGGAATAGCGTAACCGCCTTTTACAGCTTTCTGAAAAAGTTCTTTGGAATTCACTAATCCCAATTCTTTATAAGAAGTCATTGTTCTCACTCTTCCCGTTATATTTACACGCCACAACTTTCAATTTGTGCCGATATCGGTGTGGCTTCTCCGCTTCGGTTTCTACAATTATAAAATACGCTATTGTCGCCTTGAATGCAAACCTTCTTTTTCTTTCTCTGCGTCTGCAAGATTGGACAGCGCGCCTACTTTCACATACACTTACAACATTATGATGGGCGAAAAAAGTGCCAGAGGCACAATGAATTTATGGTACACCGCTTGTGAAGGATGGAATAAGAATATTTTGAAAGGTGATGTATGAAACGAATATTTTTTTCGTTGATGCTTATAGCTGCCGTCGGCACACTGCATCAACAAGCGAACGCTGCAGTAGCATTAGATCCGCCTGAAGGAATTCATGTCGGATTTTTCTATTCCTCGCTTCGCCCTCATGGCGAATGGCTCGAAGCACGCCCGGGATTTGTCGTCTGGCGTCCCAATAATGTTGCACCTCACTGGCGCCCTTATATGCTGGGCAGATGGGCATGGACGGATCACTACGGATGGTACTGGGTCTCGGACGAACCGTTCGGCTGGATCACATATCATTACGGACGATGGTATTGCGACGATTATTATGGATGGGTTTGGGTTCCGGATGATACGTGGGGGCCCGCATGGGTTGAATGGTGCAACAATGACAACTATGTCGGCTGGGCGCCGTTGCCACCATATGCGGTGTTCGATGTGCGAATTGGAATTCGGTTCACCACGGAATGGCATGCACCGATTCACTATTGGAATTTTGTTCCGTATGCTCGTTTCGGTGGAGTAGTCCGATATCGCGATTATGTGCCTGAACGTAATATTGGCGTCATTGTTCGCGGAGGCAATTTTGGACGAACGTACGATGTGCACGGTGAAATGATTATCAATCGCGGAATTGATCGGACATTGATCGAACGCCGCGGCGGTATTCACATCGACCGTTTTGATGTGCGGGAAGTACGAACAACACAAGGCGAGCGCATCGGAGGTGAGCGACAAATCGAAGTGTACCGTCCCAACCGTGAAGAATTGCGACGAGACAATGAACGCATCGATATTCAACGAGGTGATAGAACAATTTCTATCGATGTAAAACATGTCGAACGCATCCAGACAATTCCCAATGTTCGACCGATACAAGCTACCGTTCAACCACGCCAGCGTACGGTCGTGCGCACCGCTCCCGTACGCCAGCAAGAACGCCGACAGGCATTAATCCAGCGGTACGAAAAACAGCCAAGACCTTCCCCTGCTCCGAAACGGGAAGAGCGTTCGGACAAAGATCGTGAGGCACGAGAACGTTAATGTGTCTTTAAGTCGATATCGAAACATGCGATTCGAAGTTTGAATCGCATGTTTTGTATGTGCAAAAAGACTACGCCAACGTAACCTGGATGTTTAGGAAAATATTTCGCATTTTTCTGCATAAACATAGCTGGCAAATCCCGTTACATCCCACAAATCGCTGCCTCTGATCTTCTTTCTCAAGATGAACTTTAACAATAGCTTTAAAGGAAGCAACAGAATCATTATTTTGTCTCTTCTGGTACCGGCGCGAAGAATTTTAAAATTGTTTTCTAATAATACATTTGCGATTTCCGCGATACCATAAACACGCACATGCGTCCGATCATCGCAAAAGTTGAGAGTACCATAAACCGAAGGCAATGTAAGCGATCGTTCGGACGGAAATTCAATATAAAATTTTCCACCCGGTTTGATCTTTTGTGTGAGAAGACGAATGACCACCAACCCGTTTCTCAGATGTTCCAGAACATGAGCCATAATAACGACATCATAATAATGTTCTGGAATACTCGCAAGTTCATCAGTGGATAAATCAAGAGCATAATATTTCGTCATCGCTTTTTTATCGCCAGCATCGATAATATATTCTTCCCGATCTAAGCCAGAATAATTCCATGCAGGAAAATATCGCTTGGTGAGTGATGGTGAATGATTTCCACATCCGACATCGAGAACATTGATAGCTTGATGTTCATATTCATGCCTTAAGAACTTAAATCTGAACGGCATAAACATCCACTGAATAAATCGTTTTTTCATCTTCATCCATCGAAACAATATGTCTTAAGTTGCAACTTCACAAGGTTAAATGCAAGCATAAGTCAACTTCATTAAAAACTTTTCTCTTCTGTCCTGTATTGAAATTCCATCATTTTTGATTACATTTTAGCAATTGCAATGCTGAAATCACTTTCCATAAAGAACTATGCGCTCATCGAATCGGTGGAAGTGGGATTTGAAAGCGGCCTGAATATTTTAACCGGTGAAACCGGTGCCGGCAAATCCATTATCATCGATGCTTTAAGTTTAATTCTCGGCGAACGCGCAAGCAGTGATGTCGTACGCAAAGGAACAGAAAAAGCAATTGTCGAAGGAATTTTCGGCGCATCGGGAAATAAAAAAGTAAAATCGTTTTTAGAACAAAATGAAATCGATGTGCAGGATGATTTAATTTTGCGCCGCGATATTTCTGTCAAAGGCCAATCGCGATGTTTTGTGAACGACACGCCGGTTCCGTTAACTGTTCTCAAATCCATCGGCGACCATCTTGTGGATTTGCATGGACAGCACGAACATCAATCGCTGCTCCGTGCGGAAACACACATCGATCAGCTGGATGAATTCGGCGGATTGGAAGGATTGATTGAAGAATATCAGCAGCCGTATCATCGCCTCACTTCCCTCTTTTCCGATTTGCGTGAACTAACGCACAAAGAACGTGAGCTGAAAGAGAAACGCGATCTGTACGATTTTCAGATTAAAGAAATCGATGCGGTCGATCCGCATGCAGGTGAAGAATCCGAATTGGAAAATGAACTGCGCATTTTAGAAAATTCAGAAAAATTATTCGAAGCAACATCGCAACTGTATCAATCCTTATATGAAGGCGAACAAGCTGCATACGATGTGCTGGTAAAAGCGCGCAATCAATTAGAAGATCTGGCAGAAATCGATACGGCATTTGAAGATTCAAAAAATGAATGTGCTTCGGCAACGGCAATCATCGGCGAATTGACGAAGTTCATTCAAAATTATAATTCGAAAATCGAATTCAATCCCGAACGGTTGGAAGAAATTCGGAATCGTCTCGGACAAATCACATTGCTCAAGAAGAAATACGGCGGCACGCTGGAAGCCGTGATTGTCCACCGGGAAAAAATCGGGAAGGAATTTTCCTTTGCCGATAATTTTGAAGAAGCGATGAAACAATTGAACGAACGCATCGATGCAGAACGTAAACTGTGTTCTGCTGCTGCTCAGCGGTTGACGGCAAAACGGCGTGAACTGATTGCGAAACTCAGCAAATCTGTTTGCGCAGAACTTGCCAAGCTTGGGATTCCCAATGCGCAGTTCGATGTGAAGATTGAAAATAAGTTGATTGCCAAAGACAACGGTGCAGCACAATTTGCATACGTAAAACTCGGAAAAGATTTTTACGAGGCATCTCCAAGCGGCATCGACGAAGTGGAATTTTACCTTTCCAGCAACGTCGGCGAAGATTTGAAACCGTTGGTGAAAGTTGCATCCGGCGGCGAAATATCCCGCATTATGCTGGCACTTAAAACCATTCTTGCCAAAGCGGACCGTTTACCGCTGCTCGTGTTCGATGAAATCGATGTCGGCATCAGCGGGCGCATCGCTCAAGCCGTCGGCAGAAGTTTAAAAAGTTTATCGGAATTTCATCAGATCATTTCCATCACGCATCTTCCGCAAATTGCCGGATTTGCCGATCATCATTTCGCTGTTCAAAAACTCGAGAATAAACAGCGAACAACTTCTTCCATCAAAAAATTAGATGAAGAAGAACACGTGCGTGAAGTGGCACGCTTGCTCAGCGGCGAAGAAGTGACAGAAGCGAGTTTGAGCGGTGCGAGAGAGCTAATAGGAAAAAGGATTTAGGTCAAAGGTATTAGGAGGGGATGATGAGAAATTTTAGAGAGTTGCTGATATGGCAAAAAGGGATGGAATTGGTAACAACCGTATATTCGTTTTCAAATTTACTTCCGAAAGAAGAAATGTTCGGATTACGATCACAAATACAGCGTGCTGCAGTTTCTATTCCATCAAACATTGCGGAAGGATGCAGTCGAACAAGTGAATCTGATTTTAAACGATTTTTAGAAATAGCAATTGGATCAACCTACGAATTAGAAACGCAGCTTTCAATTGCGCAAACTGTTCACCATATTTCAAAAGAAACAACAGCGTCCATTTTCCAATTATTAATGGAAGAGCAAAAAATGTTGAACAGTTTTATTTCAAGTATCAAGAAAAAAAATAATACAAATAAAAAAGCTAACGCCTAAAACCTGATACCTAA
Organism: Bacteroidota bacterium; assembly: GCA_035541775.1. Lineage (GTDB taxonomy): Bacteria > Bacteroidota > Ignavibacteria > UBA10030 > UBA10030 > DATKMP01. The sequence goes on along the minus strand of DATKMP010000067.1, from coordinate 1,027 downwards.
AACCTAATACCAAAAACCTTAACAAATGTCATTACAATTATATAATACATTAACGAGACAAAAAGAAGAATTTAAACCGCTGCATGAAGGATTTGTTGGAATGTATGTCTGCGGTCCCACCGTGTATAGCCATTCGCACATCGGCCACGGAAAAAGTTATGTTGCATTCGATGTCATTGTTCGTTACCTGCGATATCTCGGTTACAAAGTTTTGTATGTTCAAAATATTACCGATGTCGGTCATTTAACCGATAATGCCGACGACGGTGAAGATAAAATGATCAAGCAGGCGCGCATCAATCGTGTGCATCCCATGCAAATCGCAGAAGAAATTACGCGCAGTTATTTTGAAGACATGGATAAACTGAATGTGCTGCGCCCGGATATTTCACCGCATGCAACGGGACACATCATCGAACAAATTGAGATCATCAAAAAACTTCTTGCAAACGATTACGCGTATGAAGTTGATGGCTCGGTATACTTCGATGTTCAAAAATTTAAAGAGTACGGAAAACTTTCCGGCCGCGTGCTGGAAGAATCTGAAAGCGGAACACGCGTTGAGACTCGCTCTGAAAAGCGCCATCCTGCTGATTTTGCACTCTGGAAGAAAGCGGAAGGCGGACACATTATGCACTGGCCTTCTCCTTGGGGCGAAGGATTTCCCGGCTGGCACATCGAATGCTCCGCAATGTCGATGAAATATCTCGGCGAGAGTTTTGATATTCACGGCGGAGGAATGGACAATCAATTTCCGCATCACGAATGCGAAATTGCACAAAGCGAAGCAGCGACCGGCAAACCGTTTGTAAAATATTGGATTCACAATAATCTTGTGACCGTGAACGGACAAAAGATGTCCAAGTCGCTTGGAAATTTTATTACGTTGAAAGATGCATACAAAAAATTCGATCCGTTGGTGATTCGCTTTTTCATTCTGCAAAGTCATTATCGCAGTACGTTGGATATTAGTGATGATGCAATTGCCGGAGCAAAAGTTGGATTAGATAAATTACTCAACACGTAT
>DATKMP010000066.1:0-3541 GCA_035541775.1 Bacteroidota bacterium | reverse complement strand
CGTCGATCACGCTGATAATTTCTCCGATTTGCTCGCTCGATTGTCCCAGCTCTTGGACTTTTTTTGCGAACGTTCGTACGACCTCGGCAATATCGCGCATACTGGCAACCGTGTCTTCCACGACTTTGCCACCCTGTTCTGCAGCAACTTTGGAACGTGTGGCCGTTTCTGAAGTAGTCGTTGCATTTCGGGAATTTTCTGCAATTGTTGCCGACATTTCCTGTACTGCAGCAGCGACTTCCGAAACACGGCGCGTTTCATCTTCGGCATTTTTTGCAATCGATTGTGTGTCGCGCAAAATTTCTTCAGTATGAACCGTCACGCTTCCGGCTTCTTCTTTTACGTCATGAATGGATTGACGCAAGCCGCCGATAAAATCATCTAACCCTTTGATGAGCTGCCCCACTTCGTCCCTTCCGCTTTGATCTAACTTGATGGAAAGATCGCCCGTAGAAACCAATTGCACGCCGCGAATGAGCGGCTGGAGCAAGCGCATAATTAACCTGACAGCGCCGATGCCTGTCAACGAGAACACAATACAAAGTCCGAACGACCACCAGATCATTGATCGACGACTTGCTTGTAACGATTCCAGGGAAACACCGACACGCACAACTCCAATCGCATTGGCATCATCTTTTTTCATAAAGACCGGCTGAACAAATTCCTCCACAGTTCGGTCGTCCGACAAGACGGCAGTTGCATGCGTTTTGGTTTTCACTCCGGCCAAGGTCAGTTCGGATTTTTGAATGGAATTGCCGCGCTGCGCAATTTGATTCCCTGTCGCATCAAAGTAACTTACATGCAAGACTTCCACATCACCCAGAGCCGCATCCATTCCTTGTGCTAATTGTGTCGAATCATGCATCAGCACGCCAAACCTTCCGGTTGTCGCTAAACTTAACGCGGCTGCCTCGCCGCGTTTATAAAATTCCGTTTCTGCTTTGGTGCCGACTAAAAAATAATAGACCAGACTTAATGCACCTGTCAATAACACCAGCAAACAAATGACCGTCAGAAGAATTTTTGATTGCAATTTCATACGAACCTTTATCCTTTTTTTCCTATGCGCTATTGCGTCACATAGGTTACTTTTTCATCTCCACCAGGAATATTCGCGCCAACGACTTGCGCAATACGTTGATTGACAAACGCTTTGTACTTTCCATCTTCCATCGTTACGCTGCACAACGCTCCGCCGCTGACCAGCGACTGTTGCGGCACCATAATGCCGATGCGGTCGGTTAATGAACTTTCACGAAGAAATTCAAAGCCATTGCCAAGGACGAGATTATCGCTTCCATCAGGTACGAAAATAACCTGTGCGCCCTTATCGACTAACTTTCTATATATTTCGGCAACATCGTGTATGGATTTTGGAACGCCAACAACAATTTTCAAACCCTGTCCTGCTGCTGCATGGGTTAGGGCATCAATACTTTTGTCGTTCAACATGGAACCCATGACACCGATTGTCGTCAGCTCTGGTTTCATTCGTTTCAGAATTGCAAATTGCTGGGCATATCCTGCCTTTTGTGCGAAGGTCGAAGAAGAACCCAAACAAAGGGTTATTCCTATAACGGCGATATATAAATAATTTTTTTTCATATCTTTTCTCCTCATGTTATCAAGGATTGTACCAAAATGTACATCTCTTCTGAGCAAAGAGCGTTCCATCCAATATTTATTGAATTTTTTTTAAAACCAGCGATCATCAATTTGTTGAATTGAAATTTCCACAATATACACGTTCATGCATGGTGTAGATTTGTCTATATACAGCCACCAGCGGCGACTACAGCCATTGCATTGCATAAAAACTTTTCTTTCTCTATCATAATGATAAAAACAACAGAACAATAAAAAATGAGAACAGGAATGCATCCACGAAGAGATTGGCATGACTATTTTATGAGAATTGCGGAAGAAGTGGCGACACGCAGCACATGCGATCGAAGGTATGTCGGCGCCGTGATCGTACGCGACCGGGCAATTCTTTCCACCGGCTATAATGGAAGTCTGCGTGGCGCAGCGCATTGTGATGAAGCAGGTCACGATATGGAAAATGGGCACTGCGTTCGTACCGTCCACGCAGAAGCAAACGCAGTTGCGCAAGCAGCAAAGAATGGTGTACGTATTGACGGCGCAGAAATTTATATTACGGCATCACCATGCCTTACGTGTTTTAAACTGATTGCAAATTGTGGAATTACCGCGGTGTATTATAAAGAATTTTATCGGGATGAACGCATTACGGAATACGCCAAACAAAGCAATGTTCAATTAGTCAAGATGAAAGAATCGTCCGAAGAAAAATAATTGCTACAATTGCTCGATCACTTTTACTAATTTATCCATCGAAATGGGTTTTTGAAGAAATGCATCGACATTGGCAGCGAGAATCTCTTGAGGGGAATGAAACGCAGCGTACGCGGTGACCAAGATGATGGGATAAGTTGGATCTTTTTCTTTCACACGCTTCGTGAATTCCAAGCCATTCATCACCGGCATTTCAAGATCGACGATAGCCGCCTGCGTTGAAATTTTTTCCATGACCTCTAATGCTTCAGCACCATTGGTTGCTTCGACGATGCGGAAACCATGCTCACCCATCACTTCCTGCACAAGTTCGCGAAAAGTGGCATTATCTTCTACGAGTAATATCGTCGATCCAATATTCATTGTTTTTAATTTTGCTTTTAAGATACGGTGCAAGCCGATAGATAGCAAGAAAAAACCTTCTTCGAGACACAGTTTTTTCTTTTTCGGTGAAAGTCCATTACCATCTTTGAATTTATCCAAAGCATTTGTATCTTTTAATCATGAAGAAAGTATTATAACCTCAGTATGAAACTAATTACATTGGAGATTTTTCGTGGCAACATCAACACTTGATCTATTGTGCATCAATACTATCCGTACGCTTGCGATGGACGGCGTGCAAAAAGCAAAATCCGGACATCCGGGCATGCCCATGGGCATGGCACCAGTTGGATATTTATTGTGGACAAAATATTTAAATCATAATCCACACAATCCCAAATGGAAAAATCGCGACCGGTTCATTCTTTCCGGCGGTCATGGATCGATGTTGCTCTACAGTTTACTCCATCTGACGGGATACAATCTTCCGCTCGATGAATTGAAACAATTTCGCCAGCTCGGAAGCAAAACCCCCGGACATCCCGAATACAAACACACGGACGGTGTGGAAATGACGACCGGGCCGCTTGGCCAGGGATTTACCAGCAGCGTCGGATTGGGCATTGCGCAGCAATTTCTGGCTGCACGTTACAACAAGCCCGGGTTCGATATTTTTGATTATCATGTTTATACGTTTCTCGGCGACGGCGATTTAATGGAAGGCATTTCTTCCGAAGCTGCATCGCTTGCGGGACACCTCAAGCTCGGCAATCTTATTTATTTTTACGATAACAATCACATCAGCATCGACGGCACGACAGACCTTTCTTTTACCGAAGACCGTGCAAAACGATTCGAAGCGTACGGCTGGCACGTGCTGCATGTAGAAGATGGAAAT
>DATKMP010000065.1:0-5677 GCA_035541775.1 Bacteroidota bacterium | reverse complement strand
CTTCGTATTCGATCGTCAGTTTAAATCTTGCCATAACGTAAGATACGATTTTATTCTGCGGGATGCTAAAACGATATAACGGCAATAGTCTTTTGGAAGACATCGAAACACGTGCAGTTCCTTTGGCAGCCGAAGACGGTTGCCTTTGTTTCTGATCGAAAACCGAGTGCGAAAACGTTCGGCTATCATAAATAAAAAAGTAGTTCCGATGTTTTTCCGGATGATTCACGGCGAGTTATGAATTTTCGTTCAATAATTTTTCGTCGGGCGATCGGTTTAAAGTGCTTGACACAGAAGGTGAAAAGCGTTATTATCATAGCTGATACGTATAAAAATATTTTTCAATGAAGATAGTGAAATACCATGCCAGAATATCGCATTGACGGAGTGACTATATCGGGGAAAGCAGTCTCAGGTACTCTTTCCGCAGATACCAAACGGATAGCAAAAATACGAGCGACCGAACTTGCGCGCGAGAAAAAATTCAAAGTTGTTGCAGTTCGTGAGCGCAATTCGTTTATCTATCGCGTGAAAAAAGGAACGGATAAACCGATCGATGGAGAACAAAAAGCGTTTTCGGCCGATGAAGTCCGGATTGCGTTGGAAAAAATGGGCTTTCAGGTATTATACGTACGCAAAAAAATGTTCGGGAACAAACAACGGCCTGCGCCATCGGTCGATGTTATTGCATTCATTCGCGTGAGTACGGATTTGATGCGGCAAAAACTGCCTTTCAATGAAGTGATGCAATTATTGCTGAATGATATTCCCAACGCAACGTTGCGCGATTCGGTCCGGGAAGTGAATGCCGAACTCAAGCAGGGCAAAGACAGCGAAAAAGTTTTTCAAAAGCAATCGGTGGTATTCGGAAAATTTGCTGCAAACATGTTGGGGCTTGCCTCCAAGAGCGGCAACATGGTAGAAATTTATGAAAGTACAGCAAAGTTCTTAGAGCGCACCGCCGAATTTCGGCGCAGTTTGAAAAGCGCCCTGGTGACGCCGATGATTACGTTATTTGTGCTATTCCTTGCCGTGTTATTTTACGTTGCCTACATCTTTCCTGCGACCGCAGAAATGTTCGTGAAATTTAAAATTAAACTTCCGCCGATGACGGCAGCAACACTGAAATTCAGCAGCTGGTTAATGGCGAATATGTGGGTGCTGATGTTTTTGACCGTTGCCCCTGTGATTTTTCTTGTAGCATATTCACGGACGGAACGCGGACAGTTTCTAAAAGATAAATACATGATCAAAATTCCTGTGCTGGGACAACTATTTCATAAAACAGCGATTGAAATTTTTTGCCGCGTTTTTTATTCATTGTACAGCGGTGCAGGTGAAAATATCGACGTCATTCGTATGTCTGCCGAAGCATGCGGCAACAAATATATGGAGCACCAAATAAAATCGATCGCGATTCCGCTAATGCTGGAGCGCGGTAGAGGACTGACCGAAGCGTTTGAAGCAACCGGTGTGTTCACCAAAACAGCCATCTCGCGCTTTAGTTCCGGTGCGGAAACAGGAACGGTGAAAGCCACAGCATTGCAATTGGCGGATTATTATGAAAAAGAAACGACCTATCGATTGAAAAATGCAGTCGAAGCGATTTCGTTGTTTGTGAACATGGTCATTATGATCGTCTTAACGGCCTTGACGCTCGTGTCGTCGGAAACGGCGACCGTCAAGCCGGAATCGCCGCACATGATTCTGCCGATCCATTTTTGGATGCCATGACGGCGCAAGTAGAGAAAGTGTAGGAACCCCGTATGCCAGAAATAGACATAACTGATAAAATCGGTTATACCTTATTGAAAAAAGGAGTCATCGACTTTGAGACTTTGGAAAAATCTCTGAAGATGAAAGACTCCGATGAAAACAAAAAGAATAGAAAAAATCTCGGACAAATTCTGGTAACAGAATTCGGCGCAGACCATGACGCAGTCTTCCGTGAAGTTGCCAATCTCTATGCGTTCCGAGAAGTGTTTTTATCCGATGAACACATCGATGATGGGCGCATCGCGTTTATTAAAAAATTTATCGATCAATTGAACGATCAACAGCGAGAAATGATGACGCAGGCGAAAATGCTGCCGTTTAAATTCGATGAACGGCAAACCGATAAGCTCATCATTATTGCCGCTGATCCCACAGACCGAAATTTGCCGGTGGTCGCACGCAGTTTCAACGTAAAAAAATATGAGATTTGTTATGTTCGTTTAAAAGATTTGCAATCGCTCTCAGAAAAAGTTGCCCCCGCGCAGAATGAATTTCTCAAGCTGCTCGAAGAAGACAAAATCACTGTCGATACGGGTGGGGGAGAAGAAGAGGGATTCGATGAACAAGCGCTCGAAGCGGAAATTAGTAAAAGCGCGTTAGTGAATTTGTTCGAAGGATGTTTAGTGGAAGCGGTGCGCCGTGACGTGAGTGACATACACATTGTTGCTGCGGAAGGAAACCGGACGAACTTTTTATTCCGTGTCGATGGTAATTTACAGGTATGGCACGTACAAGAAAGCACTGTGCCGGAAGCTGTTATGGCAGTGGTGAAAGATCGTACCAAGAACGTCGATCGTTTTGAACGCGAGATGACACAGGATGGATTTATTCAACGTGTGATCGACGGGCATCAACTGCGCTTTCGTGTTTCGATTATGCCGATTGTGACGACGGAGTTCAAACATAAATTTGAAAGCGTCGTCATCCGTGTGCTGGATGATCGAAAAGTCATTACGGATCTTAATAAACTCGGATTGCAGGGGCCTGCAAAAACATTTTTTTACAAAGCAATTTCTAAGCCGCAAGGCATCATCATTCTCACCGGACCGACAGGCTCTGGAAAATCGACAACGTTGATTGCGGCGCTCTATCAAGTGATCGATCCCACGGTCAATGTGTTGACCATAGAAGAACCGGTGGAATACATTATTAAAGGCGCACGCCAGTTAAAGATTGGTCCCAAAATGGGATTCGAAGAGGCAATCCGAGGAATCTTGCGCCACGACCCTGATATTGTGCTTGTCGGTGAAATGCGTGATAAGATTACCGCAGAGACCGCCATCAAGCTTGCCAATACCGGTCACTTGGTTTTTTCCACGCTGCACACGAACGATGCACCGAGCGCCGTCGCCCGTTTGTATAAAATGGGGATTGAGCCGTTTTTAATTGCGTATGCCATCAATATTGTGGTAGCGCAACGGCTTATTCGAACGCTCTGCAAATCTTGCAAGCAACCGCTCGGTGCCGACGAATTGAGCGATCTAAAAAAATTCGGCTTTTCCGATGAAGACCTTGCCACGCACACGTTTTACAAAGCGGTCGGCTGCGAAAAATGCAACGACGGATATAAGGGACGTGCTGCCATTCATGAAGCATTGTTTTTCAGCAAACCTATTCGGGATATTATTTTGAATGCCGGCGAAAAAGTGGATGAGAATGCTATTCGAGAACAAGCATCCAAAGATGGAATGTGGACACTACGCCGCTCCGGCATGGAACGAATGAAGGAGGGGAGCACAACGCTGGAAGAAGTAATATCGACGACAGTCGAAGCAGAATGAGATTGTGAAAAGACACTTTTTGAAGAAACGCCTTCACCGGCAGGTTCTATGCCCACTTGCTGTATATCACGTTTCAATGTTGCTTTTTCAAAGTGCGTTGATTATAATGAAACTGCATTTGTATATAAATTTTTCCGAAGGAGAGATTTTTGTTGTTAATGGTTCTAGATAATTGAATTTCAATATGACTCTCCCAACGCAAACTTCTCCCATAAATACAGCACCTTCAGTTTCTGCAACGCATGACTTGCCTCAAGTGGTTTTTGAAGCGCAAAAAATTTTAAAAGAGATGAGCGGGCAACTTCCTCGTACCGTGATGGGGCTTGAACGTCAAATGATGATTAGCGATGCAATGACGCGGACAGATGAATCGACAAAGCTAAAATTGCATGCGTTAATGAATCATTTTCTTACCAGAATGTTCACCATCAACGCATCTGATATCGATATGGGTGGGTTTGGCTCTCAAGGAGCTGTTTGGTATCGCATCTTCGGCACCAAGAAACCCGAACAAACCATGGGAAAGTATACTCCCGACGAATTGAATATTCTGATCCAAAGCATTCTCAGCGAACGCCAGCGTTCCTTCTTGTTTGAAAACCGAAATCTGGATTTTTCGCACACCCTGTATTTAAATGCAAACGACTTTCGGCGATTTCGCGCAGACGCCTATTTCGATCTTGACCAATTAGCATTAAATATGCGGGCAATCAACGATACGGTGCGTCCGTATAAAAATTTGGAGTTGCATCCCAATGTTACACGCGTGCTCAGTCTCGCACACACCAAAGAAGGATTATGTTTAATTACCGGTATTACTGGTTCCGGAAAAAGCACGACCTTGGATGCCATCATCGACGCCAACAATCACAGTGTAGAAGGACATATTGTCATCATTGCGTCGCCTGTGGAATACGTTCACCGATCTGATAAATGTATTATTCGGCATCGTGAAATCGGTAGAGATGTTTTGTCGTTTAAAGATGGAGCCATTCAAGCATTGCGGCAGGACCCGGATATTATTATGATCGGTGAGCTGCGGGATCCGGCGACGATACTGACTGCATTGGAAATTACAGATTCCGGACACAAAGTTTTTTCCACGCTTCATACTGCATCAGCAATAGAAAGTATCGATAGAATTATTGGTGAAACACCGGTGGATGAGCAGGAACGTGTCCGCAATCGTCTTGCCGATACCTTGCGTTGTGTTATCTCTCAAAAACTTATTCCGAGTCTTGATGGCAAACGGGTCATGGCAAAAGAAGTTATGCTGGGTACGCCGTCGGTTCGCGCTGCAATTAAAAATAATAATACCGGCGAAATTTACCAGATGATCAATGAAGGGCTCGATCAGGGAATGTGTACGATGGAGCAAGATTTGAAGCGATTGTACACGCAGAAAAAAATTACATTGGAAAACGCAATGAACTATGCCAATAATAAACGGCGGCTGCAGCAATTGCTGCAAGTGCAACCGTCGGACCAATGACAACATTATTCGATTAAGATGAGAAGTTAACAATATGCCGATTCAAACGGGTGAAGGAAAAACAGCGGTTGCACTCTTTGTCGATGGTGTTGAACTGAAATATGTTCGCCTTTCTGCAAAAGGCAATAATATTACCTTACGCGATTTTAAAACGGTTGCTCTTGTACAAAAGTTTGAAGATAAGCAAGGTCTGGCCGGAACACCCGAAGAAGCAATGACGAGCGATTTTTCTTCTTCGGATGCCTTTGCGTCGGGAGCTCCCATCGAACCACAGGGAGAAGGCAATACGAATGCAGCGGTGTTGTTTGGACTTCTCAACGAAATCGGTAATCCCAGAAAATATACCTTATCCTATGCCATCGTTGAACCGGCAGTTGCATATCAAGAATTTGAAAGCGATTTCGGATTGTCGGGCGTCAAATTAAAAAAACGCATTATTGAAGAATTGGCAAATACCCGAACAACGCCCATCCCCATGGATGCGATCAATGTCGTACCGACGGCTGCCGGTGGCCAATTAGCCATTATTCGGGAAGACGGCTTGCCATTGTTCGATCTCATGACCGAAGTGAAATCGTTTATGGGAGATAAAATTCCCAACCTCAAACTCATCAACAGTGTCGATGTT
>DATKMP010000064.1:0-7634 GCA_035541775.1 Bacteroidota bacterium | reverse complement strand
CACCGCGCCCGCTGCCTTTGGTGTGAACTTTTACTTTTGTGCCGAGCGCTTGCCGCAGCCGTTCTTCCAGCGATTGAATGCTGGCGGAAGAATGTGTGTCTTCGTGCTGTGCGCTGGAAGATTTTTTCTTCGGCTGTTGCGATGCGCGTACCATATCTTCGACTTTGCGTACAGAAAGTCCGCCGTCGATAATTTTTTCGTACATCCGCAACTGGGTACGTTCGCTGGGCAGCGTAATGAGTGCGCGCGCATGTCCCATCGAAATTTTTTCTTTTCGCAATCCTTCCTGAATTTTTCCCGGCAGTTTCAGCAAGCGAATAAAATTGGTAACGGTACTGCGATCTTTGCCGACACGCTGGGCTATATCTTCCGGCACGAGGCGGCATTCATCCATTAATCGCTGGTAGGCGATGGCGACTTCCATCGGATTCAAATATTCGCGCTGGATATTTTCGATGAGCGCAAGTTCCAGCATCTCTTCATCGGTGGCAACGGCAATAATATACGCCGGGATATTCCGCAACTTGGCGCCCTGTGCAGCACGCAGTCGCCGCTCGCCGGAAATAAGCTGGTATCCATTCGGTACGCGGCGAACCGTAATAGGTTGAATAATTCCTTTTTCCCGAATGGATTTTGTTAATTCTTCTAACGCACTCGGGTCAAAATCGGTGCGCGGCTGAAACGGATTCGGTTGAATCTTGGAAATCTCAACGCTGGCAATAATGCCGATCTCGCCGCTGTCGCGTTCGATGGCGCCTTCTTGCACGCTCACTTCCATCAGCGGCGTTTTGGGAATTAACGCACTCAGTCCGCGCCCGAGGACGGATTTCTTCGGTGTGGTCATCGATTACATTCCTCCCGCCGAATGAGGTTGCATCATCGGCGCAACGGAGAAAAATTTATTGTTCTTCAACACTTCTTTTGCAAGGTCCATATAATGACGCGAGCCGGTGGAAATGGCATCGTACAGAATAATCGGTTTACCGAAACTGGGCGCCTCGCTCAAACGAATATTGCGCGAGACGATGGTGGTAAAAACTTTATCGCCGAAGTAGCGCTTCACTTCATCCACAATCTGGTTGGAAAGCCGCAGGCGCGAATCGTACATCGTCATTAACACGCCTTCGATATCGAGATTGGCGTTCAATGTTTTCTTGACCATGTTGATGGTGCTGAACAATTGCCCCAATCCTTCCAGCGCAAAATATTCGCATTGCACCGGAATGAGAATGGAATCGGCAACGGTCAGGGCATTGAGCGTCAGCAAGCCGAGCGAAGGCGGACAATCGATAATAATAAAATCGAACCGATCTTTGATTGGCTGAAGCGCTGTCGTCAATAAGTGCTCGCGATTGTCCGCTTCCACTAATTCCACTTCTGCGCCGACAAGGTTGATGTGGGAAGGGAGAACGGAGAGGTACGGCATTTGTGTCGGGATGATTGCATCGGCGGCGGGAAGCTCACCGACGAGTACTTCGTAAATGGTACGTCCTTCCGTGCCGGAGGCGCCGACGCCGCTGGTGGCATTTGCCTGCGGGTCGTTGTCGATCAGCAAGACGCGTTTTTCCGCTGCGGCTAACGACGCAGCAAGATTGATGGCAGTCGTCGTTTTTCCCACGCCGCCTTTTTGATTTGCCACAACGATGATTTTACCCACGGAAATTATTTACACTCTCTGTTCATTCAAAAAAAATATACAGTTTTTTGCCTGTTCAAGCAATACGGCGAAACAGGCGCACGATGAATCGTTCTCTTTCCGGAATGATAAAAAAGGCGTTCGTGCTCTGAACGCCTCATAAAGAATTTGAGAACCGCCATACACTGATATTACTCAGTTGTTTGTTTTTTTCTTTCTTGGTACACCCGCATCACCAACGCCGGCAGTTGCGTAACATCGGATTGTCCTTTCACAAAATAATCGATAGCGCCCCATTTCCATGCTTCGGTGGCAATTTCTTCTGAGCCATGGCCGGTAATGAGAATGGTGGGTGTGTTCATCCTCATTCCGTACATCCATTGCAGAAGATTAATGCCGCTGATGCCCGGCATCATGTAATCGAGAAGGATGAGATCGAAATGTTCTTCCTTCAAAATAGCAACGGCCTCGCTTCCGCTGCTACATATTTCGACGGTATGTCCGCTGTTGCGTAGTGCTGTTGCAAGAACCAATCGGTATGTCGGTTCATCATCGACAACCAATATTTTTAATTCGAGCGCGGGTTCGCCCATAGCTCCACTCTCCTGACATTCTTGAATTACTTGCATGATACTATGATGTTTATTGAGATGCAAATTTTTACGTACAAGGAGGAAGGAAAATCGGTACCGTCAAAAACATCAATAAAATGAGGGCGACGAGAGAATTCTGGAAGAACACTTGCTTTTCGTCGTTGCTTCAAGTAAATTGCCGCAACAATGCAAAGGAGATGCAAAGAGATAAAATCACAGCCGATGTGAAACCGTACACCGGATGTGATTCGAGAGAGTACAACACACTCAACGTGGAGATGGAAACGCATGAAGATCAGTTTACTGGACATATCGTTTATGGATGAGGAAGACTATGCACTCATTTAAATTGTATTGGAGAGTGATGATCAACTTTTTTTTCTTGCTGGCGATATTGACCGTCACAACATATTTAACGCTGAACGTTTTATCACAAATCGAGAAAAATTATACACAAGCTTCCGTCAATGTTACCACGCTGCAAACGTTAGAACGATTACAAGTGCTGTGCTCGGATATTCGCCATGCTGCCGATGCCAGTATGGCGATGCCGACGGCGGATATGAGAAATGTTTATGACGAATGCTGGAAAGAATTTGATGTCGATATTGCGGCCGTCCAGCCATCGTTCCCCGATTCGCTTGACCGCGACGCATTGAAAGAGATCCGTTCTCAATTCCATGCTTGGGTGGCGAACATCGGAGATAAAAAAATGATGATCGCATCGGAAAAGACATCTTCCGATTTATTCTCGAATCAGGTTCAACAGTTGATTCAATCCGAACAAACGGCGCGTTATCTCGAAAACGTTTTGCTCTTGGTAAAAAATTTATACAACCGCAAATTCAATGCCGTACCGAACTACATCGATATTTCACTCGGGTTCGGCAAGCGCATTCGCTTATATATCATCTTACTCAATGTATTAATCGCAATTTTTTCTCTTGCCCTGGGTGCGTTCTTAACGCGTTCTATTACCAAACCGCTGGCACGGTTGCAAGAAGGCACGCACAATATTATGAAGGGCGAATATACGCATATCGATTTGCGCCGCCACGATGAATTGGGCAATCTTGCCGAAGATTTTAATCAAATGTCCGCGATGCTGCAAAATAATTATCGCCGCATCAATGCGTATTCGGAATTGATGACGACCCTGAATAAACATGAAGGGTTGGCGTCGGTGCAAACTTCCAGTATCGAAATGCTCTGTCAGCATACACGTGCGTCGGTGGGCGCCTTATATCTCTGGAATGTGGAAAAAAATATTCTCCAATTGGCATCGGGGTACGCCTTGCGCAATGAGGCGGCGGCGGAATCGTATCGATTGGGAGAAGGCATTCCCGGGCAGTGTGCTGCAAAACGCATGGAAATAGAAGTGAACGATGTCGGGCGTGCGATCGATTTCATCATCGATACCGGAATGGTCAATGTGGTACCGGAATATATTCTGGCAACGCCCATTTTGTTCCAGGAAAATTTACTCGGCGTTATGCTGCTCGGCTCGACACAACCATTTGACGAATTGCGCCGGGAAATCATTAAAAATTCTGTGCCGCAAATCGGCGTTGCGCTGACGAACGCGATGAACTTCGAATCCACTAAACGGCTGTCGCATGAAGTTGCGGCGAAGAATGAGGAACTGAATACGAAAAATTTCGAGCTGCAGCGTGCATATCGTGTCAAGTCCGACTTTCTTTCCAATATGTCGCACGAACTACGAACGCCGCTCAATTCTATTATCGGCTTTACGTCGGTGCTGCTGGAACCGCATGGCGAACCGCTGACCGACGATACACGAACCGCGTTGGAAAAAGTGTTAAAGAACGGCAAACACCTGTTGCAACTCATCAACGATATTTTGGATTATTCCAAAATCGAATCCGGCCGGATGACGATCAATGTCGATTCCGACACGGTGGAGAGTGTCGTTGCCAATTGTTTAGGGACCATTGAACCGATGGTAACAACCAAAGGCGTTAAACTACAAACGCAAATCGAAGAGGGGTTGCCGGTTCTTCAAACAGACATATTGAAAGTAAAACAGATTTTATTGAATCTGCTGAGCAATGCAGCGAAATTTACCGATCACGGAACGATTACGGTCGTTGCGAAAAATTCCAACGGTATGGTATCCATCGCCGTCAGAGATGAAGGCATTGGAATCGAAAGTAAAAATCTTGGAAGTGTGTTTGAAGAATTTCAGCAGATCGATTCCAGCAATTCCAGAAAACATAAAGGCACAGGATTGGGGCTTGCGATTGCCCGTAATTATGCCCGCCTGCTTGGCGGCGACCTCACCGTGGAAAGTATTTTCGGAAGCGGATCCACCTTCATGCTTATTCTTCCGCCGATGTTTTCGCCGGAGCAAACCGGTACGCAAATGCTGGAACGAAAACCTTCTCCACCATCAGCAGCAATTATTTCTTCCGTGCCGCAGGCACAACCAAAGCAAACGCCGGTTCCTTCAAAGCAAACGCCGGTTCCTTCGAGCGGCACATTAGTTTTATGTATTGATGATGAACCGGACGTAAGCGAATTAATGAAACGCTTTTTAATTCCCGAAGGATATGCGGTGCAGACGGCGACATCCGGCGATGAAGGTATCCGGCTTGCAGAGCAGTTGCATCCATCCGTCATCACCTTGGATATTATGATGCCGGTCAAAGACGGCTGGCAAGTGTTGCGCGAATTAAAAAATAATCCCAAGACAAACACTATTCCGGTGGTCATACATTCCATCATCGACAACAAACCGCTGGCGCTGTCGCTCGGCGCGTTCGATGTCATCACGAAGCCGACGGATTCAAAGCAAATCCTGGCAGTCGTGGAACATGCATGTCATACCAAAGATCAAACGATTTTAATCGTGGATGATGACGGAGATTTTTCCGATGTGCTTCGGCAAATTCTTCAACGCGAAGGATATCGCACCTTATCGGTTACCAACGGCGAAGAAGCATTGACGACACTTAAAGAGATACGGCCGTCGCTGATTTTTCTGGATTTAAAAATGCCCGGGATGGACGGCTTTGCCGTGCTGGAACATCTTCGTGCCGACGACCGATGGCAAAGCATTCCGGTCGTAATTCTTTCCGGCGCCGATGTTTCGGATACGCAGCGCGCTCTGCTGCAGAAGCATACACAGGACTTTATTGAAAAAGGAAAATTTTCTAAAGAATTGATTTCTCAAACCATTAAACGGACAATCACACGATAAGGGAAAACACCGTGACAGAACCTATGAAGGAAATGGATATTCACTCGACGATTCTCGTCGTGGACGATACCGAAGACAATCTTGATTTTTTAGAATTTGCACTCAAACGAAAGCCGGTTCACATGCTGCGTGCCACCAGCGGCCCGCAATGTCTGGTGGTCGCGACTGAAAAACAGCCCGACGTAATTTTGCTGGATATTCAAATGCCGGGCATGGATGGTTTTGAAACATTAAAGCATCTACGGTCATCGAAAAAGACGATGAACATTCCCGTGATCTTTTTAACGGCACAGCGGAGAGACCCGACCAGCATCGAACAAGGCCTGGCGCTCGGTGCAGAAGAATATTTAACCAAGCCCATCGATGTGGATGAATTGTATGTTCGCACGCGTTCGCTTATCCGCTTAAAAAAAACAGAAGCGGAATTGGAACGCACGAAAGCAGATTTTACGGCGATGCTGGTTCACGATCTTCGCGGCCCGATCGGCGGCATGAAAGGCGTGCTGGAGACGATCAAAGACCAGATTGAACAAGGATTGCCGCTGGAAGAAGTGCATGGCCAATTGGTCGATACAGCGCTCGAGTTGTCGCAATATATTTTAAATATCATCAACAACATGCTCGATCTTTCGAAATTCGAAGCAGGAAAGATGAAAATCAAATGTGAGCCGCTTTCCATTGCGGATATTATTGCCTCCATCGTGACACAAGTGGATCATCAATTCAAGAAAAAACAGATTCAATTGGATGTGAACGTCGATGCTGATTTACCGTTGGTCAATGCCGACCGTCAGAAATTGAGTCAGGTTATCATGAACATTTTGCATAATGCATTGAAGTTTGTGCAGACGAAAGGATTGGTGACGGTGACGGTGAAGCATGCATCGTTTCTTTCTGCCGGATATGAAAAACGCAACGGTATCGAAATTATGATCAGCAATAATGGGCCAACCATTCCGGCGCAAGAATTGCCGACGCTGTTCGAACGTTACAAGCAAACATCTTCTTCACTCTATGCGCTGGAAAAAGGCACGGGGTTGGGCCTTGCAATATGTAAAATGATTGTGGAATCGCATGGCGGCATTATCAGTGCGGAAAGCATTCCCCATGGCTTAACAACCTTTCGATTTACACTGCCGTGTTGATCATTGTAGGCGACATCGCGCGCTTGCCCGATTTTTTTTATCGGGACGTCGCCTGCTAAAAATTATTACCGATTTTATTCCCCCCTTAACAAAAGAGGAGATGCTCCGACGCAGTCGGAACAGTGGGGTTCGGAGAACCTTTTATTTCGTTTGCAACTTATCCCCTCAGGACTTGCTCTTTTCTCTTGACGCCGTCCGTCATAAAGTGGTTAGATAGTACTAAAACAGAATTTTAATAACTGGTAAAATAATCAGAGAAATTAAAAGTTTGATAAGTATTTCGTGAGCCAAGGTTCTATTTTTCTTTGAGACTTCTTCAATTTTATTCTTATCACCTTTTGTAAGTGAAAATAAAGGGTACTCGCCTATACTTGAAATATTATTCTGAATCCAATTTGCAACCATTCGTCCTATTAAAAGTGACGAATATATAGCCAAATATGAATAGGCTGCAAATTGAAATAGTTTTTCAACAAATACACAAGAATTCATCTGAACGTTTGGTTGTTGAAGAATTAGGTGAACAATTGATAGTACCACGAAAATACCAGTAAGTAAAAAGCATAATTTAGTGGCTTCGAAAAACCGCCTTGGATGATCACTTAGATATTTCAGGAATCTATTCTTTGGTAGAATATTGGGAAGAGCCTCATGCCATTCTGAAATTATAGTAAAGAATTCGTTGCATATGACCGCATTTACAAAATCGATTGTGCAAACAGTATGTGCCATTTCAGACTTGACTTCATGATAATCCGAAGACGTCATCACATGGAACATTTCGGTAGGCTTTAAAGGTGAGCCTATTCTTAATTTAACAGTGTGTGGCTGTGGAACATGGAAACATATTCATTTCCCAGATCAGTGAAATAGATTCTGTATTTGCCGAAATATCAAAATGCGAATCTAGAAAGTCTTGCCAGAGCGAATATTCAATAGTTCGATTGTTTGAATAGTTTATTGTTACTCGCGAAAGACTAGTTACAATCTCATGGTTATTTGACTTTTCTTGTATTCGATTATTCAATTCGATTATATCG
>DATKMP010000063.1:0-15850 GCA_035541775.1 Bacteroidota bacterium | reverse complement strand
GCAAGAGTTGTATTTCATGATAAAAAATATGCACTTGCTGCAAAAATTATAGAATATGGGGTTGAGCCATATTTACATTCAAATTTTATCTTTTATACTTCTAAACTAAATGAATTTTTAGCAACAGGACTTTATGCGTCATTTATTACAAAAGAAGAATCAGCAGAAAGAATTTTTGAAGATTTCTTATCTGTTATGCGGGGGAAAAAATCATTTAAAGAAAGTAGTTTTAATTCATTATCAAAAGAAAATCCACTAATAGAGTGGCTTTTAGATATCATAACCCATAATCCCAAAATAGTTCTTGACGAAATTCAAGCAAAAGAAGGACAGACTGGAAAATGGATTTTGGATCTAACAATGACTTCCCTTTTAGGGATATTAACTGATTGGTCCAAAAATGGAGACAAATTAGAAGTTATATGCGACAATTCAAAGGTGTTTCTTAACAATCCAATCGTAGAAACATTCAATAAAATGGGACTTGTTGGTTCAAGAGTAGAATTCTTAGGAACAAAACTTGGGTTCGATCTCGAAGGTGAAATAATAAATGCGGACTCGAAAGAAAATGTTGAATTACAAATTGCCGATCTTTTCTCTTCGACAGTTTTTTACTGTCTAAAAAACCCAAACACTCAATTCAGTAAGAACATAATGAAAAATGTAATAAAAAATAGTATTTGTAAACCAAAGACATTTTGTGTAATGCCAAATATAAAATCTAACAAGAAAGAATTTGAAAAGAACAAGTATTATTACTATTTACTTATGTACACAATTTATAACGAAGTAAAATGCAAATGATGAACAATAAAATCGAATACTTCCGTTAGAGATAGACAAGAGAGTATTCGATTCAGCGTAAAAAAGGAAATAGAGAGCGATAACAAACACTTAAAATTATAAGAGCACGGAAACAGAACATTAGCAAGGGAAACAAAACAACATTTACTCATAGAGATTTTCGAACGATCGTCATTGCGAACAGCCAGAGGCATATTACAGCTACACATGTAGTGTGTACTATTATTAAGCAATCTCATTCTGGCAAATTCAGATTGCCTGCCTGACCGGCGGGCGGGCTTCGTCGCGTAAGAAAATATATATCACACTTCGTGTGATTCAGTAAAACGCTTCCAGCTTCGCAAAGACGTTGATTTATATTTTTTAATTATCTCTACTAATCATTATCCATTAATAGAAAGGTTACTACAATGGAAGAAGTCGATGTAGTTATTCAGGATGCCAATGTGCTTATAGACACAGCAAAAAAACATCCGGCGGGCGAAGGCACGGACGGCATTAACGCCGACGCGACTCAGGGATTGATCGATGCTCACGACGACATGATCGTTAAAAATACGGCGCAGGTAAAAGCCGTGAAAGCCCTCAACACGCTTACGGAAGCGCAAGAAACGACGCTTGCCAGCGGGCTGGCGCTGATCCGCAAAGTGCAGAACGCCGGCAAATCCGTGTACGGGGAAAAAAATAAACCGATGATGAAATTACTAGATGTGGGCGGCGATGCGCCGACTTCCGTGAAGAAGATGACGACCAAGCTTTCCTACATGAAAGCAGTAACAGCGGATAAGCTTGCCGACCTGAAAAAGGGCGGCGTAAAAGACAGCGACCTGGCACAGTTCGATACCATTGCTGCGGAGTTAACAGATAATGATGTGAACCAGGAAGAAGCAAAAAAGGCAAAGAAGGCGGCAACGCTGGTGCGCGATGAAGCGCTCGATACCTTAAAGAAAGCGGTGCGCAAAGTCCGCAACAATGCCAAATCCGTGTTTGCTGATAATGCATCCGTGCTGATCGAGTTCGAGCCGGTAACAATCGGGCGCGGCAGTGCCAAAGCGGTAAACGATAAGAAAGCAAAAGGGGCAGCAAGCCCCGCCGAAACGGCGAAGAAGTGAAGCGGTGAGCTGTTAGCGGTTGGAAGAAAAAACGGTAGATAGCGGTGTGTTGTACCGAACCCCCAATAAAATAGTAACACGCTTACGCGTGTTAAGTGAAATGCCTCCGGCGCCTTCGTATGAAGGGGAGCGTATAATAGAAATCCCGCAAAGCGGGATTTCTAAAATAACGCATGCTTCACTGAAGGAAAGAGGGGTTAGAAGTTGAAAGAAAAAAAACAGCGAAGCATGTGACCGTCACCAGCAATGTTTAAACCGGATGGGTGACGGTCACAGTTCTTGAGTTTACACTTTTGCCACTTCCATTTTCGGAGCGAGCAAGTGAAACAGCAGCAAGGCAATCAAATAGAATGATGCACAAAGAGCAAAGAGAATAAAATATCCATGCTCCACATTTCCGTTCGCACGGAAGGTATTGATAATATATCCCGCCAGCGAAAGGAACAATGCCGATGCCGTAAAGCCGCCCATCGTGCCGATGCTGGAAACAGAGCCAACAGCTTTCTTCGGGAACATATCCGACGGCGTCGTCAACAAATTGGCAGACCATGCCTGATGCGCTGCGGCAACGATGCCGAACAAAATTACCGCCGGCCATAAATCAATCGATGTAACCAGCACCACCGGCAGCACGGCAATCGCAAAACACAGCATCGTCGTTTTTCTCGCTTTGTTGACGGTCCATCCTTTTTTAATCAGCTTCGATGAAAGCCATCCGCCGCCGACACTGCCGACCGTCGTCATCGAATAAATTACAATCAGCGGAAGTGCAAAATGTACTGCATCTTTAATATCGACATGATATTTATCTTTTAAAAAGATCGGCAGCCAGAATAAATAAAATAACCACGGAGTATCGGATAATGCTTTGCCGACAAAGAATGCCCAGGTCTGGCGGTATCCCAATAATTTTATCATCGGAACAGATTCTTCTGTCAAAGCTTGTTCATCGACATCGCTGTTGATGTACGCAAGTTCTTCTTTGGAAACTTTTTTGGATTCGGACGGTTTCTTATACACCAGCAGCCAGACGCCAAGCCAGATCAAATCGCATGCGCCGGTAAAAATAAATCCGATCTGCCAAAACGGATGCACAGGGTTCGCTGCGAAATAATAAATCGCCCACGGTATCAAGAAAGGCGCTAAGACTGCGCCGACATTGGCACCGGAATTAAAAATGCCCGCAGCCAAAGCGCGCTCTTTTTTCGGAAACCATTCGGC
This sequence comes from Bacteroidota bacterium, assembly GCA_035541775.1. GTDB lineage: Bacteria > Bacteroidota > Ignavibacteria > UBA10030 > UBA10030 > DATKMP01. Next base: position 12,713 of record DATKMP010000063.1, on the reverse strand, counting down.
GACCGTTTTTAAAGCCGATGGAAAATTTCCTGATTCACCAATGCCAAGTCCGACACGCGCTGCACCCAATCCCAGAGAAGATCCGGCAAGCGCATGCGCCATGGAGGACAAGCCCCAGATGGCGACCGAAACACTGTAGCCGATTTTTGTTCCGACACGATCGACAAATCGCCCGAAGAACAACACACCGAGCGCATACGCAATGGTGAACGCTGTCGTAATATAGCCGTATTCGATATCGATGTTTTGCGGATTCGCCCAGCGAAGTTCCTGCTGCAAGACCGGACGCAGAATGCCGAGCACCTGACGATCCATATAATTGATCGTCGTGGCAAAAAACAATAACGCGCATATAACCCAGCGATACCTACCGATTGTTGATGAGTGTGTATTAATTTCAGGCATAGTTAATTCCCTTTCGATGTTCTAACCGTTTCAATCTTGCGATGATAGAATATAGAATATTTTATTCACACATAATATCCTGCCGATGTTTTTTTTGATTTCATTTTTGCATGACGTGCTGCAAATTACACAGCAAAGAAAGACCGCCCGTACGAATAGGAAGAGAGACGTCATGCTTACAAACATCGCATGGCAGTATCAGTTCATTTCGTTCACAGCGTTACGTTTAAGATACTTTCCAAATCCCGGTTTGATGTGAAGAGCATCATTTGCAATTGCGGCGGTACCGCGCATCAATACAGTATCGATTTTGCCATGCACCTTCCATCCTTCGTAACAAGAATAATTGACATTCATGTGGTGCGTTTTTGCTGTGATGGTGTGTTCTTGTGTCGGATCAAGAATCAAAATGTCGGCATCGGCACCAACGGCAATCGTTCCTTTCGTCGGATACATGCCGAATATTTTTGCCGCATTGGTAGATGTGACTTCGACAAATTTGTTGAGCGAGATTCTTCCTTTTTGCACACCTTCGGAAAACAATAATTCCATTCGGTGTTCAATGCCGGGAGCGCCATTGGGGATTTTTGAAAAATCATCTTTGCCCATCAGCTTTTGCTGCCAAGTAAATGGGCAGTGATCCGTTGCTACCACCTGCACGCTGCCGTCGTTGATGCCGGCCCACAATGCTGCTTGATCTTTGTTCTCGCGCAGCGGCGGACTCATCACATACTTCGCACCTTCAAAATCATTTCCATAGACGGAAGAGTCCAGCAATAAATATTGAATGCAAGTTTCCGCATATACTTGTTGATTGCGCTTTGACGCATTGCGAACACGATTCAACGCACCTTCACAGGTCAAGTGCACAATGTATGCAGGCACACCGGCAAGATATGCAAGATCCGTGAATCGCCCTGTCGCTTCTTCTTCCGTAATTTCCGGCTGGGATAAAGAATGATACAACGGCGATAATTTTCCTTCAGCGCGGTGCTTGGCAATCAGCGCATCGATCATATCGCCGTTGGTTGCATGCGCCATCGCAAGGCCGCCGTGCTTTTTCAATTCATCCATCAAATCCAAAATCTGATGGTCGTTCATCATCAACGTGGATTTGCTCGCCATAAATGCTTTGAGCGAAGGAATGCCTTCTTTCTCCATCATGGCAGCAATTTCTCTTTTTGCAGTTTCCTTCATATCTGTCACGATAAGATGAAAGCCGAAATCGCACAAGGGTTTTCCGTCCGAACGCTTGCGCCATTCGCCAAGAGCATCGAACAAAGTTTTACCGCGAGTCTGTGTAACAAAATCCAGTACCGTTGTCGTGCCGCCGAACAACGCTGCGGCTGTTCCGGAAATATAATCATCGCTGGAAACCGTACCCATCGACGGCAATGCAAGATGCACATGCGGATCGATACCGCCCGGAAAAACAAATTTTCCTTTTGCATCGATCACCATCCCGGCGGAAACCGACAGTGATGTTCCGATACGCGAGACTGTTTCCTGTTCAATAAAAATATCTGCGACATAATCTTCGCTTGCTGTAACAATTCTTCCGTTTTTAATTAAGATCGACATGAACCGTTCCTTTTCGATAATGCATGCTTCACTTGAAGCATCTCCGCAGCGATGCTCACGGCAATTTCTTCCGGAGAATCGCTTCCAAGAGGGATGCCAATCGGCGTGTAAAGATGTTGCACATTCAATTCGTTCAATTCTTCCTTTGAAAGAAGGTTTTTTATTTTTCCGATTTTTGCTTCCGCGCCCATCAATCCGACATACGGCAATCGCAGCGGCAGCACCTGTTTTAGCGCTTCCGTATCCGAATGAAAATCGGATGTAACAATCGCGGCAAATGTTTTTTGCGGATCGGAAATATGTTTTTCTAATTCTGAATATGGCGCAATAATTTTCTTGTGTGCAAAAGTATTTTCTTTGAAGGTGGGCAGGTCTGGGCGATCATCATACACGACGACGGTAAAATCTAAGGTGGCCATAACGCGAGAAAGAGCAAAGCCCACATGCCCGCCGCCAACGATACACACGGAATACTCGAATCCCATATTTTCTTCATACTTCCATGCTGAAGCTGATTCTTCATGAAAACGAAGATGTTCTGCGTTCTTTTCTTCAGCGCACGCAAGTCCCTCGCTCGTCAAAATCATTTTTGCAGAAAGATTTTCAGACCATGCACGATACAATGTGTGAACAGCAGCAAGGTCTTGTGGACCCAGCGAAAGCGCAAAGATCGTTTGCGAACCGGCGCACGAAAGTCCCGATGGTTCTCCGCGATTTGTGTGAGGCGAATGGACCAGCGTGCGAAGTTCTCGAAATAATTTTCCTTCCAGCAGTAGATTGGAGTATTGCTCTATGAGCGAATATTCCATCATGCCGCCGCCGATGGTGCCGACGCATGTTCTTTCTTGATTGAAGGCAAGCTTAAACCCTGTTTTTCCCGGCGAACCTTTTTCGTAATCCACCACGACCACCAATCCAACGGGATGCTGCTGTTGAAGTTCATCGTCAAGAAATTTCCAGAGTTTGATATCATGCATGATGCAGGTTCATTCCACGACAGGCACAACATGAAAATCGTACAACGAGCATAACGCGCGTTCCGGCGTCATCGGCGCAATCATTTCATAATTTTTATCAGGACGAAATGCCTTCATCGCATTCACCAGCGCAAAATAAACGCCGATGCCGTACATAAACGGCGGCTCGCCGATGGCTTTGGAATTGAACGGTGTCACCGGATTGTCAGAATTTTCCAGAAAATGGATATTCAATTCCTTTGGTGCAAAATGCATATCCGGTACTTTGTACGTCGAAAGTGCATCCGTCAGCAATTTTCCATCGGCATTGTACAAAATTTCTTCCATCGTCATCCACCCGATGCCCTGCATCAACGCGCCTTCCGCCTGACTGAGATCGATAGCAGGAATTAAACTCTTGCCAAAATCATGCACAACATTGACCGCGTCGATTTCGTACGTGCCGCGCAAACAATCCATCGTTACTTCAGCAATCGCAGCGCCATAAACGTGATATGCAAACGGGCGGCCTTTCGATGTCTTGATATCGAAATAAATATTCGGCGTTGCATAATAATGCTGCGACGTTAAACTGATTCGCGATGCATATGCCGAGGCGATCAATTTTTTCCAATCCCAGCCCGTTTCGTTTCCATCGTTTAGTACCTGTCCATCTCGCAGCTCAATTTTTGCAACATCCTCTTGCTGAAATTGTTCTGCGGCGAATTTCGTGAGCCGCTCTACCAAACCATTACACGCTAATTGCGTTGCCGCGCCGTTTAAATCTGCGCCGCTGCTTGCCGCCGTCGCCGAGGAATTGGCAACACGCGTCGTGTTGGTGGATTCCAGTTTGATGCGTTCGGGAGGAATGGAAAAAATCCGCTGAGCAATGGAAAGAATTTTCATATTCACTCCTTGCCCCATTTCCACTGCTGCCGTACTGATGCCGACACTGCCATCGTTATAAATGTGCACCAACGCGCTTGCTTGATTTAACATCGTATTGGTGAATGAGATACCGAAACAAATCGGCATCACGGCGTATCCTTTTTTCTTCCACGTATGCGCCGCATTAAATTCGGAAATACGTTTTCGCACATCGCCGAATGAAATATTTTTTTCGAGCTCGTTCCAGCATGCCTGCGCCTGACAGCGTTCTGCAATTTGTCCGTACGGAAATTCTTCGCCGTTTTTCAAGAGATTTTTTTTCTGAATCACCAGCGGCTCTACGTGCAATTGTTCTGCCGCTTTAAAGATTGCCGCCTCGATAACAAATTTTCCCTGCGGCCCGCCGAAACCGCGGAATGCCGTATTCGGAGGAAGATTTGTTCTGCAGCTGTACCCGACGGCTTTTACATTCGGAATAAAATAACTGTTCGTGCAATGGAACAACGTACGCTGTAAAATTGCCGGCGATAAATCTGTTGCCGCGCCGCCATTCTGAAAATATACCGCTTCATAGGCAAGAATGGTTCCATCTTTTTTTAATCCGATTGTATAATCGGAGGAATAGGGATGCCGCTTGCCGGTCATACGCATATCATCCTGCCGATGTAAAATGAGTTTTATGGGGCGGTGCAGTGTTGTCGCTGCCAGTGCGGCCATTGCTGCCCAACAACTCGCCTGATCTTCTTTGCCGCCGAATCCACCGCCCAGACGCAGCACGTCCACTTCGACTTTGTGCATCGGCACACCGAGAACTTTTGATGCAACACGTTGCACAGCAGTCGGGCTTTGTGTAGAAGAAATAATTTTTACGCCGTTGTGTTCCACCGGTATGGCAATAGCGCCTTGCGTTTCAAGGTACAAATGTTCCTGTCCGCCCGTTTCAGCAGTGCCTTTCACAATAACATCGCATTGTTTCCATGCTGCATCCACATTGCCAAGTTCGAACTTCATCGGCGGCACTAATAATTCGTTTTGCTGCTGCGCTTCACGCGGATCGGTGATGACTGGAAGTTTGTCGATCTCAACGATAATTTTTTCTGCCGCATGCCGCGCTTGAAATGCTGAATCTGCGACAACGATGGCCATCGGCTGGCCGATGTAATGTACATCGTTCTGTGCAAGCAGCGGTTCATCCTGAACAATACCGCCGATCTGATTTTCCCCGGGAATATCATGCGCCGTCAAAATACCATGCACGCCGTCCATCACCCGTGCGGCAGAGATATCAAGAGCGCGAATTTTTCCATGGGCAACGCGTGAAGAGAACACGTGTGCATACAGCGTTCCTTCGGGAACAGGAAAATCATCGACGAATTGCGAAGAGCCGCAAACATGTTTTTCAGAATCAAAATTTCGCATGCTCATACCAGCATCTCCTTTCTCACAACATCGGGAAAGAATTTGAGGATATGCACGGCGAGAAGCTGTCGCAACAGCAACCGTTTATAATCTGCTGTTCCGCGTGCATCGCTGATGGGCTGAATTTCTATTTGCGCAACCTCGAACAATTCTTCTATCAGTTCCGGTGTCGGAGATTTTCCATTTAACAACGCGGAAGATTTGGAAAGAAACATCGCTATCGGACCGACACCGCCTGCAGAAATCGCAACATTCGACATCACATCATGATTCAGATCAAATACCATCGTGGAATTAACGCTGGCAATATCTAAATATTGACGCCGGGATATTTTTTCGTAACTCCATTTCATCGATGGATGAGGACGAGGAAATGAAATCGTTTCTACAAGTTCCGATTTTTTTTTGTCAAGTTGTTTATATCCGGTATAAAATTTCCTCAACGGAAGAGTTCGCGCTGCCGTCGCATCTCGCAGCGTCAACGTCGCATCAAGCGCTATCAGCAAACACGTCATATCGCCGATAGGCGACGCATTCACCAAGTTTCCTGCAATCGTTGCCCGATTACGTATCGGCGTCGAACCGAACAATTCAAGCTGCGTTTTTAATTGAGGAAAATATTTTTCGATAATCGGAGACAGCCGAAAGATTTCTACCGTCGTTGTTCCGGGGATGTAAATGGCATGTTCGTCTTCCGCAATATTTGCTTGATGTTGCCATGCAGAAATACGCTGTGTTTCTTCTACGTGCATGGAAAACGCTTTTTGTACATATAAATCTGTTCCGCCCGAAACAAATGACGCCGGCGTTCCCTTCACAGCAATATCAGGAACACGGCGTATTTCTATTTCTTTTAAACGAGACGCAATAGTCAGAAAATATTCGGGCAAAAGTTTCTGCTCAATCAAATGCTTGATGGACATTCCATTCTGCGGCGGACGCTTTTCAAGCTGCGCAATGATCTGGTGAATCGCTTTTTTGATCGGCGGATGGCCGGTGCAGCGGCAAATATTTCCATCGACGGCGGTCACAGCATCGCGCATCGTAATCTGTGGAGCGTTCAAACAATATCCCGTGAGCGACAGAATAAATCCCGGCGTACAAAAACCGCATTGTGTTCCGCCTTCATCCACGAACGCACGTTGAATCGGATTCAGTTCGCCGGCCGGCAAGTTCACGCCTTCAATCGTCACAATGTGTTTTCCTTGCGCATCACCCAACGGCATCAAACATGAATTCACAGATTTATAAACAACATGATTTTCCTGCAATGCACCTACAAGAATCGTACAAGCGCCGCAGTCACCCTCACGGCAACCTTCTTTGGTTCCCGTCAAGTGTTCATGCTTGCGAAGAAAATCCAGCACGACCGTTCCGGGATTGACACTTGCCGCAACAGGAGTATTGTTGATAATGCATTCAAACTGAATATTCATAATCTAAGATACCATTTCCACGCAAAAAGACAACATGCTCTCCTGATCAAGAACGAAATTCATCTGCGATTGGTTCTTGAGCATTCCGCGAGATAATATATTTTTGATACTCATCGGGTGTATCAATATTGATGATCACGCCTTCTTCGTCGGTCGGGACTTCGACGATTTTTCCTTCGTGTGCATGGACAACGTACCGCAGTCCCACTTCGACCGGTGCATTTTTTATTTCCTGAAACAACACGCTTGGCACAACAATCGGATGTCCCCTGCGGTTTTGATACGTCGGCACAACGATTTGTTCCTTCGACTCTTCAAATATATGAAGCAGTTCTTTGATCAGCGCCGACGTAATAAGCGGATGATCCACGGGAACGAAAAGAACGCCGGAACATTGTTCCTCGGTCAATGAATTTATTCCTGCAATCATGGAAGACAATTGACCATCCCTCCAATTCTCATTCACCACAACATTGCCATGGTACCATGATAACGTTGACTGAAGCAATACTGCTTCTGCTCCCAGAATAATACGCACATCGTCAGGACCGGCAGCATGAACGGCATCGACAAGATGCTGAAGAAATGTTTTACCGTCAATCGTGAGCAAAGCTTTGGGCACTCCCATGCGTTGGGAAGAACCGGCAGCAAGAAGTATTGCAGAGACAGAGGTCATGCTATTATGTTAAAACTCAGCGCGCATGGCAAGGTTATTGTTCCAGCACCCACGCAAGCAGCGCCATACGAATAAGGATTCCGTTTTTTGTCTGCTGAAAATATACTGCACGCGGGTCAGCATCGACAGTTCGATCGATCTCTCCTTCGCGCGGCAGCGGATTCATCACAATCGCTTTTTCATTCATCAACTGCATAGCGTGTTTGTCGATATAATATTGTCTGCGATAGTGTCGATATTCTTCATCCGTTCCGGGAAACTGTTCACGTTCAATCGTTGTGATGTACACCGCATCAACCTCCGGCAACACTTTCTTTAAATCTTCTTCCAATGTGTACCATACATGGTTTTCAGAAAGATGCTGAAGCATATCGTCTTTCATTTGCAAAGACGGCGGCGCGACAAAATATAATTTTACGCGTTCATATTTTCCAAGCAAATAAGAGAGCGAGCGCACCGTCCGCCCGTCGGACAGGCAGCCCACCATTGCCACTTTCAGCCCGTCAAGTTTATTCGTCGCTTTATAGATCGTGTACAATTCCAGCAGCGCCTGCGTCGGATGCTGTCCGCCTTTTCCATCGCCGGCGTTAATAATAGAACACGTTGCCACTTCCGCCGCTCGCTTTGCTCCGCCGACGGTATTATGCCTGAGCACAATCACGTCGCAAAAATCATCGACCACGCGAATCGTATCTTCCAGCGTATCATCCGGTGCGGAGGAAAAAAAGTGCGACGCATTTTGTGTCGAAATAATTCTGCCGCCAAGCCGTTCCATAGCCGCTTCAAACGAAAAGCGCGTCAGCATTCCTTGTTCATAAAATAACGACGCCATAATTTTCTTTTCGTAATCTCGCGTGCCGCCACGTTTTAATACGGATTCCATTTCTTTCGTGCGGTCAAACAATTCCCGCAGCATGGGTAATGTGAACTGCTGCGACTCAATAATGTGTTTCAATTTCATGATTGCTCCCTTCATCCTTCGCCACAATATGAGTGCCTGCCGTTCCGTTGACCGCATCAGCAAGCAGCTCCGGCCTTGTAATGATCACTTCTTCTCCGCCATGAGAAAGAAAATCCACGGCCGCCTCAACTTTCGGCCCCATACTGCCGGCGAGAAAATGGTTTTCGTTCAAATACATTTGCGCATCAGCAAGTGTCAATCGCTCGAGTGCTCGTTGATCCGGCTTTTTGTAATTCAAATAGATATAATCCGTATCGGTGGAAATAATAAATTTTTTGGCGTGGATTTTTTTTGCCAGCAATGCCGACGCACGATCTTTATCGATCACTGCTTCAACACCTCGATACGTACCATGGTCTTCGATCACAGGAATGCCGCCGCCGCCGACGGCGATAACAATCATACCGTCATTCGAACAATGTTGAATTGCATCCAACTCGACAATCTCTAACGGTTTGGGCGAAGGCACAACTCGCCTGTATCCTCGCGCCGCATCTTCAACAATATGCCAGCCAAGTTCGCGTTTGCGCTCTTCCGCCACCGCCTGCGAGAAAAACGGGCCGATGGGTTTTGTTGGATGTTGAAATGCCGGATCATCTTTTTTCACGACAACCTGCGTAAGAATGGTGATAACCGGAACAGATAATCTGTGAGCATGCAGTGTTGAACGAAGTGCATTCTGCAAAACGTATCCCAATTCTCCTTGCGTAGAAGCATCGCAGCTATCCAAGGGAAGCGAATAAACGCGCGACGACGCAAGTTCCGAGCGAATCAACTGCGCACCGACCTGCGGGCCATTGCCATGCGTGATAATCAGTTTATGTCCTTGAACAATCAGCATTGCAAGATGCTGGCACGTCGTCATCGCATTTTCAATCTGTTCGCTCACCGAGCCATGCTGTCCGGCACGGATGAGCGAATTACCGCCAATTGCAACAATGATCGGTTGATTCATACAATCACCAATATACTCGATTTTATTTTTTCAATTCCTGAACATACAAACCTGGAAACGCAGCATACCACGCCATCGCTTTGACAAGATGTTCAATGGGAATGTGTTCGGTTGCCATGTGCGCATAAATTTCGTTACCCGGGCCAAAGCCAATGCACGGAATTTTATGCATGCCCATCACCGCAACGCCATTCGTGCTAAAGACCCAGCGACCGACATTGGGTTTTTCGTTAAACAATCCTTCAAATGCTTTTACGCCGGTATGCAATGCAGGATGATTTTCCGGCAACAGCCACGTTGGATAATATTTTTTTGTCGGATAGGTTAAACCCTTCCAGCTTGGAACTGCGTAATCCAGCACGACCACTTCTGCACCAGCTGCTTTGACACTCGGCAATTCTTGAATTTCTTTCACTGCTGATTCCAATGTGTCGGTTGCAGCAAGACGACGATCTAAATGAATTGTTGACGAATCTGCAACAGCGCATAACGACGGTGATGTTGAACGAATTTCCGCAATCGTTACCGTGCCTTTGCCAAGGAATGGTTCGCCGCCAAGACGTTCATTCAACTTTTCGATGTCCTGAACAATCGGCGCCATTTTGTAAACAGCATTCACGCCGCGTTCCGGCGCAGAACCGTGACAGGAAATTCCCTTCGTGCGTACTTCGATTTCCATTCGTCCGCGATGGCCGCGATACACACTAAGATTCGTCGGCTCTGCAATCACCACTACTTCCGGGCAAATTTTATCTTCGTTAATAATATACTGCCAGCATAAACCATCGCAGTCTTCTTCCTGCACACTGCCGACAACATACAACGTGTAATCATCTTCTAATCCAAGATCTTTTATCAATTTTCCGCCGTACACAATCGATGCAAGCGCGCCTTTCATATCGCATGCACCGCGGCCATAAATAATGCCGTCGCGTTCGTCGCCTTTAAACGGATCGACCGTCCAGTTTGCCGGGTTGCCGACATCCACGGTATCGACGTGCGCGTCTAAAGCAATGATGTGTTTTCCATGTCCGATACGGCCGAGAATATTTCCCATCGGATCGATGGTGATTTCGTCGTACTTGCATTTTTCCATTTCTTGTTTGAGGCGGGCAATGACATTCGCCTCTTGTGAACTCAAAGACTTTGTCGCAATCAAGTCACGAAGAAAATCGGCAACCTGCCGTTCGTTCTTCTTTGCGCATTCTAATATTTTCTGAAACATAATTTTTCCTCTCTTATAAATTATTTTGCCGCTTCGGCATTAAATTCTTCGATCAGTTTGTCGAACTGCGCCACTTCATCTTCAAAAAGCGAACGCCAGTATTCCGGCTCCCACTGCGCGCGCAATTCATCGGAGGATTTTCCCTGCTGTTCAATCCACGTAAAATATTTAAGATTATGGATTGCTTTGCGGTCGTAATACGAAAGTTCTTTATAAAAATTTATTTGCTGATGCAGCAACGGGCCGGCATGGTCTTTTGCCGCTTGAACGCTGGAATACGCGCCACGTTCAAGCCGAAGTTCTTCCACGCGTGATTTGTACATATCGGCAGAATCGGTGAACACGGTCAACACAACATCGTTCGCACCGAACTCATAATATTTCGCTGTCTTGATGGCAGACAACATGTTAGAGATACTGGAAATGCCCATCAACTTCAAACTTTCCAACTGCGCATCGGTTACGCCTTCAGATTTCAAATACTTGCGCCCTTCTTCTTCATTGAACAACCGCAGCACTCGCATGCAATCTTCATCATCGATTGCAGCAACGCCGTCGGTATTGCGGACGTTGTGCACCCACGGCACATGTTTATCGCCGATGCCTTCAATGCGATGCTCGCCAAATCCATTCATCGACAGCGTCGGACATTGGAGCGCTTCGCTTGCAACAATTTTTAATTGCGGGTGAAGTTTCTTCAAATAATCTCCCGCGCCAATTGTTCCGGCAGAACCGGTCGCCGAAATGTACGCCGCAACATTTCCATTTTTTATTCCAAGCGCATGAAATGCTTCTTCCAGCGCCGGACCTGTCACGTTGTAATGCCAGATCGGATTGCCGAATTCTTCAAACTGATTGAAGATGATGTTGAGCGGATCTTTTTTCAATTCCCAGCATTTGTCATAAATTTCTTTCACGTTGGATTCCGTACCCGGCGTTGCAATCACTTCCGCGCCGATTTCTTTCAACCATACGAATCGCTCTTTCGACATTCCTTCCGGAAGAATAGCAACGGCTGTACAATCTAACAACGCACAATCGAACGCGCCGCCGCGACAATAATTGCCGGTAGATGGCCACACGGCTTTGTGTCTATCGGGGTCGAATTCGCCGCTGACGAGTCGGGGCACCAGACAGCCGAATGCTGCGCCGACTTTATGCGCGCCAGTCGGAAAATATTTTCCAATCACACCGACGATACGCGCATCAACGCCTGTAATGGCTTTCGGTACTTCAAAATAATTTACGCTGCCAAAGCCGCCGGTCTTCACTTCATTCTTCCACGTGATACGAAACAAATTCAGTGGATTCACATCCCACAATCTAATAGATGGAAGTTGTTTCTTTATGCCATCAGGGATTAAATTCGGATTGCGCATTTGTGCAAACGTTGGAATCGTAATGCCATGCTTTTTACATCGCGCGGCAGTTCTTTTTACAACTTCATGATTGATCTGTTTAATGATCTTCGACATATTTTTTTCCTTTATAGCGAGCGCTTTTGATTTCGATTAATAAGTGCTTGTAATTTCTCTGATGGATTCGGCATGCGCATCAAAAACATAATTGCGGCAATGACAAACGGTTTGTAGCTCGCTTCAGCATACGTTGCAAGGCGATATTTTTCAAATACATTTTTTGCGACTTCGCCTTCCGCGCAGCTCACATCAGAAATATCTGCCGGCAGACAGTGCATATACAACGCTTCGCCATTTTTTGTCAGCTTCATTTTCGTTTCATCGCATTCCCAGCTCTTGAACTTGGCGTTGTTGGCGAGGCATTCTTTTTCTAATTCTTTTAAACCCGGCTTATCGTTATTATTGAGCAGCACTGTCCGTCGCTGCATCACATGAAACGGCGCCCATGATTTTGGATACACAATATCTGCACCTTTAAATGCATCTTCCATACTGTTGACGATTTCAAACTTGCCGCCGTGCTGTGCTGATTGTTTCTTTGCTATGTCCACGACATCTGGAATCAATCCGTATCCTTCGGGATACGCAAGCGAAACATCCATACCGAACCGCGACATCAATCCGATAATGCCCTGCGGAACCGAAAGCGGTTTGCCATAGCTCGGCGAATATGCCCACGTCATCGCGATTTTTTTTCCGCGGAGATTTTCTAACGAACCGAACGTGTTCTTCAACTGCATCAAATCGGCAAGCGCTTGCGTTGGATGATCGATGTCGCATTGCAAATTGACGA
>DATKMP010000062.1:0-2208 GCA_035541775.1 Bacteroidota bacterium | reverse complement strand
GAAGGGTCAACGCTCGTTTCCATGGTGGAAATGAATTTTGGGGAAACACTTTATACCGTGGTCATCAGTGTTTTGCCGATGTTCGTTTATTCTCAAAAGTACGATGTGTCGTGGTCGCTATGATTGAGGAAGAAGATTTCCGGTCGCCGTCGCGATATTATATTCTTGTGGCCATTACGGCTGTTTGTTTTTCTATTCTCTTCTTACGCCTCTATCAGTTGCAGTTGTTGTATCATTCTGAGTACGGGAAAAAATCGGAAGAAAATAGTGCTCGCACGATCGTACAAGAACCTGTTCGCGGATATATATATGACCGCCATGGGCGATTGGTTGTCGATGATGGTCCCTCATATTCTATCACCGTTATCCCTGCATCCTTTGATACAACCGACCTTCCGATGCTCTGTTCCATTTTAAAAATGGATTCTTCTGCTGTGATGGAACGCATTACGCGCGGGAAAATTCAAGGAAGGTTCACCCCAGTACGCTTGAAACGCGACGTGGATGTTCCAACGCTTGCGGCAATTGAGGAACACCTCTATTTGCTGCAAGGCGTTGGATGCGAAATCGAATCGAAACGGATTTATCCCGATGGCGCGCGCGCACCGCACTTGTTGGGATATTGCAAAGAAATTTCCGATGCCCAGTTAGCAAAGTTTGGATCCGCGTATCATTCAGGCGATATCATCGGTTCGACAGGATTAGAAGCAAGTTACGAACCATTTCTGCGCGGCGAAAAAGGATATCAATTTGTTGCTGTCAATTCCAAAGGACAGTTGCTTGGTCCGCTCGAAGGAGGAAAGCGCGATGTTCCATCAAAAGAAGGTTTCGATTTGCTGCTATCGCTTGATCTTGGATTGCAAATGTATGCAGAATCTTTGTTGGTAGATCAGCGCGGTGCTATCGTTGCTATGGACCCTGATGATGGTGGCATCTTGGCGATGGTCAGCAAGCCGGATTTTGATCCAGAGGTGTTTAGCGGTGTTACTCCTGCTTCGGTTTGGACACAACTTAATACCGATCCCGGAAAACCGTTGTTCAATCGTGTCACAATGACGCGATATCCCCCGGGATCGACCTTTAAAATGTTGGTTGCCGCTGCCGCATTGCAAGACGGTATCATCGATGAAAATTTCCGTATTAGTTGTCCTGGTTTTTTTCGCTACGGAAATAAAATTTTTAACGATGAAAGAGCGCGTAAGGCGCACGGTTCAACGAATGTTGTGGAAGCCATTCAACGTTCGTGCGATGTCTTTTTTTATCAGCTTGTTTTGAAAGTTGGTCTCGATCGTCTTTCAAAATATGCAAAGCAATTTGGGTTTGGAGAACTTACCGGCATCGATGTCGGGGAAGAAGTTGCAAGTTTGGTTCCGTCGCCAGAATATTATGATCACGTCTATGGAAAAGGAAAATGGACACAGGGATTTGTCGTGAGTCTGGGAATTGGTCAGGGTGAAGTCGGTGTTTCACCGATTCAAATGGCACGCTATGCGTCGGTATGGGCAAACGGAGGAACACTTCAGCAGCCGCATGCGGTTAATGCCATCCGCAATAAACGGACGAATCGCATCGAAACGATTGAGCACAAAAGTAAGTCGGTAGAAATCAAGCCGGAAATTATGGCGATGATTCGCGAAGGTATGCGCCGTGCCGTCAATGAAGCAGGCGGAACAGGAGGTGCAGCGAGAGTTCCGGGAATAGTCGTCGCAGGAAAAACCGGAACAGCACAAAATTCTCATGGAAAAGATCATGCATGGTTTATCGGATTTGCTCCGTTCGATCATCCGAAAATTGCTGTCGCAGTCATCGTCGAGAATGTCGGCTTTGGCGGTACGTTTTCTGCACCGATTGCCGGAAAAATTATACAACGGTATTTGACGACGAATTTTCCACCGGATACCATGATGCAATCACGTACTACTCAACATTAAATTATGTTTTCATATCTCAAAGAATATTTCGATTTCAAAACGCTGCTTACTTGCACGCTTCTCCTGATTATCGGATTGCTATCAATTTATAGTGCCACCTTTGATATCAATAATGCAGCCAACTTTCATCGTCAGCTTGTTTGGGTCGCCGCCGGACTTATCGTGATGATAGTTATTGTCTTTACTCCTCTTCGCACAATTCAACGGTTAGCGTTCCCGTTTTATTTCAGTACACTGGCAATTTTAATCGTCATTCTGTTGATTGGCAGCACCGTCA
>DATKMP010000061.1:0-5180 GCA_035541775.1 Bacteroidota bacterium | reverse complement strand
TTCGCGAGGCATTGAACATTGTTCAGTACGGAAAGAAGGTAAAAAACATCAATTTCGATCTTCAATTTGAAGATTCGCTGCCCGCAATTTCTGTTGTGCCCGACCAGGTCGTACAGGTGTTCATCAATATTTTTATGAATGCAGTCGATGCATTGGAAGGAAAAGCCGGTACTATTACAACGCATTCTCGCAAAGTCGCAAACGGTATTGAAGTAACGGTACACGATACGGGAAAAGGCATTTTACCGTCCGAAGTCGATAAAATTTTTGAACCGTTCTACACGACAAAACCCACAGGTCAGGGTACAGGATTGGGTTTATGGGTCAGTTATGGAATTGTAAAAAGTTTCGGCGGAAATATTTTTGTCGAAAGTTCGCCCGCGAACGGCAGCGTATTCACCGTTATGTTTCCCATTTGAGGCACAGCATGAGTCAAAAAATTTTAGTGGTTGATGATGAACAAATCATTCGAGAATCGCTGTCGTTCGTATTAAAGCAAGAAGGATTTTCTGTCGAGGAAGCTGCTAACGGAAAAGAAGCGCTTGCCAAACACGAAGCCGATCCGTACACACTCATCATCACCGATATTGAAATGCCGGAGATGAAAGGCGTGGAATTGTTGAAACAAATTCGCACGCGCACGCCGGAAGCATTAGTGGTTATCATCACGGCGTTTGCATCGGTGGAAACGGCAATTCAAGCATTGCGTGCAGGTGCGGCAGATTATTTGCTCAAGCCCATTAACTTTGATGACTTGTTGTACCGCGTTAAAAAACTTTTAGAATATCGAGCGTTAGCTTTAGAAAATGCATCGCTGCGGCAAGAACTGCAGCGCAATTATGATTTTGAACAGATCATCGGAAAAAGTTTGCCGATGAAACGTGTTTTCGAAATCATTAAGCGTGTTGCGCGCAGCGATGGTACGGTGCTGATCACAGGAAAAAGCGGTACCGGCAAAGAGCTGGTCGCCCGCGCCATTCACTATAATAGTCAGCGGCGTGAGAACCGATTCGTTCCTATCAACTGCGGAGCTATTGTCGATACGTTATTTGAAAGCGAATTGTTCGGACATAAAAAAGGGTCCTTCACCGGTGCAACCATGGATAAGGAAGGATTACTAAAAGTTGCCGACGGCGGAACGGTATTCCTTGATGAAGTCAGCGAGATTCCTTTCGGCTTGCAAGTAAAATTATTGCGTGCATTAGAGCAGCGAGAACTAACGCCTGTCGGCATGACTGATCCGATTGCGATCAATGTGCGCATCATCGCTGCAACCAATCGTGATCTTCGCAAAGAAATCGAAAATGGAAAATTCCGTGACGATCTTTACTATCGATTGAATGTTGTGGAAATCGATTTGCCTTCGCTCAAAGAACGGCAGGACGATATTCCGATTCTTTCGCAACATTTTTTAGACCTCTACAAAAAGCAAATGGGAAAATCGATTCAAGGGTTCACCAACGAAGCAATGCGGTCGCTGTTGCAGTATTCGTGGAAAGGCGAAGTGCGTGAGTTAGAAAACATCGTCGAACGATCCGTTATTTTTTGTGATGGAGATTTTATCACCGTCGATCATCTTCCAGAGTATATGCACCCTGCCGGTACTGCGGCACAACCGTTTGTCGGCTTGGGAACGCTCAAAGATTCGGTCCATAATTTTGAACGGCAATTTATCCAGCAAACGCTGGAGGCGTACCATCAAAACAAAGAGGCAGCGGCAAAAATTCTTGGCGTAAGTCTTTCGTCACTCTATCGGAAAATAGAAGAGTTACATATTCCTTCAAAGTAGAATGTAGAAATTCCTTCAGCAGTCGAATGCTGCACACCAAGAGGAGTTCGTTGCTTCTAATTTGTAAGAAGCAAGACAAACCACTTTCCTAAATATGAAAGAAACGCACTATTTTTTCTAATTCCTTTGCCTGAATAATAACCGAATGAACAGTTTTTCTAAGCGTTATGCTGGCACATTCCTTGCTGTAAGAAGAGTATAGTTATATTTTTAGAGGATCGTATGGCACAATTCGTAGAAGACAAGACAATTCAATCGACATTGACCGGCGCACTTACGTTGAAAGACGCTGTTCATGAGTTTGAACGTAATTTAATTATCGAAGCATTGAAATTGAATGCAAACGACAAACAAAAAGTTGCACAGTTGCTGGGCATCAGCATTTCATCGCTGTACCGTAAATTAATGGAAACACCGGCGGGCGATGAAAACAGAGAAGCGGCATAACATCCCGTTGTGAGAAACCTATGAAGATACATTGGTGGATTATTGGCGCGGCCGCAGTTGCCGCAGGAGGATGGTTGGTTCTTCGTGAGTTCTTCGCTGATCGAAATCACTTGTTGCATTTTGAAAACGAAAGCAGCGAAAAGAACTTCGGTGAATTTCCTCCTGAAATTCCAGAAACAGAATTTGAAGGCGCGGACTTTCTCGCCTGACGTGCGTGCACGGCAGACGAAGGTGAACGTATGCCATCACATACCGTTACAGGATCGGGTACACAACAAACGCCGGCAGAGATTCCTGCCGACCAGCGCCGGCGTGTGCTCATTTTTAGCCCTGATCCCGACCTTGCCCGATGCTTATTGCTGAATCTGGAAGACCGATTTCAAATTATCCGGGAACATACACTGAATAATTTTTCGGAAGCCATTCGGCAGGCGGCACCGCATGGCATTCTTCTTGACCTCTGTACTCTTCCAGAAGATATTAGCAAACAACTCCAGGTTCTCAATCGCATTGCAAACAACATTCCCGTTATCGTTTTACGGGCTTATCGCGCATTGCCGCCGGAAATCAATACCATTATAGATCTCCTTGCCGCTGAAATTTTTTATAAGCCGGTGGATGTTGCACTCATTACGCAAGCGATTGAAGACCGGCTGAAATCACTTCCCACTGTTAAAAATTCTCGCTGATTTTTTTGTGTCGATAAAAACGTTTAAGGTTTGAAAAGAAGAAAAACCTTATATTGATAAGGAGATTGCATTGTTACACCACGTATTCACCAAGAAGGTAACTTCATGAAATCAACGTCGCTTCTCGTTGTTTTTTCTTTTGCGCTTCTCTTGTTGTTTTATGGCTGCTCATCGACAACACCGCCGAAAGCCGAAATTCAATCGCCGTCAGCGCCATCGAAGCCGGAGATGTCGCTTCAAGTCGCAACGTTAAATCTTGCATCTTTGAATAAACGCATCGAACACAAAGACATTGTTCGGTTGGCAAAGATATTAAAAAAAGAACACATAGAAGTGTTAGCCGTGCAAAACATTACACGCTACCCCGGGCTGACGACGCGCACAGATTTTGTGACAGAGCTCTCGAAACAAACCGATTGGAGCAATGTCTTCGGTGAAATGGCGAATGCCAACGGCAAGCAAACCGGCAATGCAGTGTTTAGTTTTTATCCGATTCTATCCCATCACACACAATCCTTCGATGGAGTTGCATCTGCATTGTTTGAATCTGCTGTGTGGGCGATGATCGATGCCGGAGCACGCTCCGTGATGATGATAAGCGCTGCGCTTCCGATGAAAGCTTCCTTCGAAGATCAAAAAAAATGCATCGCGATGCTTTCAGCGCTGAACGGCGACGATAAAAAGCAATTGATGATTCTCTGCGGAAACTTGCCGCAAGAAGAATCGGTATGCACTTCTGCAGGATTTGAAGAAGAAGCTCTTGCCGATCGACCTGCAAAGGTGCGTTTATGGCATTCACAACATCCGCAGGTGAAAATGTTCAACACGCGTTGCCTTGAAACAGATTTGGGAACCATCATTACGACCCAAGCTACATTTTATCGTTGAATGGTATGATGCAGATCAGTTCGTCGCTTTTGGAAATCGCTTGCCGCACGTTCATCATTTATATTGTCGTGCTGATCGGCATTCGTCTCACCGGCAAACGCGAGGTCGGGCAGATGACACCATTCGATTTGGTTTTGTTGCTGTTGATTGCCAATGCGGTCCAAAATGCTATGACAGGGCCGGATACTTCGGTGACGGGCGGACTGGTTTCGGTGCTGACATTGCTGGTCGCCAATACCATTATTTCAAGATTTGTTGCCCATTCGAAAAAAATGCGTAAGGTCATCGAAGGATCGCCGACCATTCTTATCAAGTCTGGAGTTTTAATTCAAAAGAATTTAGAAAAGGAACGCATTGTTGTCGATGAACTGCAACAGGCCTTGCGAGAACACGGCATTGCTTTGATGGAAGATGTCGGGCTTGCCGTACTGGAAGTCGATGGGTCAATCAGCGTGCTCAAGAACGATGAACTTCCGACCGTATCGCAACCGCACCATCACATCCGCTACCGGCGAAAACCGTAAAAATTTTTCGCCGATTCATTTTATTCCAACATCGTTTCCTATTCGCCGACGACGACATCATTCTTCACAGGCAGATATAGGTCCTTGATGGTTTGTTTCGCATCGATGAGGATCGTTGCATGTTCAAAATAAAATTTTACTTGCCGCGCTGTGAGCAGCGACAGAGTACTTTGTAAGTGATAATGCAGCATGGGTTCGGTCGCTCCGCCGGAACTGCCACATTGAGCAATCGCTTGCCCTCGAGTCACTTTATCACCGATTTTTACTTTGATACTTCCTTGTTTGAGATACGCAAACACGGAAACTTCCCCGCTGGGGTGTTGAAGAAAAACCGCATTCCCGATGAGTGCGTACGCGTTTCGTTTCCCGGGTTCATTATCCGGAATCCCGTCGATGGCATCCACAACAATCCCATCGGCCGGGGCAAGAATTTCCTTTCCGAACGAGGCATAGTCTTCTTTTGCTGTGCCCTTGTTTTTGTACCGAGCGCCGGCCTCTGACAGCGCAGAAAATTCGTACGCATAACGCTGCTCCAAAATACCGTTTCGCGCGGCGTCTTCTTTTTCTTCGCCGCCCGCAGATACAACCCATGTCCCTTTAAAGGGAAGCAACAACTCTGTTAATTGTTTATCGGGAACCGACGGCGCTGGAGCAGGTGCCGTGTTCGTTTGCGGTGCCGTCGTCTGCGGTTCTGGTTTTTCGGGCGGTGTGTACGTTGTCACCACAAACCCGGCAATTTTATCCTGATTATCAAGATAGAGGTCAAGATTTTGCATTCCGCGTTCAAAATATAAAATCACGGTCATCTCACTGGAGGTGACGCGTTGCGGCGCATCGGCTCGA
>DATKMP010000060.1:0-25749 GCA_035541775.1 Bacteroidota bacterium | reverse complement strand
CGAACGAGTATCTTTGAATACATTGAAACTTTTTATAATCAACATCGATTGCATTCTACTCTTGGTAATCTTTCACCGATGCAATTTGAATTACAACTCACTTTGTCTTAACTTCATGTCCCGTTTATGGGGTAAAGATCAGTGTTTCCCTTCTCTCTCAGAGAGAAAGTGTCCTTCCCAACACGATTAACTTACTTTATATTAAAGTACCCCTTCACTTCCTGAATTACTTCTTCGTCCGTGTGAACCAGCGGGAGCAATTGCGGAGGATGTTTGCCATCCGTTAAAATGGTGCCGAACATCAGCGTATCGCGGCACACGGTCATGTGCTTCACGGTGGCGTACTGAATTTCAATGGTGCGATCGGAAAGATATTTGAAAACAATATTTTGCTTTTGCAGGAAGGCAACAACTTTATTCGTATATGTTGAAAAATCTCCGAGCGCTTCAGAATTGTCGGCATTGATTGTATCGGATTCCGTAACGGAAGGCCCGAAAAAAATAACACCCTTCCCTACCACCGGACGCGCTTCCTGCTTTTGTGCAACAGCAAGCAGCGGAACAAAAAATAAACAAAGAAACAAAAAAGTTCGCATCATCATATCACCCAGTCGATGATGTTGCTGCGGTCGAGCCGGTTTTGCACTTTCACTTCCTGATCGTGATAGACGATCGAGTACGGCGTAACGCTTTGTGTCAACCACACGTTGCCGCCGATGACGCTGTTGTGTCCCACAACGGTTTCGCCGCCAAGAATAACCGCGTGCGCGTAAATAACAACATTGTCTTCAATCGTCGGATGGCGTTTGGACTTGGCAAGTTTTTTATCGACACTCAATGCGCCGAGCGTTACACCCTGATACAATTTTACATTCGTTCCAATGTTCGTCGATTCTCCGATGACGATGCCGGTGCCGTGGTCGATGGCGAACGATTCGCCGATGGTTGCGCCCGGATGAATATCGATCGAAGTTTTTTCGTGCGCATATTCCGTTAAGAGCCGCGGAAAAATGGGAACGTGCCGCGTGTAAAATTCGTGCGCCAGCCGATAAATGGCGATGGCAAGAAACCCCGGATAGGCAAGGATCACTTCATCGACACTTTCTGCCGCAGGATCGCCGCTGGTAATTGCCTGCGCATCGAGCCAAAGCAAGCGGTGAATTTCCGGCTGCGCGTGCATTACCTCCGACGCAATAGCGTTCACGTTCAAATCGGATTCCGCCGCAAGGGGCAGCAACAAATGTTTCAGGTTCTGTTCCAGCATCGAAAGGCGAAGCTGGATTTCTTCCGCCGAAGAATATTGCTCGGCGCAAAAATGCGGAAAAAGAATGCTGAGCCAGTTTTCGATAAACGCCTGCGTTTCTTTTTTCAGTTGAATGCCGAGCGAATGATGTTCGCGGCTTTTTTTGAGTTCTTCAACGAATTCCATTGCTGATGTTCCGGGTGCATTCATAAATTTCTTTCCATCGACATAAAGCATACATAAAAAAGTTACGCCTTCGGCAGGTCATTGTCAAGCCGGATTGCAAGAATTCCCTTCGGCGATGTGCGTTTCTTACTACCTTTTTCCAATTTTCCTTCTTACTTTACAGTCACGATGGGACCGGCAAAAACAAATGTCATTGTCATTGGCGAAGGCATCAGCGGATTGTGCGCTGCCTATTGGCTGAAAAAACGCGGCATCGGCGTAACGCTTCTTGCAAAAGATTCCGAAGCCGGCGGCACGATGAAATCGGTACGCGATCAAGGATTTCTGTACGAAACCGGCGCCAACACCGGATTAGAAACCACGCCGCTCATCAAAGAATTAATTTCTGATTTAAAATTAGAACATGAATTTCAATACGCCAATCCCGACGGCAACAATCGGTTTATTCTCCGCAACGGACAATTGAGGGCGCTGCCGCTCGGCGCGGGATCGTTCCTCACATCGAAATTATTTTCTGCCCGGGGCAAACTGCGGTTGATGAAAGAGCCGTTCATCGGGCGTGCAGACAAAGAAGAAAGCGTTGCAGAATTTGTGACGCGTCGTCTGGGAAAGGAATTTTCCGATTACGCGATCGATCCATTCGTTGCCGGCGTCTTTGCGGGAAGGCCGGATCGGCTCAGCGTGCGTTCGGCGTTTCCAAAATTATACGCGCTGGAAGAACGATACGGCGGACTTGTGAAAGGCATGATTCAAGGCGCG
Organism: Bacteroidota bacterium; assembly: GCA_035541775.1. Lineage (GTDB taxonomy): Bacteria > Bacteroidota > Ignavibacteria > UBA10030 > UBA10030 > DATKMP01. The sequence continues at coordinate 23,561 of DATKMP010000060.1, read as the reverse complement.
CACGAACGCAAGCAGCGTGCGGAAAAAGCAAAAGACCGCGCAGAAACATTTTCGTTTCGGAGCGGCATGCAAACGCTGCCCAATGCTCTTGCTGCAGCGTTGAAAAAAGAAATCGCACTAAATGCCAAAGTCATAGCTATTCAAGATCTTGCCATCGAGCATGCTGCACCGCCTACGGAAACGGATGTGCGCCGCTATCTTGTCGAATATCGCCACAACGAAATACCGACAGAGATCGAGGCAGATTATGTTGTGTTCGCCACCGCCGCATACGATGCTGCGTCGATTCTCAAATCACTTTCAAAAGAAATAGCGCCTACTCTCACTTCTATTTATTATCCACCTGTTGTTTCCCTTTTTCTCGGATATCATCGAAACGACATTGCGCACCCGTTGAACGGATTCGGATATCTTATTCCATCCATCGAAAAAAGAAAGATTCTCGGATGCCTGTGGACTTCCAGTTTATTTCCCGGGCGTGCACCGAACGGTATGACAGCGCTCAATGCGTTCATCGGCGGCGCGCGCCAGCCGGAAATGTTTGATCTGAACGATGAACAGATCGTCGATGTTACCTTGAACGAATTGCAAACTGCCATGCAAATTTCAGGAAAACCTGTATATTTACACCTGACACGCTGGCCCAAATCCATACCACAGTATGAACTTGGCTATCAACACACGATGGATGCTTTGAACGAATTTGAAGAACAACATCCCGGAATATTTTTTGCCGGTAATTATTGCGGCGGCATTTCCGTCGGCGATTGTATCAAGAATGCGTACGACCTTGCCAATCGTGTCGCCGACGAGATTGCGAATAAATAATTTTTTGAAGACGGATCAGAAATGGTGAAAGGATGACTATGAAACAATTTCGATTTCTTTTGATGCTTGCCCTTTTTGTTGTATGCTGGATCTCTCGATCACCGGCGCAACAAACCACCGCATATCAAAACGAAAACATGACGCCTGAAAATTTTTCGGAGGTGCTTAAAACGGAATGGACTTTTCTGCGCGATGAACTCGACAAACAAACTCAGAACATCGGCAAACGCGGCGAGTTCGAAACCACTGCGGAATTTCATGATCGTATTGCGGCTTTGCGTAAGAATTTTATCGAAAATCTTCCCAGACATTCCAAAACATACGGTGTGTGGTTAAAGGCGTCGCTCGTATCATACGATGCGGACGCACAGGAATATTCTGTTACATGTCCGGTAACCATTGAGGCGCCTTACAATGTCCCCACCGTGGCATGCGTGGTGCCGGAAAATAATTATGTAGAACTCATCGACAGTACTCTGAACGGATACCGAACATCGAGACTGCAATTAAAATTTACGCCCGATTTTAAATGGAAGGTAGAACGCGACCTCGCTCGGAAAGCAAAAAGCGAAGAGGCAAACGTGTATTTCAAAGTACATTTTTTCGTCGAGCTTTCACAGGTAAGTTTTGACAAAGAAGCATCGATCCGCATTATTCCCAAAGATATTTTGCTTGCCGACCAAGTCAAGAAAACTTATTTCTGGCGGGACATTATTCATTAACATTGCAAGGTGTTTTCAAACGAGCGATGAACGATCGCTCGTTTTTTTTACACAGACACAAAACCTTATTCTGCTTTTTGTTTTATCCGGCGCAGCATCGCAATTGCCAGCCCCGCAAGAAGCAACAACGCCGAGAGCCATACAAAACTCATCAACGGTTTCACGCTGACTTCAGCAACAAACATATCGGGCGTTGGGGTTGTATGCGTCATACCTTCCATTCCGACAATGTTGATACGAACTTTCGATTTCGTTCCATTCATCCCAACATTCATCGATTCCAATTGAAATCCGAGATGGCCGGATTTCATATACACTGTTTGCATTTTCGGATTTCCCCGCCGATTGTATGTCGTCATCGGCGTAAGCTGCTCCACGCCGTTGATCGTTTTCACTTCCACGACCGCACCAATCGTCATGTTTTCTGCACCCATGGCGTTCCCGTTGCTGTGTGCACCAAGTTCGAAACGCAGAAATGTAAGAGTCATCGGCCCATATTCCACCGGTTCATTTTTTGCAAGATCGATGACGGTTTGCGGAAGTGTCCGTGCACTGCCAGGTTCTAACGAAACCGGTTCAATGTAAAAATCTTTTGTTAGAAAACTCCAATAGTCCGGCGTGCGGATTTGTTCGTTCTGGGAATTTTCCATAATCTCCGGCGCCAACGTATGCGCGCTGTTGTTCCGATCGATGCGGACAGCATAACGAGTTTTTCCGTCAGCAAGAAGCGAGTCACCGGTGTATGTCAGGGTATAACCGAAAATGGATTGCGGTTGATTCAACGGCAGCGCGATGGAGCGTTTATGCCCGTATCTGCCTGATGCAAGAATTGCCAGCAGCAGCAATGCAAATCCGATGTGAGAAAGCGATCCGCCGATAAATCGTACTTGTCGTTTTGCCGTCCGAATTCCATACTCCATCGCAATGATGAATGCGAAGAAGGACGAAAAAACCAGACTCACGGCAAGCGCATCATGCAATCCGGCAAAGATCGATCCGACAGCGACAAGTGCTGCGACAGCGGCAGGCCAGAGAATATTTTTTAAGGCCATATGTTCTTCATTCCATTTTACGCGCAAGCTGATTCCCAGCAACAACAACATCACCATTGCTAACGGAAGATTGGCATGATCATAGAATGAAGATTCTACCGTTGATGTGGAAAAAAGCGGCATACTGGTACCGAAAAGAGTGATGAGAGCACACGCTCCCATGACAATAGTTGCAAGCGAAAGGATGGATTCGCGCGATAACAGCGGAGAAGATGAACCTGTTGTGTGCAAATCCTTGCGGCGCAGCCACAGCAAACTGAACCCCGACGCAGCCGCGGCGGCCAGCCAAATAAGCAACAACGAATACACCACCGTTCCGGGATCGACAAAGGAATGCACGGATGCATTGGCAAGCACACCGCTGCGTGTCAGGAACGTACTGTAAATCACAAGTAAATATAAAAGCATCGCAAGCGTAAAATTCGTCCGGACAAGTTTTCCTGTCCTCATTTGAACGCGCATGGTATGGAGAAGAATGATGGCGCCCATCCATGGCACGAGCGAAGAATTTTCCACCGGATCCCATCCCCACCAGCCGCCCCAGCCGAGCACACCGTACGCCCAGTAGCCGCCCAGCATCATTCCGGCACCGAGGGCAATGCTGCCCATCAAGACCCATGGCATCGCCACGGAAATCCATTCGTGATATTGTTTCTGCCAGAGCGATGCGAGCGCAAATGCGAACGGAACTGCCAGCATCGCAAAACCAAGAAAGAGAATCGGCGGATGAATGATCATCCAAAAATTTTGCAGCAGCGGATTCAATCCTCTTCCGTCCGGAGGAATCATGCCGTACGGTACCTCTGCCGGATGTGCATCCCAAACATATTGAAACGGAGATTTTATCGAGATCAATCCCAAAAGAAATGCGACGGCAAGCATGTACACTGCCATCACTTCGCGTTCCATGTTATTCTTCAAGGTAAAACGCCGGAGCACAAGTGCGATGACGGTGGCAAACAAGGTCCACAGCAAAAAACTCCCTTCTTGTCCCGCCCAAAATGTTGTGATCAATAATGCGGTGGGTAATTCCCGCGAACTGTAGCTGGCAATATAATTGTACTCAAACCGGTGTTGAAGAATAAAAATCCAGAGCAGCGCGGCGGCAACAAACACACCGATCACCGTACTGTAAAAACTCGTTCGTGCCGCAGGCAGATATTGTTCCTTGGTTCCTGCAAGCACATAGAAGCACGACGATGCAACGGCAGCCGCACACGCAATCCAGATAAAAAGAGAGCCGATCATACACATTTTTCCTTTTGAGATGGATAATGATTCTTGGATTCAAACATCGGAATATTTTAGAAGGTTTCAAAGACTCCGATGTTTTCCTTCTAAAACACGTGTGCGGGAATGAAGTTCCCGCACACCATTTATCCCTCGCGACGTAATGCTATTGTTCCGTCACATTATTTATTCAGTTCCGCAATGGAAGCATCTAACAACGCTTTTGTATATTTATAATTGTGCACACCCATGCTGGCATCATACATCACTTGCTGTAAATTCCAGAGAGCGCCTGCTTTGGCAGCCGGAACGACGACTAATGGTTTCGACGTCGATGCGTTGGCTTGTGCCCAAGTCGTATCGGTTCCGTTGACAGTGAACGTGACCCACGGAACCGCCTTACCGCTCTGAGGCAGCGACCACTTTTTCGTGGTGTTGGTATCCATCATCAAGTGCGCCAGTTGCGATAATTCGGAAGTAATCGTGTTGCGAATCGTCCAATACGATGCACTAGAAGTTGATACCGCTCCGTTATGACAATACGAAGTATTGCAGCCGTTAAAATTATTATACGTCTCGGCAGATGCGCCGGATGGCGTGTAACCGACGGCGCGAAATGTGTGTCCGCCCGTCTGATTGCTGATCGGCGTTTCCATGTGGCAATCCTCACAACCAAGCGATTTCAAACCGACGAGATTCGTGTGCGTGGAATTTGAATATGTGTAACCAGAAAATTCAAATCCGCCGAATCCCAGCAAGGTCTGCGCTGCTTCGCCGGAGACGTGATTGTTCCAGCGTGTAGTATAAATCTTTGCAGTATCGGTGGTATTTATTTTTGAAGGATCTGGCTGCCAGGAATACGGCGCAGAAGTCAGGAAGGTGGACGTCATGCGCGGTTGATGACATTTCACACATAAGTTCGAAGCGGCAGAACTATTCCACTGTTTCGTTGTTTGATTGGCAAGAAGCGTATAAATATTCACTGCACCGGAATCAAGAACGGTAAAATTTGCGCGGCTATGCGGCGAATGGCATGTGAAACACCCCGGCGGCGAGGAGTTGGAATAAGTCTGGCTCGCCATAGGACCGGAAGGAGCATTGATCGTGAAGGTCTCGCTTGCAAATCCTCTATTGTAACGATCTTGAAATCCCTCGTTCGTATGGCAACCGGCACATTGATTGGTATTGCGGTCTTCATCGCCGCCGGTTGCATGATCGGAGGCAGAGTATTCAAATTCTTTTGCCAGAACGTAATAGGTTGTATCTATCGAATTATGACACGTCGTACATTTAATGCCCGGCGCAAATCCCACCAAGGATAACGTATCGGTACTGCTCGCGCCGGAAGGGCCTTGTGGGCCTGCAGGACCTTCTTTTGTGCAACCCGTCAGCGCTACGACAAGAAAAATCCCTATCACGCTGAAGGCAAGTTGTCTATATTTTTTTTTCATAACCACCTCTACTAAAATGGAAAGATTGAACATGGTCCCAACACAACAATGTTTAAAAGTTCGCCTAAAAAATATTCCTCTCTAAAAACTACGGACAACACCGCCGGTAAGATCAATCTTGCCGTTCATATGTTTTAATTTACCGGCAGCAGTTGTAATATCTTCGTGGCATGCCGAGCATGCTTGCGTGTATGATTTATGCCCGGTTGGCGGATTGTTATGACATGTGCCGCATGTTTTTTCTGCCGGACCGCCATTCCAATGCGGTGCATAATTATTTCCGATCATCACCGAATCTGTAAAGACTGAATCGCTGGCAAGGCCGGATTTCGTCAATCGCCATGTACCATGACAAAATGTATTCGAACATCGGAGAGAATCATATTGATATGCAGGAACAGGCGTGACACCGCCGGTTGTCAAAGCCGCTAACGGATCTGCAAAGATAACGTTCGCACGGCCTGTTGACGTGATATGGGTTGTGCCGTACATACTCGTCGGCATCTGATGGCACTTTTCGCACATCATGGAATACGTAGAATAGGCACCGGTGCCGTTCCAATGAATCAAATGTGCACCGACGCCGTACGCGGTATAAGCAGTACCGCCGTTCAGCGATGGCGGAGGCGGCATGCCGTGGCACGTCGCACAATTTTCTGGACCGCCGGATTGCGAGTGGCATACAAGACATGATTTACCGGACGTTCCGCCAGCATAATCAGCACCATGACATTGTTGACATGGGCGAATATCAAATGCCATCGCAGCAATATATTTTCCATGAAAATTCGCCGAGCTTGTATCCGTCCATCCCGTACTATGGGTAATCGATGTAGGCCCTGTTGTCACAGGCAAATTATTTTTTATATCGCTGCACGATACGACAAGAAGCATGCAGAAGATCATCATTATCAGAGTAGAGTTTTTCATAAGCATTCCATCCTTTTAACGATGACAATAACCGCAAAATCGCTGTCCCTTCACACCGCCCGGATGTGCATTGGCATCAGTGTGACACATATAGCAAGTCGCTCCGGGATCAGTATGCCAAGAGCCATGATCGTTTGCCATAAATCCACTATCATGAGTTTTAGGATCTGTACCTTTTATACCATCGGCATCCATGTGACATTGAATGCACGTCGGATCGGCTCCATCCGAGTTATGGCATGCTGAACATGATTCAATATCGCGTTTAGCAAGTTTTGCATGTTGCCCGCCACCGCTTCCGACACCAAGCAAAACGAATCCCGCTTCATTATGCGATTTCGGCTTAAATGACGCTTGGGTTCCATTACCGCCCGCCATGTGGCAGGTTGTGCAAAATGTTTCATCGCTGTGACAGGTCTGGCATTCTGTAATTTTTCCTTTCGCTTCAATGCCATGCGTGTAACGGAAATTGAGATCATGCACTTTTGTCAATCCCATTCCCTGGCCTCGGTCGTTCGCCATTAAGCGCGGTGAATGCGGAGAAACAAGATTGGTTCCGGGAACATTTACCTTCATCAACTCGCCGCCGTCATGGCATTCCGCACACGATTCCTGCGCATGGCACGTTCCGCATTTTGCATTATCGACTCGCGCAAGCTGTTTGTGTTCATGAATAAAATCCGAACGGTTGTGATCTTTCGGCCGGAGCGACGCAAAATTTGTATGACATTTTTCGCATGCGTTCGACGCTTTGACATCATTATGACACGTTACACACGTTGCCATTTCCGGCACCAGTGTTCCGGTCAGTGCGGCGGCATCATCGATTTTTTTATGGCATGTTTCGCATTCGACTTTTTGTTCTTCCGTATGAAATTTGTGCGAGAAGATCAATTCGCGTTTTGGATTAGGCGATGCGGTGTACGTCGCTGTATCGGCATTCGTATGGCAATACGTACAATTATTTTTCATCGGCTCTTCGTGGCAATTCCGGCATGCTCCCATCGTCGCCAAAAGATTATCCGAAGCCAGCGTGCTGGTTGCTGCGGATGCGTGGCAATCCGTGCAAGCGATGCCTGCTTCGTTCACATGAAATGAATGCGAAAATTTTACGCGCTTCGGCTGATGATCGCTGCCCGCCGTTTCGCGTGATGTCATGTTCATCGTGAATGCAACCATGCAACTTCCCGCAGCCAGCACTGCCAGCGACGCGCGCATCCACCTTGCTTTCCTTGTTCGTCGAAATGTTTTCATAGCATGCTCAAAAAATATTTAATCGTTCGCTCAAATGATAACTGCACCGGAGAAAGAAGCGCACATCATCATCGTAAATTTTATTTTGAATATACTGCACCTGTCCGTCGAACGACAGCGCCTGCACCGGACGGTACACGAGACCCGCGCCGCCGCTTAACGCATTCACCAAATCATCCGCATCGCTCAATCGATATTGTGCATAACTCACCATCACGGTCGGCGTAAGTTTATTATTCCACAACGGATATCCGGCATTGGCCGACAGCGCTGCAAGCGATCCGCCGTATCCTGCATTCCAACTCGCGCTCGCCGACACATATTTTGTGTTGCTGCCGAGTGTTACCTGATGAGAACGATCGTCGCCGTACGAAACTTCGCCGTATTTTCCAAACACCTGCCAATTTTTGCACAATGTATATTCCGCGCCGACTTCATATTCATCGACGGTATTATACGCGAACACCCAGAAAATAGAATTATACGAAAGGCGTGGTTCTCGGTGAAGGTATTCGCCTGTCAACGATAACGGCTCCGTTATTTTAATACGCGTGGAGAATTGAATGCGCGAAGTTTTTTCTTGATTTACATCATAATCGTACCGTGCATACCCGGAAACGGCATCGTGAAATTCTAAATTCACGTCGCCGCTGAGATATTGTTCCGATTCGGACGACGGTGTAATTTCCACATCGTGCAGTTGAAGCGTCGAATCGTACGCGCGCTTCGCCCAATAGGACTCCGGCAAAATTTCTTTGCGCATGTAACTGAGCGAGACGGTGGCAAACTCCGCCGGCGAACCGACAATTTGTCCGCCCAGCATATTGTTGCTCTTGGTATTGTCGATCAATTTAAATTTATAATCTTCTACCGGCAGCGCGCCGTAATACCCAAGCAGTTTGATCGGATAGTTCGGCATTCGCACCGTCACCATGCCGCCATCGATCGTTCCACTTCCCGCTCCGGCAAACACCGACTGCCGGCCGACACTCACATCGACCGCATTCATGATGCCGGCATACTTCGCATAAAGATCATAGACACGAAGGATTCCTTCATTCTTCAAGGGCCCGCTGAAATCATTGAACCCTTGAAGATTGGTATGAAACGAAAACCGTTCCGCGGCAAGTGAAAATTGTGCCGATTGAAAACCATAGAAATGATTTGCAGATTGTCCCACGGTATCTGCTTGCTGCCACGCATACGCTGACGTGACAAAACGCGCTTGAAACAATTGCGCCCAACTGCTGCTCGTCAGAATCGTTCCTGTCGCCAACAGTAATACAACTCGGTGTACCAATATCGTCGGTTTCATGGCTGTTCTACTTTTTTAAAGATGAATAAAAAAATTATGTCGTGAACCACGTATCTTGCCGGTGATGGTCCGGCAAGATACACATGCGTTGCAATCGATCATCCTTTGGGAATCGGATGTTGAATTTTCGCCCACATCTCTTCGAACTTAAATCCTTTGAACGTCGGGCTCTTGGAATTGTGACACGTCTTGCATGTTTTTTCCATCGCAGCTTTATCTTTAAAATCTGTCAATCCCGCGGCAAGGGCTTTGGCTTTATCTTTCATCACCGCCATGTTTTTATAATCCGCTCCGGCGCCATGGCATGATTCGCACTGCACGCCGTCGGGAGTCAGTTTCGCATCGGCTGTGATCGCATGGCATTCTAAACATTCCGGCGATTCTGCTGCTGATTTTTTTAATCCCTTTGCCTTTGCAAATTCTGCAGCTTGTGGAGTGGAAAGCGTTTTGAATGCTTCGGCATGTTTGCTCTTTTGCCAGATGTCGAATTGTTTTCCTTGTTTATCCGTTTGATGGCACATCTTGCACATTTTTACGCCCGCATATTTATGCTGCGCACCGGCAACAAACGAAACCAAGATAATGATGGTCAACAACATTTTCATTGTACGCATACTAGTTCTCCTTGTATATTGAATGGTATGATCTTGCTTGCTTCCCTGAAAAGCATAAATAGTCAGATAGTCCTTCTTCTGGTCAAGAATAACTCGCCCAAAAGTAAAGTTCTCTTTTGTCAATGTCAAGTTACTGTGCGGCATGGCAGTCGCTGCACCTCATTTCCTTCCAAGAATCGCCAATATCGACGGGGTGTTGAAACTCCAATCCTGCCAGCGAAACTTGTTGTTTTTTATTTTCATACTGCTGCGCAAGCAGCGTGTGGCACACATTACAATCTTTGGAAAGCACCTTGCCGTCATCCCGCACGTGGTTGCCGTCGTGACAGCGAAAACATCCGGGATAGTACATATGCCCGATGTTGTTGGGATACTGTTTCCACCATGAACCCATTGTGGGAAAATCATTTCGGCTGTAAATTGTTTGCAGTGCAGCAACCATCCGATCGATTTTATTTTTTTCCGATGATGCAAGCAATGGATAATTAATGCGATAATATTCTTCGACACCGAGGCGAATGCTGTCTTGCGCCGCCTGCGGCGAACTGTACATTTTATCTAAAACGTTCATGGAAATTGTTTTGGCATACGGCAGTGCAGAATCGATCCATCCCGACGCCATCATATGTTCAATCGAACGCGCCGGTGGATTGTAATTATGCGACGGACGATTATGGCAATCGATGCAATCCATCGTTCGTTTTTCCGATTGCGCTAACGCGCTGTCGGAAACCGATTCGGTCGTTTTATAAATATGTTCTTCACCGGTGTTTTTATTTTTCACCTTGACCCACGGAATAATTTGCCGCTGCTTATCCATGGCGGCATAGGTAATTTCATTGGCGATATTCATGTGCCAGTGAATGCCGGATGTTGGTCCTGCATCTTGATTTCCGCCGCCGACTTTAATTGCCATATCGAGTGTCCACTCAGTATTGTGTTCGTCAGAAAGAAAATACGTTCGCGAAACTTTCATCTCGCTAAAGAAATGTTTAGGCCAATGGCACTGTTCGCATGTTTCTTGTGCCGGGCGTAAATTTTCAATCGGCGTTGCGATGGGGCGCGAATATTTATTGAAGATCGTGGAGTACACCTGATATGCGCCGGATAATTTCGAGCGCACAAACCATCCGGCGCCGGGGCCGATATGACACTTCACACAACCAACTCGTGCATGCGGAGAATTTTGGTACGCCGTGTATTCCGGTTCCATCACTTTATGGCACATCGTTCCGCAAAATGCGTCGGAGTCCGTGTACTCGTACGCTTTGAAACTGCCAAAGGCGGAAAAGAACAACAGCACAACCGCCCCTACTCCGACAAAGACGACTGCTTTCCGGTGTTGCGGATTATTTAAATCGATTTGCGGCAGATGTTTTCCCACCGGCAGCCCACGCCGTTCTCTTCGATGTTCTCGCCACACGCCGATCGCCACAATGACTAATCCAAGCAATAAAAATATCGGCAGCACGATGAAGGTAATGATTCCCATATACGGTTTTTGTTCTGCAGCAAAGAAGTCGAGAATCATTAAAAACAAAAACAATCCGAAACTGATGCTCGCAACAACAACACCAAGGAAAGTAATTGTATTATAAAACGTTGGCGGAAAAATGCGTTTCATGATTTTTTCTTTCTAAAGAAATTGATCGGTCTGCGTTTTTTTGCCTGTTTCTTTTTTTGCGGAACTTCTGCTGCAGCGATCACGATCATCGCTTCCTCTTCTTGAAGTTTCTGCCGCTTGAGCGCTTTCAATTCCAGCGGATGTTCCTCTGCCATTTCTTTTTCAGTGATCGTGCCTTTAAGCCATGCCAGATTCATCGGATAAATATCCGGATTGAAAACAACATAGTAGATGTGCCAAACGAGAATTGCGAGGAATGCCAACCACGCTTCGTAAAAATGAATGATATGGGCAATATCCCAGCCGTCTTTGGTCAACAATCCCATAAAAGTGTTATCGAACCACAAAATACTGCCGGTGATCGCCATAACGATGGTGCCCCAAATCATTGCCCAATATTCGCTTTTTTCAATGTAGCTGAAGCGCCTAAGCTGCGGCTTGATTTTAGAAATTCCGGTGTTGTATTTGAAGACCGCGATGGCATCCGATACGTCGCGAAGGTCCGGCAATAAATCGCGAAATAATTGTTTGCCGCGCTGCGTGAAGAGAATATAATAGAGGTGATAAAGTGAAGCACTGACCATCACCACTGCCGCAACGCGATGCACAACACCGCGAACAGTGAATGCATGTTCGCTTAAATTTCTCACCGCGGTGACCCAGAACGCATCCGGATACCGCAGCATAAATCCTGTAAAAACAAGCGCAAAAAAACTGATCATCAACGACAGGTGTTGAATACGCTCACTCAATGTCATACGCACATACAAACTATGCCCGTAATGTTCTTCCGAAATCAATCCACGTCGGAGCATGAGCGTATGTTTTGATTTGCGATAAAAATCCAATCCGTTGTGCAGCAACATTCCGCCGATGACCGATGCGATCAATGTGATGTAAAAGAATGAGATCCAGTACATTACCGGATTTTCTTTTTGCACAGTGGAGACATGGACCGAACCAACAGCAAAGCGTTCGTTCGCTCCGGGATGACATTTGCCGCATGTTGTTATCAGATTCGCTTTGTTCACACTTGATGTTGAATCGCTTGACGGTTTTATATTGTGCGCACCATGACAGCTTGCACAATTTGCGACTTGCACATTGCCCGCGCGAATTGCTAAGCCATGATAACTGACAGCGTAAGTTCCGAACCGATTGCCGGTGAGCCCGTATTTTTCCGACAGTGTTACGGAACTATGACATGGAGAACAAACTTGCTGCGAAATATTCTGTGCGGCAACGCGTGAATTCGGATTCATCGGTGCAAGAATGTTATGCTCGCCATGACAGTTCGTACACACCGGCGCTTCGGTGTTTCCTTGTGCAGCAGATTTTCCATGAATACTTTCCGCATATTCTTTTTGGATAGCGCTGTGACACCGTGCACAAGTCGCCGGAATGTTTTGCCGATTGACTCGAGAATCCGCTTGACTGCCTTGCTGAATATTATGACTGCCATGACAATCCACACAGTTCGCCGCAGCAGCGTTTCCACCGGCAAGCGCTGCGCCATGGACACTGTACTCATAGGACGAAATAAATCCCGATGACGGTGCAACTCGAGACCGCACATCCGGATTATCCAGGTGGCATGACAAACATAATTTTACTTGTGCCGTTTTGATTGCAACCGAATCCCTGCTCCCTGCAAGTCCCGTTATACGATTTTGATGACACGAAATACAATTCGGCGCACTTTGAATTCCCGCGGCAGATGTTTTGCCATGAACAGAATTGATATACTGCATTTTTTGTTCTGCATGGCATTTGCCACATGTTGCAACAATGTAGCTGCTGTGAAGTTTTCCATTGGAAGTTTTCGGTGAAATAATATCATGCGTGCCGTGACATTGCTTGCACTTTGCTATCAACGCGGCATCGCTCGGTTGGTTGCTCAACATCGCTGTATGGAACGAATGTTTCATCGGTGCATCTCGATGACATGTCAAACAGTTGACCGGTTCTATTTTTTCTTTATGCGGAATATTTTGCGGATCAAACCCGGCATGGCATGCAATGCAAACGAGTTTTGCGTGAGGAGATTTTTGTAGCGTCGTTTTTTCGATAAAGAGAGAAACTGTTTTTCCCTTTCTCTCTGTCGTTAACGATTGATCGCCATGACAAGCCAGACAATCTTCGACTGATTGCGCTGCAAGCAACACTGGCACCATTACCGCAAGCCCTGCTATCCAATATTTGACAATTTTTGTCTTCATCCTTCTTGTTGAATCACGGAAAAAACATTGTGACGCTCCGTTTTTTACAAGCAATGTGCCAGAATATTTGCCTTTTTATGACGAAATTTGCCACACACAATATGCTGTTGCGATGAATATTTTTACAATTATCCAACAATCAGGAATTTATTTCCAATATTGGGATTCTTGCTTCTATACGTTAGCTCATCTCTTATATTAACCAACGCCCCTCTTTATTAAATAGCACAATCGTGTAATTCTTTTGCAGATAATGTTTTTAAATGATCTTCTAATTGTGATTGGAATGAAGGATGCGCAATTGCAATAAGCTGCTCTGCACGTTGACGAAGATTTTTCCCGTGGAGCGATGCGACGCCAAATTCCGTAACGACATAATGAACGTCTGCACGCGAGGTAACAACACCGGCACCAGGTTTTAATTGTGGAACAATGCGAGAGAATTTTCCATTCTTGGTTGTGGAAGGTAATGCGATAATCGGTCTGCCGCCTTTCGAGTATGCAGCACCGCGGATAAAATCAATCTGTCCGCCGAACCCGCTGTAAATTTTCATGCCAATCGAATCTGCGCACACTTGCCCGGTGAGATCGACTTCAATCGCGGAATTGATCGCTACCATTTTTTCATTCTGTGCGACGATGAACGGATTGTTGGTGTAGTCGCATGGATGCAATTCAAATTGCGGATTGTTGTGAACGTAATCGTATAACGATTGCGTGCCGGTCACAAATGTCCCGACGACTTTTCCGGGATGAAGTGTTTTTCGTTGATTGGTAATAATACCTTTATCGATTGCCTCGACGACGCCGTCTGAAATCATTTCGGTATGAATGCCGAGGTGTTGTTTGTTGTCAATGCGCGCAAGCACGGCATCGGGAATTCCGCCGATGCCCAATTGCAATGTCGATCCGTCTTCGATCAACGGCAGAATCCATTCCGCAATTTTTCCTTCGATCTCCGTCGATGGGCGACGCTGTAATTGTCCCAGTACTTCAGAGCACTCGACAATGTGATGAATGCGAGACACATGAATGAACACATCGCCTAACGTGCGCGGCATTTTTTCATTCACCTGCGCAACCACGATGGTTGCATTTTCCGCTGCCGCTTTGGACGCGGCGCATTCCACGCCGAAACTCACAAATCCATGCGCATCCGGCGGAGAAACATGAATAAATGCAACATTGAGCGGAATATACTTATCGCGAAACAGTGCCGGCACTTCCGAAAGATGAACAGGAACATAATCCGATGTTCCGTTATTGATCGACTCACGGTCGCCAGGCCCGACGAACAACGAATTATGCCGGAAGTGATGCTCCATTCCGGGTTTTGAAAGCGGATCATCTCCCATCAACAAAAGATGGTTCACTTCAATGCCTTTCAACTCGGGAGCACGTTTTGCAAGAGTCGTTGTCATCTGAATCGGTGTTGCAGCGTTGCCGCTGATGAATATTTTATCGCCGGATTTGACGAGCGACACCGCGGCATCCATCGATATGATTTTCGACTTGTATTGATCGAGCCAGTTCATATTCACCTGCTATCGTTTGAGAAGTTGATCGATATCAACGTACGGAATATCGAATGCTTTTGCCGCAGCAGCGTTCGTACATTTTCCATCGAACGTGCACACGCCGTGCGATAATCCAACATCGGCGCGCAAGACTTGTTCCATTCCTAATTCCGTTGCCTCGCGCAAAAATGGCAGCAGCACATTCGTCCAACCGACGGTTGCCGTGCGCGGAACGGATGCAGGAATATTCGGCACACAGTAATGCACCACTTTGTGTTCTACAAAAATCGGATCCATCAGCGTCGTCGGCCGGCTCGTTTCAACGCAGCCGCCGTGATCGATCGATACATCGACGATGACGGAACCGGGCCTCATGTGTTTCACCATTTCTTCCGTAACAATGTGCGGTGTGCGTTCGCCTTTCAGCAGCACTGCGCCGATGAGCGCATCGGCTTCGCGTGATTCGCGCGCAATGGTGTAAGGATCAGAGATGACGGTTGAAATTCTCCATTGAAATAAATTTTCTATTTCGCGCAGACGCGGAATATTTTTATCAAGCACGGTAACTTTCGCACCGAGGCCGAGCGCCACACGCGCCGCCGTGCGCCCGACTGTTCCTGCACCGAGAATCACGACATTCGCTGCGTGAATACCGGGAATACTTCCCAGCAATACGCCGCGCCCGCCATGTTGCGTTTGCAAATAATACGCAGCTACCTGAATCGAAATCTGTCCGGCAATTTCCGACATCGTCTGTACGATAGGAAGTTCACCGCGCTGATTTTCAATCAGCTCGTGCCCGATGGCGGTAATTTTTTTTTGAAGCAGCGTTTCAATCGTTGATCGTTTTGCAATGGGAAGATGGAATGCAGAAAACAATGTCTGCCCGTCGCGCAGCATTTCCAATTCTTTTTCTAACGGCGGAGCAACTTTTAACACAATATCCGACCGGTTGATGACTTCTTCTGCGCTGTACGCAATCGTTGCACCGGCGTGCTGATATTCTTCATCGGAAAAAAAACTGAGCGTGCCTGCATTGTGTTCTACGTACAATGTTGCACCAAGACTGACCAGCGATTGGACGCCGCCGGGAGTTTGTGAAACGCGGCGCTCAGATGGATATTTTTCTTTTAAGACACCGATAATCATACGCGTCAATCCTTTGATGGTTGGTCTCTTGATGTGATTGTAAAATGGCGAGGACAGGCACACGAACGCATTCGGCCCCTGCCGATGCCGAATCGTTTCTGGTTGAAGCTCCTCTCCTTCATAGCCGTCCCTTTCACGTTGTTCGAGTTGCTGCCATGTCCGGCAGATTCATTGCACTGGTCCTTACGCCGATGCAAAACAGTAAACGCTTCTGTTCGCTAAGATGATACGGAAAAGAGAACTGAGTATCAAACAACAATGATGAATTTGTAACAGCCCGTATGCAATTTCGATTAACACGTCCGCAAAACCTTTTGACTTTCATGCAAACAGGAACGCACGAACGCATTTCCGGCAGCAGCGGTGCAAGAGCAATTGACGCGAATGCAAAGGTGCGGACACGTACGCAATTGTGATTGACAGACGCGCAATCCTGCGGGCGGAGACTGCAAAGCATCTGACATTGAAGCATTTACAAAAATCCTCGCGCATTTGAGAAAAACATTGGCGCAATTACAAAATACATGGCTGCAATTGAGCAGACATGGAAACAATTACAAAAAACGTATCGCATTTGAGAAAAACATTGAAGCATTTACAAAAAACGGATCACAATTGAGAAAAACATGCGTGCAAACGAGAAAAACGGAGAATTTTTACGAAAAATTTAGTTGGAAACGACAAAATGGTGGAATAAAGGAAAATACAGCAGATGATATATAAGAAAGAAAATACAATGTTTCTGGGTTTGACCTTACGAAGGTTTTGCTTGCCCGCCACAGGCGGGAACCTTCGCAAGGTTATGTTGGAATAGCCTACTCCCGACCGTTTTAGAAGCACTGCCAAAAACAAGTTGCATGTTTTCTTCCAAACAATTATACTACTGGCAGATTCACAAACGGTTTTAAAAATTTTTCCTGGGAGAAATGGCTGCGCTGTTGTGATGTAAAATTTAGAGTTAGTACAGCAAGCGAGTGCATGTTAGACTGCGACACGCAGCCTAATACGCTTAAAACGCATGTTATACTGCACGCTGCAGTCTAATACTAGTTAGGCAGCCCGAGGAAAAAATATGCCATCTGCTGGTTTCATAGCGTATAGTAGTTTTATTAAACAAGCAAAGCGACTTGCCCAGCTGTACGATTTCACGATACACCTTTACAACCAAGAGACACCACGATTGGAGCGCATATTAAAAACTGCCCTACCTCATCAGACTATTCAAACAAGTTTGGGAACAATTAGTCATGGTGTTCAAGGTTTGTATCAAATGGCAACAGTTGGGGGACCAAATAGACTCCGAAGCCTAATTCTCGTGTCCTTGGTAACTCAATTGGAGGTTTTTCTGACAGAACTCATTTCTGAAATTGCTTTGAGAGATTTGACTCCTTTTATAGGCCCTGAGTCGATCGAACTCCCTCAGGCGAGAATATTCATGGCACCTTCGATCGATACATTGAGAGATGATCTTATTTCTCGCGAAGCTCGCCGTTTGACATCAGGAGGACTTTCCGACATTGTCAAATACTATAGAAAGCGATTCAATATCGAATTCGCAGCAATCTTCAAAGACTTTTCAAAAATCGAAGAAATGCACGACAGAAGACATCTTCACGTTCATGCCAATGGAGAAGCTGACGGCCAATACATCCACAAACATCCGGCCTCTGTTGTATCATTAGGTGATGTTCTTACAGTTGACCACACCTACATACTTGATGCATTCAGGTTGTCTCGCGAATTTGCCTCGGCTCTTGCAACGATATTGACAAACCGATTCCCCAATCGTAGCCGGTTTGAGCCGCCAGCTTTTGGAAAAGCCTCGTCACGTCCGAGTAATGATCCATTCTTCATCTTGCAACTCGAATTGCTGAATTCCAATCTGGCAAATAATGCATCTCTTATGTCACTTGTTCTTCCGAAGAACGGTGATTATTCCGGTGGCACGCTAGATGATATTACTGTCAAGCTTATTCTACGTGATCACTCAGCAATCATTATCCTTCAAACGACTCAGGCGATATTCAGTGGCTTTATGGGTGCATTGAAATTAAACAGAGAGATTTCGATTCGTTGGGCAACTATTATTTGATTCTCGGGCTGCCTAACCAGCGGCTCAAGCTGACCGTAAAAGCTGAAGTGCAATTAGCAATGCTTGTAGGTGTGGTTGAATTAAAGTTATCGTTTGAAGTATGGACTTAGTTCGTGTAGTACAAATAGAAAGTTTTGTGTGCGGCAGCTTAGCCGCCATCCGTTAGGCAGTGCAAAAATGATTCATCAAGAAATTATAATAATCTTTCTTTTTCTAAGTGTGCAAATTATGGAATCGAAAGAAATCGATTTTTTTAAATATTATTCAGAAATACAATTAGTTCAACCCCCTTTAACGTTTAGTTGCAATAAAGATACTTCACTTAAATTTATTAAAAATATTGATACCGTGTTAAGTAATCAATTTAAACCTGCAATGGCTCAAATGGCGTGTCGAATTTGGCCGAACGAATCATTTATTTCTATTATTTATGGTTTCCCAAGTGATGATGAAACGCCAACATTAATTACATATACGAAAAATGGAAAAGTAATTGATACACTTTGTCTTTATCGTGAAGGTTGTCAAGGTGATCAATCATTTTCTGAAAATTCAACTGTATTTATTTCGTCAGACAAAAAAATAATATTGCAAGACACTCTCGTAACACTCAAATTAGATGACAAAGGAAATCAAATATCAGGAAGTGAGTCTACACTTGTTTCCGAAGCAAATTATATTGTGAATAATGTTGGACAAATTATAAAAACATCTGAAAAATAAATTTGCACTGCCTAACCAGCAACTTCCCGAAGGGATCACTTCGTGACAAGCTGACCCGCCCAAAGATAAAGCATGGCGGGCGAGCGAAAAAAGCGTTGGTACATTTTACCACGCGAGAAGGTTTATGAATAAAATAAAAAATATAAATGTATCCGCCAAAAAGATGGCGGACAAGCGCGCGACAGTTGTGGTAATGGAAAGTTCACGTTGCCGCAGCTTAGTTGCCATCCGTTAGGCCACAAGAAACAGAGGATGAAAATATGAGATCAGTAAAGATTGTTGCAATATTTCTTTTCTTTATTTCGGTTAACCTTTGTTTTTCTCAATTACTCCATAATTATGGTCTAAAAATAGGCACCGTTGCTTCGAGTCAGGATTGGACATTTTCGAGTTCAGTCAACACATCCTCTGTAAATATTAAGCAACGTTGGGGAATTGATTTCGGCGGCTTTATTGAGTGGTTAGATTCACCATGTTTCACAATATTAACAGAGCTGCATTATATTCAAAAAGGTTTTTCATCAGAGACAATCGCCAATAATCAGACAGTGACTTCGTCCAGTGATCCAAGAAATCCTTCTATGTATCAAGTAACAGCATATGCCATACCAATTCGTGTTGACTACTTATCAATACCAATTTTAGCTAAGCTGTCCTTTCCAGTAGAATATGTTGCTCCCTATCTGATTTTAGGAGCAAGAATCGATTTTCATCTCAAGACGATTTCAGATACTGATAAAAGAGGTACTTATGCTCTCTGTGATCAGACCGACTATGGATTTACGCTTGGTGGTGGTGTAACTTCGAACTCGCTTTTACCTTTCAGAGTTGGCGCTGAGTTTAGGTATAGTCCAAGTTTGCAAAATCTATCTAATTCGGATTTAAGTACTATAAAAAATAAATCAATAGAAATATTGCTGGTCATTAGTCCTTAACTTATTGCGCCTAACCACATTAAAAAGAGCCCGCCTGCGGCGGATAAACCCGCCATTAATATCGGCGGGCAAGCCGGAGGCTTGTTAAGGAAAAGAAGAAACACACTGCGTGTGTTTTTGTAAAAGGCCTCCGGCTGCGAAGTGAAAAACAAATGAATAAAATTGATGCAACTTAGCGCCGATCTGTCAGACAGCAAAAAGAAATATTTTTATGAATATAAACTTAAGGAAAACTACCGTGGACTTCGATAAAAACAAATTACGTCTATCTTACTTGTATCTCTTCATAGGGTTCATCTTACTTTTCTTTACTAATGGCAGATGGATTTTGCCGATCGCGGCATTTGCCGCCCCGATTTTTTTAATCCGGTTTCTCAGATTCCATACTCCGTTGAGAGGATTCCTCTACCTGGTCATCGTCGGGCTGGTTTCTAATATCTTTATCTGGAACAACATGATACCGGTCTCAGGTCCCTTCTACTATATCCTGATGCTGATGATGAGCATCTTCACCTCTCTGCCGTTGATCATCGACCGTTTCTACTCCATGCGATTGCAAGGGATTGTTTCGACGTTTGTATTGCCTTCTGCCTATGTGGTCATGGAGTATATCACGGTGTACACCAATCCTTCAGGTTCATACGGAACACTGGCACATACACAATCATCGTTACCCTTGCTGCAATTGATTTCTATGACCGGCATTTGGGGCATCACGTTTCTCATCCTCTGGACTGCATCCGTTATAAACTGGTTATGGGACAGGGACTTTAATACGCAAGCACTGCGCAAATCCTTTTGGGTGTACGCAGTACCGGTTCTTATCATTCTTCTCTATGGACAAATTCGTCTAGCACATGAGATTGACGGAGACACGGTGAGGATTGCATCCATCAACATTCCAAAAGATGGGCAGTGGCATGTTTATCAAGATCATCCGGATTCTATCAACGAACAACTTAACAAATTCTTTCTGGATCACTGTCACGTTGCCGCCTTATCGAAAGCAAAATTCGTGTTTGGTGCAGAGGGTTTTATCAATATATCCTCCGAACAAGAAAACGCATATTTAGAACGGGTAAAAGCGGCGGCACGAAAAGACAGTATCTATATTGGTTTGCCTATGCTGGTTTATCCGGTTAATAATCCCAATGCACGGCCGATGAATAACATTACATGGATTTCACCGCAGGGTGATATCGAGTTTACTTATTATAAGGCGAAACCCACGACCGGCGAAGGATCGTACGGTGATGGTGTGATACGGTATTTTGATTCGCCCTACGGGCGCATCGGTTCTGCTATTTGTTTCGACATGGATTTTCCTTCTCTGCTCCGTCAGGTCCATTCACTGCACATCGATATTATGACGGTTCCCGGAAACGATTGGAAAGACATTGCGCCCTACCATACGTACGTTGCATCATTCAGAGCTATCGAATACGGATTTAACTTGGTCCGTTCCGTATCGAGGGGATTCTCCGCATCATTCAATTACAAAGGGGAAAAAATTTCATCTCAGAATTATTTTACCACGAATGATGTCATTTTCTATTCTGATGTGCCGATGAAAGGATGTTCCACTGTTTATTCTCACATAGGAGATGCTTTTGCATGGTGTTGCATTCTTTTCTTTGTTTCAATAAGTGTCTTCGTTTTTAAAAAGAGAATGAAGATGGAACGGCCATAAATAAAAACGTGTTGCTGCCTGACCATTTTAAAAAGAGCCCGCATGCGGCGGGTAAACCGGCCCATTACCAAGTGATGCCTTTTTATCGGTCCCAAGTTTTACTTGGGAATGGAGTTTTCAGAAGCCCCGCATTAATACGACATTGAAAGCAGATATTCCAGAATAAGAACACTCCAAAGCCCTGCCAAACAAACGGTGGGTATAAAAGAATGGGAGCGGGAAGAATCGGCGGCTTGTTACATTATGACATTTCCACAATACCGGACCGGATTTATTTTTGCGGCTTCGGATCGAAGCTGGAAATAACCCCATCTAATATTTGTCCGCGGGCGCGCAATTCATTTAATTTCTGGTTAATGCGCAGCACGGTCTGGCTTTTTTCTTCCAGCAGTTCGCGGATAAAATCATGTACATCGGCATAATTGCACACATGCATCATCTCTTCATACGTGCGCGTCATGTCTGTTTCTTCGCGCATCGCTTCCGTCAGCAGCGCGCATGTATCCCGGCACGCATGGCTGCATTCCACCCCTTTATGTTCCACCAGTTTCTCCTTCAAGGATTTCAATGTTGACGGCTGTTCATCCATAACGTCACCGCGGCGATTCTGTTTCCATCGATACGAGTGATAATTCTTTTCCGCGCTGCAGCGCCTGTTCGTTGGCGGGAATTAAATTCTGCCGGTGCGTCGGAAGTACACTTCGCAAGGCGTGCACCACATTTTCCGGTTTCACAACGTCGCGCCGTTCTAAAAATGCGCCGAGCAACACCATGTTCGCCACCTGTTTGCTTTTTAGTTTCTGCGCTTCTTCCATACCGGCAATTCCGAGAATTTCAATATCGGTTCGCGTCGGCAGATTGATGATCGTCGATGTTTCATAAATCAATAATCCGCCGGGCTTCACCGCTTTTTCAAATTTCTCGAGCGACGGCTGATTGAGAATAATTGCCGTATCGTACTTCGTGAGAATCGGAGAACTGATGCGCTCATCCGAAACGATGACGGTGCAATACGCGGTGCCACCGCGCATTTCCGGACCGTACGACGGCATCCAGCTGATTTCTTTATTTTCGTGCATCGCAGCATACGCGATAATCTGCCCCATCGAAAGGACACCCTGACCGCCGAATCCTGCAATTAATATTTCTTGTGTCGAACTCATGATTATTTCACATTACAATTTTGGAACTTTGATATCGCCAATCGGATAAACCGGGAACATATTTTTTTCCAGCCATTCGTTGGATTCTGCCGGCGTCATCTTCCATCCGGAAGGACAATTGGAAACGACTTCGATAAAGCATGTTCCTTTGTTCAACTTCTGATACTTGAACGATGCCTCGATCGCTTTCTTCAATTTACGCACTGCCGATGTGGTATGCACCGACTGCCGCGTGACATACAATGCGCCGGGAAGCATCGCAATCATTTCTGTAATTTTCAGCGGATTGCCAACCATAGCAACTTCGCGTCCGTACGGACTTGTCGATGTTTTCATTCCGACTAACGTGGTCGGCGCCATTTGTCCGCCGGTCATTCCGTAAATGCCGTTGTTGATGAACAGCATCAAAATATTTTCGCCGCGATTGACGGTGTGAATTGTTTCGCCGGTACCGATCGCTGCAAGGTCGCCGTCGCCTTGATACGAGAATACATATTTATCCGGCAGCACGCGCTTGATGCCTGTGGCAACGGCGCTTGCGCGTCCGTGCGCCGCTTCCTGCATATCGATATTCATATAATCGTACGCAAACACCGCACAGCCGACAGGAGCAACACCGACGGTTTGTTCCTGAATGCCCATCTCGTGCACCACTTCCATAAGAATTTTATGCGCAACACCATGGCCGCAGCCCGGGCAATAATGCATCGGCGTATCGGTCAGCGTCGGCGGTTTTTTGTAGACAACTTCCATATTATTTTGTTCGAGCGTTTTTTGATCCATATTTTTTTACGCTCCTACACCGACAAGTGATTCAATTTTTTCCAGCACTTCTTCCGGCGAAGGAATCATGCCGCCCATTCTGCCGTAAAAATGCACCGGCTTTTTTCCATTCACACCGAGACGAACATCTTCCACCATTTGTCCGGCGTTCATTTCGACTGTGAGAAATACATCGACCGATTCTGCCGCTTTGGAAAGTGTCTCATACGGGAATGGAAAAAGTGTGATCGGACGAATCAAGCCGACCTTCAATCCTTGTTCTCGTGCAAG
>DATKMP010000059.1:0-4742 GCA_035541775.1 Bacteroidota bacterium | reverse complement strand
TGTGTTATTAGATGAAATTGAAAAGGCGCATCCGGAAGTGTTTAATGTACTGCTGCAATTATTAGACGAAGGACGATTGACGGATAGCAAAGGCCGCACGGTGAACTTTAAAAACACGATCGTCATTATGACGTCGAATCTCGGTTCGCATTTGATTCAGGAAAAAATTATTGAATTAACGGAAGAAAATCGTGAAGAAATCATGGGCGATTTGCGCGTGAAGTTGTTCGATTTGCTGCGCCAAACGATACGTCCGGAGTTTTTGAACCGTATCGATGAAATTATTTTCTTCAAACCATTGTCAATGGTCGATCTTGCACATATTGTCGAATTGCAGTTGAATCAGGTGAAGAATCTCCTTGCGGAGAAAAACATTACGCTGGAATTTACGAACGATGCCAAAGCACGATTGGCAACGATTGGATACGATCCGACGTTTGGTGCGCGGCCATTAAAACGAACAATTCAAAAATATGTCATCAATACATTGTCGGAAAAGTTACTTGCTGGAGAAATATCCGACGGCGATTTTGTTGAAATCGGCACCGATCATCGCGGGATGTTAGAATTTATGACGAAAGTGAAACCGGATGTTGTTGTGTAACATCCGGCATTCATCGACAAAATTCCGTATCTTGAATGTGAAATGAAGTTTATGTTTCACGTTCTAACAGTACATCGGCGGTTTTTCTTATGCAGATGACATCGCTTATCGGGCATACGCACGAACTGCTGGGCATCATTCGCGGTTCGGATAAACCAGCGGATAGTCTTATCGACACATTTTATCGCTCGAGAAAATATCTCGGCTCTCACGACCGCGGATTCATCACCAAAGTAACGTATGCGACATTGCGCAACTGGCGTCGATGTGAATATCATCTTGATCAATCTCTTGATTCTGTACAAGATGAATTACTTCCGTCCGACCGATTGATGCTTGTGCTTGTAACATCACTGATTTTATTTCCGGCAAGTCAAACACTCACGGTCAAAATACTAGAACCGTTGGTAAAAAGTCTGCGACTGAAAGAATTGCTTCCCCAGCTCTTTGAGAATTTACAGAAGCCGGAACAATTTCCTTCTGCATCGCTCAAAGAACGTCTTGCCGTTCAATATTCTTTCCCCGATTGGATGATCGAACAATTTATTTCACTCTACGGAGATGAAGAAGCAGAAAAATTATGCGCGAGCATGAATGAACCGGCTCCATTGACGATTCGCGTCAACACACTCAAAACGGATGTAGAAACTTGTCAAAAGGAAATGGCGAAGCAGGAAATTGAAACTGCTCCGGTTCAGTATTCCCCATTTGGATTGAATGTGACGCGGCGTGTGAATATGTTTTCGCTGAATGCATTCCGCGATGGATTGTTCGAAGTGCAGGATGAGGGAAGTCAATTGCTGCCGTTGTTCATCGATCCGAAACCGAATGCAAAAGTGTTAGATGCATGCGCCGGCGCCGGTGGAAAAACGCTGGAACTTGCAGCGTTGATGAAAAATCGCGGAGAAATCTTTGCTTCGGACATCAATAAATTTCGTCTGGAAGAATTAAAGAAAAGAACCAAACGCGCAGGCGTGCAGAATGTCCGCATTCTTCCTGTCGATTCCATCGATGAACTCCACGAAACATATTCCGGATTTTTCGATATCGTGTTAGTCGATGCGCCGTGCAGCGGGCTCGGAACGATTCGCCGCAACCCCGGAATGAAGTGGATGGTAACCAAAGAAATGATCGACGAGATTGCAGAAAAACAAAAAATGATTTTACGAAGTGCCGCGCCGTTAGTCAAACCCGGAGGGCGACTCGTGTATGCAACGTGTACGATTTTAAATCAAGAAAATGAAAATCAAATTAAATCTTTTCTTGAAACGAATCAGGATTATTGCTTGTTGGATGCATCATCGATTGTCGGTAAATGGAATTTTATAACGATGGCGTCGAACAGGTTCATCAAGTTACTGCCGCATCGCCATCATACCGACGGATTCTTCTGTGCGATGATGGAGAAAATTTCTGCACGTTGATTCTGCGAAGATGTTTTAATATGTTATAAGTTGGAAGTTAGAATGAAGTCAGAACGACGGAGGATGATACAGTCATGAGAACGGTTATAATTTCCACGGTATTGATGGTCATGCTTGTTGGATGTTCCAAACCGGGCGCGACAGAAATGTTCAGAAAAGGTACGGAACTGCAAAGCGCAGAGCAGTACGACGGCGCACTTGAACAATTTCAAGAGATAGTAAAAACTTATCCGGATAGCGCACAAACACCGGAAGCCTTGTATGCGCTCGGAACGATTTATCACGACCACAAAAATGATTCGTATAAAGCTCTCGAAAATTATCGCACACTGGTAACGAAGTTTCCCGATCACGCCACGGCATCCAATGCGGCGTTTCTCATCGGCTTCATCTACAATAATGATTTAAAAAAATTCGATTCCGCAAAAATCGCCTATACGGCATTCATCCAAAAATATCCGAACAGCACACTGGTAGAATCCGCACAGCTCGAATTATCGACAATGGGGAAATCAGCGGAAGAAATTTTGAAGATGCAAAACCAAATGCCGCATGGCGCTAAAGACGCTGATCAGGATTGAACGAATCACTCAAATATCTTCAACCCGCGGTGGTGGCACAGCTTGCCAATATGGAATTGCGTGCGCGGTTTGTGGTGGAAGGATTTATCACGGGGCTGCATAAAAGTCCGTATCATGGATTCAGTGTGGAGTTCACCGAACACCGGCAGTACATGCCCGGCGATGAAATCAAACATATCGATTGGAAGGCGTACGGCAAGACCGATCGCTTTTACGTCAAGCAGTTTGAAGAAGAAACAAACCTCAAATCGTATCTGATCGTCGATGCAAGCGGTTCGATGGCGTATGCATCCGAAGGCCGCATAAAAAAAATCGAATATGCTTCCTACATTGCCGCATCGCTTTCGTATTTGATGATCGAACAACGCGATGCAGTCGGTTTGACCTTGGTCGATGAACAGATACGAAGTTCCTTACCGCCCCGTGCAACACGTTCCTATTTGCATGAAATATTAAAAGCGCTTGATGCAGCACAACCGTCGAATAAAACAGGGATTGCAGCGTCGCTTCATCTTGTTGCAGAACAAATCAAACGCCGCGGATTGGTGATCGTCATCAGCGATTTGTTCGATGATCCTGAAAAAAACATGGCGGCGTTAAAACATTTTCGTCATCGCGGACACGAAGTGATCGTCCTGCAAGTGCTGGATCCGATGGAACGTTCGTTTGCGTTCGGCAGCGACGCTGTGTTTAAAGACCTTGAAACGCAGGAAACAATCGCCACCCAGCCATGGCATATCCAGGCAGCATATCAACAATCGATGCGCGAATTTCTCAATCTTTACCAAACGCAATGCCGTGACCATGGAATCGATTATGTTTTGCTCGATACAGCGACGCCGTTCGATAACGCTTTGATGGAATATTTGAATAAGCGAAAACGGATGCACTGAGTGTTTGAGGAGTTGAGTCATGAATCGTTGAGTAGAAAGTTGTTGAGTAAGAAGTCTTTGAATAGCTAAGTTGATTTTTGAATTATTAAATCCAAGTAGTTTCCATCGTGAGTGAAGAAAACATCATCGTGCGCGGGGCGCGCGTTCACAATCTAAAAAACATCGACGTTGATATTCCGCGTGAAGCATTGACGGTGATTACGGGACTTTCCGGTTCCGGAAAATCATCGCTGGCCTTCGATACCATTTATGCGGAAGGACAGCGCCGGTATGTCGAAAGTTTGTCAGCGTATGCGCGCCAGTTTCTCGATATGATGGAACGTCCTGATGTTGATTTGATCGAAGGACTCAGTCCGTCGATTTCTATCGAACAAAAAACGGTCAGCAACAATCCGCGCTCCACCGTCGGAACGGTGACGGAAATTTATGATTATCTGCGCTTGCTCTTTGCACGTGTCGGAACGCAATTTTGCTACAACTGCGGGCGAAAAGTACAGCGGCAATCGGTCGATCAAATGATTGATGCCATGATGAATTATCCTGCCGGCTCTAAGTTGCAAATTCTCGCGCCAGTTGTCAAAGGACGCAAGGGACATTATCGCGAGCTGTTCGAAAACATTTCCAAAGACGGATTTCTTCGTGTTCGGATTGACGGCGAAACGAAACAGATCGAAAAGGGAATGAAGTTGGACCGCTACAAAATTCATAATGTGGAAATTGTGGTGGACCGCATTGTGATGAAAAAAGAATTACGGTCACGCGTGGCGGATTCGGTCGAAGTGGCGCTGCGGTTTGGCGACGGTGTGGTGATTGTGAACGACGGTGAAAAGGATCAGTTGTTCAGTCAAAAATATTCATGCGACTTTTGCGGGATCAGCTACGAAGATTCAGTGCCGGCAGCATTCTCCTTTAATACGCCGGCGGGTTATTGCCCGAACTGCGAAGGGCTCGGGGAACTCAAACGCTTCGACATGGAATTAATTCTTCCCGATAAAAATAAATCCATCAACGAAGAAGGCATCGCGCCGCTTGGCAAACCGCGCGATACATGGATGTTCAGCCAGATTCGAGGTGTTGCCAAAAAATATAGCTTCGATTTCGATACGCCCATCAAAAAAATATCCAAAGAGGGAATAGATGTATTGCTTCATGGCTCGCACGGCGAAAAAATCGAAATAGAGTATGCACACCATTCCGGCCGCGTGACGATTTACAAACATCGTTTTGAAGGATTGATGAA
>DATKMP010000058.1:0-7677 GCA_035541775.1 Bacteroidota bacterium | reverse complement strand
TAAAGTCGGGGCCGGGTACAATTTAGGAGTGCCGGTCTTGCGCCTCGGTACAAATTTTACCGAGAACTATTATAACACCTCATCAACTTCCTATACCACAGAGACAAATGAAGGAGTGTACGATTCTTTTGGGAAAGGCATGGGATTTGATGGCGCACTTGGATATACAGGCGAAACGTTCGGGTTCGAAGTCGGCGTTCAATACAAACCTACATCCAGCATCGAACTACAATCTTTCGAAAATTCATATTACTCCAGTTCAACTTCTTTAGAAACTTATACAGACAACTTGAAAAGTTCGATGTTGGCAATCAGTCCATGTTTTGTGTTTAGAACGGATATAGGTTTTTATGGACGCGCGGGAATTGTGCTGGGGTTTCCCCAACTTACCAATGAAGTAAAGGACGAATCCAATGGTAGCAATCCGAGTACATCCGAATATACCTCTGAGTACACCGGCGACATGGCACTGGGTTATACCGGAGCGTTTGGTATGGCCGTTGGCAGTGGTGGTTTAAAATTGTTTGTGGAAGCAAATTTTGTCAATCTGACGTGGGCTCCGACGAAAATTGAAATCACAGCTTATAAAGTGAATGGCGTGGATCAGTTATCGACCCTTTCTCCATCAAATCGAGTAACACACTTGGAAGATTCCTATACGACCGACAGCCGGAGCTCGGCCAGTTCGGATCAAGAAGGTGTGGGCCTCAAGCAATACTTACCATTTAGCTCGCTGGGATTGCGAGCGGGCATTGTCATTGGTTTTTAAAAGAGCGTGCAGCTATAATAAATTTTTTTGACGGTGGGCATGTGAACCATGTTTGTTTGCATGCCCATTTTTTATGCGCCATTTATTTTTTGCAGATGGAACCTTGATGCACGTACTGTGTGTTGTATTGGAAGTTTGAATTCAAATTTTAGATTCTGCTATGCGTAAAGATAAAGTGATCATCCTTGCTTCCGTGCTGACTGATGTCGTCGGCTTTGGCATCGTCATTCCCATTCTGCCGTTTTATGTTACGGAGTTCGGCGCATCGCCTACAACAGTGACATTGATGTTTGCCATTTTTTCTTTTTTCTCATTCCTCAGTTCTCCCTTGCTCGGTGCTTGGTCGGATCGTATCGGCCGCCGGCCGATGTTGATTCTCAGCATTAGCAGTACAGCCATCGGCTGGTTGGTGTTCGCAAGTGCACATTCGGTGTGGCAATTATTTTTGGGACGAATCATCGATGGCATGGCGGCAGGAAATTTTTCTACGGCACAAAGTTATATGGTGGATATTTCCAACGACGAAAAAGAACGGACGAAAAATCTCGGCATTATCGGTGCAGCGTTCGGCATCGGATTTATTCTCGGACCGCTCCTTGGCGGTGTGTTGAGTAAGGTTTCTCATGCGTTCCCATTTTGGATTGCAGGCGCACTTGCCGCAACGAATGCGATGATGGCGTATTTCTTTTTACCGGAAACGCATCATCATCGCGAGCCACATAAGCCGATGAACTTTAATCCGGTCGCACCGCTGGCCCGAGCTGCGAAGGATACGACATTGCGTCCGTTATATTTTACATGGTCCTTCTTTGCCTTTTCGATCGTCACAAGCCAATCGGTCTTTGGATTATTCGTAAAAGATGTGTTCGGGATGAATGCGTTTCAAACGGGACTGTTGTTCACCGGTGTCGGGCTGGTGATCGTATTGAATCAAGGATTCTTGCTGCCGAAATTCTGGACGAAGAATTTTTCCGATTCCAAATTGGAAATTCTTATGCTTGCTATCCTTGCGGCTGCGTCGCTGCTGGTTTCGCTTCAAATCTTAGTGCTGTTTTATATCAGTTTGCTCTTTTCCGGAACGGGACAAGCCGTGTTACGCGTCGTTATTACCGGTCAAGCTGCTGCTGCATCCGATCCAAAACGGAAAGGGGAAACTATTGGCATTCTGTCGGCTTTGATGTCTGCCTATATGGTTGTTGCACCCGTTGTGTCTGGATATTTATATACGGTCAATTATGCGGCACCGTTTATTGCGTCGGTCATTTTATTGGTGGTGGGAATTTATTTTGCAGTACGATTTAAAAATCGATCAAACATTCTTTCAGTCGATCATCGTACATAAAAATGCCTCGCAAAAATGCAAGGCATAGAATTGTAAAGCGATAAGACTTACTTGTCTTTAATAGTCTCTAGCAGTTGTGCCGCTTCTTTTTTAAACTCATCGTCATCTTCGTTTGCTTTTGCAAGCGTGGAAATTTTGCGTAAATGCAACGTTGCTTTATCATATTCATTTTCTTCAATATATGCTTTTGCACAATCAAGGCGATACATCACGAAGTCCGGACGAAGGGCAATTGATTTTTCATAATTTTGGATGGCATCGTCCATGTTTGCCCAGCTTAATCCCAATGGCCAGCGAATCATTTTCGGTTTCTCACACACCTTCATGTGTGCTCGCCCGAGTACATAGTATGCTGCGGCATTTTGAGGATCGAGCTGAATGGCTTTTTCACAATCCGCTTTAATTTGCTTCACAATGTCAATGGATTCCCACACGCCGCGAAATAAGGCAATGCGGCCATTCGTAATGGCGCGTCGTGTGTACCCCATCGAGCCGTTTGTGTTTGCTGCGATGGCTTTTTGTGCAAACTCCAACGATCGGTCATAAATTTCTAATTGGTTTTTTTTCTCTTCATCCGTTTTGTGCGGCATGTGTTCGCCGATGTCGGCATACGTTCGGCTCATGCGCCACAAGAGCTCGTAATCGTTTGGCGCAAGCGCAAGCGCTGCTTGAAAACTTTGCAGCGCTTTTTGATCGTTAAAAAGTTTTTCTGAATAGTGATCGCCCTCGGCAAGAAGTTCTGAAACATTGTTTGTTTGCTGAGCCGGCATCAACGAATAACAACTGAAGCTGATGAAAAAGACGCCCCAAAAAACACGAGAGATACTCATGCGGAATCTCCTATACAAGTGAAAAAATAGTGAAGTGTCATACGGCTTATGAATTACGGGCAATATATTGTTTGATTTCGTCGCGGATACGCGCTGCTTTTTCGTAGTCTTCTTTAGCAATGGCGTCTTCAAGTTGTTTTTGAAGCTGCTCGAGTTTGCTGCCCTGATCTATTTTTGCGGCTTCGTCACCTTGTAATTTTGTCAGCGGCGGCGTAATTTTTTCTTGTTCTTCATTCTCCGGAATAAATGAAGCCTCTTCCATCACTTTTTCTGCCACGAAAATTGGAACATTGAAACGCACGGCGAGCGCAATTGCATCGCTAGGGCGTGAATCGATTTCCTGTGTGTCCAACGTGAGTCGTGCGAAAAATGTACCGTCGCGTAAATCATTGATCAGCACGTCCAGCAAATCTCCGCCGAGCGTGTCGATCAAGTTTTTCATGAGGTCGTGCGTCAATGGGCGCGGCGGCGTGATGCCTTCCATTTGCAAGGCAATCGACTGCGCCTCGAAGGCGCCGATGATGATCGGCAAACGGCGCGGGCCATTCGTTTCTTTTAAGATGAGCGCGTAGGCGCCGCCGCTGGATGGACTGCTGGACAATCCAAGAATATCGACCTGTACTTTGTCCTCGTCGGACATTTTACTTTCCTAAGAGTTTTTTTATTTCTTGCGTCATTGCGGGTACAATTTCAAATGCATCGGCTACGATGCCGTAATCGGCCGATTGAAAAATCGGCGCATCTTTATCTTTATTGATGGCAACGATATATTTTGAAGAGGACATGCCGGCAAGATGCTGAATGGCACCCGAGACAGCAACTGCAACATACAACGACGGCGAAACGGTTTTTCCCGTCTGACCGACTTGATCTTCATGCGGGCGCCAGCCGGCATCAACTGCAGCGCGCGACGCGCCGACCGCTGCACCGATGGTACCTGCAAGTTCTTCCAAAATTTTAAAATTCTCCGGCCCCTTCATCCCGCGTCCACCCGTAACAATAATATCAGCTTCGGCAACATCTAGCTTTCCAGATGCTTGCGAAGTTGTAGTAACGATGGAGGCAAAGTCGGAATCGGCGAGAGGAACATCCACAACTTCTACGGCCGCGGTCGCGCCGTTGGTTGTTCCAGCGGGGAACACGTTCGGGCGAAGCGTCAAAACTTTTACTGCCGAAGTCACTTTAATATCCGTTAATGCTTTGCCGGCGTACACCGGACGCGTGGCGTTAATTTCGCCGTTCTCAATTTTTAATGCAGTAACATCAGCGGCAAGACCTGCATCTAGTTTCACCGCAACACGAGGGGCAAAATCTTTTCCCATTGCTGTCGCTGAAATCAGTACAATCGCCGCATGTTCTTTCGTTGCAATTTCCGCAGCGATTTTTGCATAGGCAGTAGCAGAATATTTTGCTAATTTCGGATGCTGCACGGCGATTACTTTTGATGCGCCGTACGCACCAAGTTCCGCTGCGGCTGATGGTATGTTATCGCCGATCACTAATGCGGTCACTTCTCCATTAGTTTGTTGGGCGAGCGAGCGTGCGGTGGCGACGACTTCGTAAGCGTTTTTTTTGATTTTATAATCTCGTTGTTCAACAATTGCTAAAATTTTCATGGTCAACTTTCCATTCGGTGTTAAATAACTTTTGCTTCTTCGTGGAGCAATCGCACCAATTCCGGAACGGCGCTCACATCGGTGCCGACAATTTTTCCCGCATTCTTCGAAGACGGTTTGCGAAGTGCAACCACTTCCACTTTCGACGATGCAGCAGCCGGGGCCTTTTCTTCAATCAGTTTATTTTTGGATTGCATAATTCCTTTCAACGATGGGTAGCGGGGCTCGTTCAATCCTTTTTGCGCGGTGAACACTGCGGGCAACGTGGTTTCAACCGCTTCGAGCCCGCCTTCGATTTCGCGCTCGGCAATTGCTTTACCCTGTGCAACGTCCAACTTTACAATCGTAGAAACAGACGGAAGATTGAGTAGCTCCGCCACCATGATGCCGACCGCCGCATCATCTCCGTCAACAGATTGTTTGCCGAAGAAAATAATTTCAGGATTCAGTTCCTTCAAATAATTTGCAAGTGCGTAAGCGACAGAAAATGAATCGCGCGGCGTTTCGTCTTTCAAAAGAACCGCCTTGTCCACGCCCATCGCGTACGCTTTGCGCAGTGTTTCTTTATGCATATCGCCGCCAAGGGAAATGGCAACCACTTCGCCGCCATTTTTTTCTTTCAGGCGCAGGCATTCTTCAATCGCGAATTCATCGTACGGATTGACAACAAAGGTGACACCCGTTTTGTCAATGGATTTTCCATCGCTGCCGACGGCAATGCGTGCGGCAGTATCGGGAACATGATTAATACAGACTGCAATTTTCATAGCTCATAAAATAATTAGTGAATGGATGTATTTGTGTTTTATCGATAATTCTACCAATCTCCATACATACAATAATAGGAAAGTTTTCATAAACGAACAAGCCGCCCGTTGACTTCACAACATTCTTCTTGACTCTCAGGAAAAAAAGGATTATACTTTACCTGAGTAAAGTATGAAGAAATTGCAAAACAAAGACGCCGACGAATTGTACAATACGATTCTACATTTAGAAACGCTCGCCGAATGCCGGTCATTTTTTCGCGATCTCTTAACAGAATTAGAGATTCAGGAATTTGCCGAGCGCTGGAAGGTGGCGCGAATGCTGGCAGAAGGTAAATCCTACAGCCAAATCGTCGAAGAAACGGGATTAAGCTCCCGTACGATCGCCCGCGTGGGTCAATGGCTGCGCCGCGGCAAAGGCGGCTACGCCATGATGGTGGAAAAAACTAAATAAAAATTTTTATCGAAAAGACTTTACCGGAGTAAAGTATGTTAGCAAAAAATGGACGAATGAAAATTGCACTGCAGCGCAACGGACGGCTCACCGAAGAATCGGTCGGGCTGCTGCGCGCATGCGGATTGAGTTTCGAATATCTCAAACAAAGTTTATACTCGCCATGCAAGAATTTCGATTTGGATATTCTTGCGATCCGCGACGATGATATTCCTGAATACGTCCAGGACGGCGTTGCTGACCTTGGCATTGTCGGCGAAAATATTATTAAAGAACATCGAGCAGACGTTGATCTACTGCTGCCGCTTGGTTTCGGCGGTTGCAAATTGATGATCAGTGTTCCGCAGCGTTCCGGCATTCGTTCGGTTAAGGATTTGAACGGAAAACGTCTTGGAACCACTTATCCCAACACGTTGAGCGAATTTTTGAAAAAAGAAAAAGTGAAAGCCGAAATCATTAAACTTAGCGGCTCAGTAGAACTTGCACCGAGCCTTGACGTTGCCGATGCGATTTGCGATATTGTGTCCACCGGAACGACGGCAAAGATGAACGGCCTGAAAGTATTTTGCACCGTCTTCGAATCGCAAGCGGTACTGGTTGCAAGCCGCGCGGCGCTGAAAGATAAAGCCAAACGTGCGATGATCGATCGATTGTTGATTCGAATGCGCGGTTCGCTCGATGCACGCGGCAAACGTTATTTGATGTTGAATGCTCCGGTACAGTCGTTGCAAAAAATTAAAAGCATTATTCCGAGCTTGAAAAGTCCGACGGTTGTTCCGCTGGCGGAATCCGGTATGGTTGCCGTGCACTCCGTGATTGCCGAAGATGTGTTTTGGGATGTGATGGAAAAATTGAAAGCCGCCGGTGCAAGCGGCATTATCGTTACACCGATTGAAACCATTATTCGATGAAGATTTTTAACGCACAACAATTGAACGATCAGCAGCGAAGACAGCTTGTAACGCGTCCTTCGCAGTCGGCAACGTTTTCCAACGACGCTGTTCAATCATTGTGTGCCGACATCAAACGCCGCGGTGATGATGCGCTCCGCGAATGTACGCAGCGCTTTGATAAAGTACACATTCAAAATTTCCGTGTTACAAAAGAGGAATTTGAAGCCGCTCAAAAAATTGTTCCCGAGTCTTTTAAACAATCACTCACCATTGCTGTGAACAATCTCCGTGCGTTTCACCAAACTCAAATTCCGAATGTGCAGCAAGTTGAAACAATGCCCGGCATTGTTTGCAAACGCGAACCTCGCGCCATCGAACGCGTCGGATTGTATGTCCCGGCAGGTTCAGCACCGCTGCCGTCGACAGTGTTGATGCTTGGCGTCCCTGCAACGCTTGCCGGATGTTCGCGCATCATTCTTTGTTCACTGCCGAAAACAAATGGAAATGTTGATCCATATGTGCTCGTTGCTGCCGATGTACTGGGAATTCACGAAGTGTATAAAGCCGGCGGTGCGCAAGCGATTGCAGCGATGGCGTATGGAACGCAGTCGATTCCAAAAGTCGATAAAATTTTTGGCCCGGGCAATCGGTACGTCGCTGCTGCTAAACAAATTGTTTCGAACGATTCTGACGGCGCCGCTATCGATATGCTTGCCGGCCCTTCGGAAGTTTTGGTGATTGCCGACGAAGCTGCGAATTCCGCTGTTGTATGTTATGATCTAATTTCGCAAGCCGAACATGATCCGGATGCACAGGCGGTACTGGTAACGAACAGTGCCGCATTCGCTCAATCGGTATCAGCTCAATTAGAACAACGTGCAAAAGAATTTTCGCGGCAGGAAATTATTTTGAAGTCGTTACAAAATTGTTTTGCGCTCATTGTTTCTTCGATTGAGGATGCCGTAAAATTTTCAAATGAATATGCGCCGGAACATTTGGTAATCAA
>DATKMP010000057.1:0-4404 GCA_035541775.1 Bacteroidota bacterium | reverse complement strand
TCTTTCGCCATACGCAGTTTGCGTTCCGGCGAAAGATATTCCAGCGTGCGCATATTGTGCAGGCGGTCGGCGAACTTGACGAGCATCACACGGATATCATTCACCATCGAAAGCAGCAGCTTGCGGTAACTTTCTGCCTGCGTCACTTCGTGGCTTTCAAAAATATCCGTGATTTTTGTCGCGCCATCCACAATGTCGGCAACGGCATCGCCGAATTCTGCGCGAATATCTTTTAACTCAAACTCCGTATCTTCCACCACATCGTGCAGCAGCGCCGCTGCGATGGAAACGTCGTCTAATGGAATTTCCTTGGCAAGAATTTTTGCCGCTTCGTACGGATGCTGAAAGTACGGCTCACCGGAGGCACGCAGATTATTTTTGTGCGCCTCCAAACTCAGCATGAACGCGCGCGTAATTAAATCTTCATCCACCGAACGGAGATTTTTTCGGCACAACGCTAAAAGTTCATCTAAGCGCTTTTTATATTTATCGTCTAACACCATTTCTTGATATATTTTATTCGGTATTAAAATATAAACAATCCACTCTGAATGTCAAACAATGGGAAATGATTTTGTGAAATTATTTTGAGGATGAAAATAACGCAGGCGACGTCACGTGACGTCGCCTACAATTCTATTCGCGGAAACGCTCAGATATTGGTTCCTGATCGTGAAACATTATTCAATAACGCTAATTGAATCGACAGCTATATAGTGGTAACCTGCTTCAGAATGAATTGGAGAAAATATTTTTTCCGGAACAGTTTGCAGTAATCCTTCTACATAAACTCTTTTATTCAAATACTCTCTAAGGTCGTTTCGATATTCTAAAAAAGGGGTGCCCTTTATAAATGCAGAATTGCCGGCCCACGTTGGGTTGTACAAATAATAACCGAATGGCATACTTATTTCTGCTGTTCCCCATGCTTCAATATATTTCACTGTTCCCTCTACGACAACTGCATTTTCTGGAGAAGTGCTCGTTATTCGTGTTGATGCAGGTGGAGTGCAGGATGTCAATACGAGTAAACAACAAATCAGTAAAATTAAATATATGCTGGCTTTCATATTCTTTTCTTCATAGTGAAGCATCATATTTCGCCTTTCATTTTATATTCGTTTTATTTTTTTTGCATGCACCAACAAAATTATCATCAAATGGCAAAGGAGAGATTCACTCATCTCCAGAACGTTTAGTGAAGTAATTTGAATGAAATAATCACGTTTATTTTCGTCGCAACGGTAATCATAACTGTCATCATGGTGATCCAAAATGTATAACGCAATATCGATTTTGATTGTTTGTCTTCATCACGGCGATATATTTCTTGTTGGTAAGATTGAAGACTAAAACAGTGGATTTAGCAATGTTATCGTGTTCCTCGATTAATTTTTCTAATGATAACTCGCGGAGTTGTTTCAATGTAAAAGCCATATTTCATCTCTCTTTTTCCTTCCCTACCCATGAACTCATCAACGTATATCTCAACGACTTAATTCCTTCTTCCACCATACACACAACCCGTCTTAAATTTTACTCTGTGAATTTAAAATATTTGGTGAAGCTTCTTACACGTAAGATTACAAAAGGATTTTTTAAACGCAAGAGAAGGAAATAAAAAGCAGTACCGGTAAAAAACGGTATTACCGTTTTAATCCGGAAAGAATATTTTCCGCATCATCGAACTTTGCTTTTGCACGGTCGGAAAGATTTTCTGGAAATGACGACTGTCGGAAATTTAGAAGTGCGTTTAAATTTTCTTTGGCGTGAATTGTATCGCCAACAGTAAGCTGACATTTGGCAAGATTCAATCTACACACAAGCTCGTTATACGGATGCGATGCATGCGATGTTAATAAATTTTGAAGCAACGTTTGGTACGCCTGCACAGCTTCTTGAGGGTGTTTACCGCGATCGTATGCGGTAGCAAGTCCCCACAAAAATGTTCTATTCTCCGGATACGCTTCCAATCCTTTTCGCGACCACCGGATCACAGCATCGTATTGTTTTGCATCGAGTAAAATAGAAATCAATCCGCTGATGGCAGCGTAGCGGTTGTATTCGGAATGTTCGGCGCCGAGTTCCAGCAGTTCGATCCCGCGTTCGCATTTATCTTTGACGAACGGAACCCATTTTGTTTTTACACTGCGCCAGTAATAATACGTTCCAACACCGATGCAAGCATCGTAAAACGAAGAATCTTTTTCTAAAATTTCTCCGAGACTGGAGGCAGAAGACATTCCTTTATTAATGCCGCCGAGCCAATCGCCACGATCCATTCTTTCGTACGCGTCATATCCATCGGCGGTGCCGCGAAAATATTCTTTCCACGGTGACGCAAGATTGTTTGATGTCTGCCTTCCCATCTCCAATAATTTTTCAAATTGCTCACGGTTCACTGGAATCATAAAATCCATCGCTTCCGCCTGCATCACCGCCGCTTGATATATATATCCGGCAGGGTGTTGAGGGTACGATTTTGTGAGTTGTTGAAAAATTGATTCCGCTTGCCGGTACTCTTGGCGCAAAAGAAGATCGGTACCACTGC
This sequence comes from Bacteroidota bacterium, assembly GCA_035541775.1. Taxonomy (GTDB): domain Bacteria; phylum Bacteroidota; class Ignavibacteria; order UBA10030; family UBA10030; genus DATKMP01. The sequence continues at coordinate 1,853 of DATKMP010000057.1, read as the reverse complement.
GCACAGCAGCATCGATTGCCGGATCGAGCCGATGCTGGGCGATGGCAGAAAATGAAATAACAAATCCCGTGAGAAGAAACAACCAGCGATGTTTCAACACAATTTATTCCGTTCCAAAAATTCTGTCGCCGGCATCACCGAGGCCCGGAAGAATGTACCCGCGATGATTCAACTGTCGATCTAATGAACACGTATAAATCTTGACATCCTTGTGCGCACGCGAAACGGTTTTCACGCCTTCCGGCGCTGCAACAAGCGAAACGAGGCACAGTGTTTTTGCACCATGATCTTTTAAATACGTTATTGCCGCCGATGCACTGCCGCCCGTGGCAAGCATCGGGTCGAGAACGATCACGAATGCTTTGCTGACATTGTTCGGCACTTTAAAATAATAATCTACCGGCTTCAGTGTTTCTTCATCGCGGTAGAGACCGATGTGGCCGACGCGTGCATCCGGCATCACTTCGGTAAATCCGCCGACCAATCCGAGGCCTGCGCGAAGAATCGGCACCAGCACAATCGGGCGATCGACAATATATCCATCTGTCTTTTCTAACGGCGTAAAGATTTTTATTTTCTTGACGACGAAACTTTTCGAAACTTCGTACGCCATCAAGCTTGCGGTGCGGCGGAGAATAGCACGGAATAAATGGCTCGGCGTTTTTTTATTGCGCAGCAGCGTTAAATCGCGCTTGACCAGTGGATGATTGATGACGGTAAGATTTTTCATGCATCGTTCCCAGTTTATTTTTTATTGAAGACAATACCGAGCGGCACACCGGCAAATCCGAAATGCGCGCGCAAGCGATTTTCTAAGTACCGGCGGTAACTTTCCTGCACCAGTTTCGGTTCGTTGCAAAAGAACGCAAACATCGGCGGATTGTTTTTGACCTGCGTCGCATATTTGATTTTTATTTCTTTCGGCGATGAAGATTTCGGCGGATTCTTTTCGATATCCGGCATGATCGCTTTATTCAATTGACTCGTGGTAATACGTCGCTGCTGCTCGGCATGAACCTGCTTTGCCAACTCGATCACTTTTTGAATGCGCTGTTTTGTGAGCGCCGAGATAAAGATCGCCGGCAAAAAATCATACACACCGAGTTCCTGTTGAATCACAAGTTCAATATGGTGTGCCGTGTTCGTTTCTTTTTCGACCAAATCCCATTTGTTCACAGCAATAATCGCGGCACGATGCCGCTCCATCGTTTCATCGACAATCTGCATGTCCTGCTTATCGATTCCCTGTTCCGCATCGAACAAAATAATGGCGACATCGCTGCGTTCGATGGCGCGCATCGTACGAACGGTACTATAGAATTCGATGCTTTCATGCACACGACTTTTTTTGCGCAGTCCCGCCGTATCGACGAGAATAATTTCTTCGCCGTCGTATTCCAGAATCGAATCGATGGAATCGCGCGTTGTGCCAGCAATTTCCGTCACGACCTGCCGAGGTTTGCCCAGCAAGGCGTTGACAAGGGACGATTTGCCGACATTCGGTTTTCCGATGACAGCAATGCGCAATCGCTTTTCTTTTTTCTCGCGTGTCTTTTGAATATCGCTGGTGATGAGGTCGAGAAAATCACCGATCTGCCTTCCGCCAAGCGCAGCAATGCCGAACGGCTCGCCGAGTCCGAGCGCATAAAACTCTGCCGTACTATTCTCGCGTTTATCGGAATCGATTTTATTGACGACCAGATGAATCGGTTTATTGGAACGGCGCAGAATATCTGCAATGTCTTTATCGAGCGGCGTCAATCCTTCGAGCGCATCCACAACAAACACCACGGTGTCTGCCTCTTCAATGGCGATGTGTGCCTGCTCGCAGATTGCTTTTTCAAACACATCCT
>DATKMP010000056.1:0-4131 GCA_035541775.1 Bacteroidota bacterium | reverse complement strand
CGTATTTGTATATTCCCGTGAAACAATTGAATACTTTACTCCGGCTGCAGCCGGATTTTAAATTGCTTGCAAGGCAATGCCGTACCGCAAACTATTTCGGCGTGTGCGCGTTCACCTTGGAAACAAAAGATAAAAATTCGGCGGTACATTCGCGATTCTTTGCGCCGGCCAACGGCATTGATGAAGACCCGGTGACTGGTTCGGCAAATGGACCGCTGGGCGTGTATTTGCACCGCTATGCGCTGAACGCTGGATTTTCGATTGCCGGAAAAGAAATGGCCGACGGACGAATCGAATACATCGGCGAACAAGGCGATGTGCTGGAACGCCCCGGCAGAGTGCGCATCCGGCTGCGATTAAAAAATAATGAAGTGGAAGATGTAAGCATCAGCGGAGAAGCAACAACAGTTTTTGAAGCAACACTAACTTTGAAATAAATGAGGATAGTATGATCACGAAACAAATGATTTTCATTTTTATTTTTCTTACAGCGTTAAGCTTATTCGGCAGCAGTGTACACCGAATGATCAAGTTTATCTCTCTGGGGAAACCGGAAGACCGCTTGAAGCATCCGTGGACGCGGATCAAAAAAACATTAGCGATTGCATTTGGTCAGACAAAATTATTCCTCGAACCGGTTGCGGGCGCGATGCATGCTTTTATCTTTTGGGGATTTTTAGTCCTGCTGTCTGCCATTATCGAATCCATCGGCGAAGGATTGTATGCAGGATTTTCATTGCGCTTTCTTGGCTCGGTGTATAACGTCATTGCCTTCTGTCAGGAATTTTTTGCCGGATTGGTCATCGCCGGAATTTTTATCGCTCTCTATCGGCGGTACATTCTTCGTCCCAAACGATTGCAAGTCGATTGGCATGCACAATGGCACGCCACGGCGATTTTGTTCACAATTTTTTTTATCATGATCAGTATGCTTGGGCAAAATGCCACGCGCGCGACACTCGGCACAGTCGATCACACGCGATTTCTTTCCGCTGCGTTGAAACCGTATTTAACATCCGTAAATCCTTCCACTAATATCGTTTTGTTCGATATTTACTGGTGGACGCATATTATGCTGGTGCTTGGATTTCTAAATTATCTTCCATTCGCAAAACACGCGCATATCTTAACGTCTATTCCGAATGTCTTTCTTGCTTCGCTTGAACCCAAAGGCGCATTGAACCCGATCGATCTTGAGGCAGAAGGCGTGGAAAAATTCGGCGCGAGCGATGTGGAAGATTTAACGTGGAAACAATTGTTAGACGGCTACACATGTACAGAATGCGGACGCTGCGCTTCCGTGTGCCCTGCCAATACAACCGGAAAGCAGCTCTCGCCGCGAAGCATCGTCATGAATGTTCGCAAACGGTTGGTGGAAAAAGGAACGCTTCAATTGGACGGCGAAAAATTCTTGGCCGCAAAAGAAGGAGAGAAGCCGGTTTCGGAAAAAACATTGCTTCATGATTTTATCACGCCGGAAGAGTTATTTGCCTGCACGACCTGTATGGCGTGCATGCAGGAATGTCCTGTTTCGATCGAACACGTCGGCACGATTGTGGAGATGCGGCGGAATCTCGTGTTGATGGAATCCAACTTTCCGCCGGAAGTGCAGACGGTCTTTCGCAATTTAGAAACCAACTTTAGCCCGTGGGCATTTCCAGCAAGCAGCCGAGCCGATTGGGCGAACGGCATGAATATTCCTTTGCTGTCTCAGGCGCCGGATGCGGAAATATTATTCTGGGTCGGATGCGCCGGTGCCTTCGATGCGCGTTACACCAAAGTGACGCAGGCCTTTGCCAGCTTGATGCAGCATGCCGGCATCAAGTTCGCGATTCTCGGCGCGGAAGAAAAATGCACGGGCGATTCTGCGCGCCGTCTCGGCAACGAATATCTTGCACAAACGCTGATGAAAGAAAATATCGCAACACTGAACGGTTACAACGTCAAGAAAATCGTCACGACGTGCCCGCATTGCTTCAACACACTGCGCAACGAGTATCCGCAATTTGGCGGATCGTATGAAGTGGTGCATCACACGGATTTTCTTGTGAAGCTTATCGCCGAAGGAAAACTAAAACTGACGAAAGAAGAAGCGGCAACAATAACATACCACGATTCCTGTTATCTCGGGCGCTATAATGATGTGTACGAGCAACCGCGGAAAATTTTGAAATCTGTGCATGGACTCGACTTGGTGGAAATGAAACGTTCGCGCTCCAAGGGATTTTGCTGTGGTGCAGGCGGCGGCAGGATGTGGATGGAAGAAACGGAAGGCAAGCGCGTGAACGTGGAGCGCACGGAAGAAGCGCTGGCGTTGAATCCGAACATTGTGGCAACAGCGTGCCCGTTCTGTATGACGATGCTGGAAGACGGCATCAAAACAAAAGAAGCAACTGAGAATGTCAAAGTAAAAGATGTTGCAGAAATTATGCTCGACGCTATGGCATAACAATTTCGCAAAGAGTATTGCAGGCGTTACAGCAAACAAAAAAGACGAAGAACAATCGATGGCTGTATGATGTTTATGATGCATGATAATCCGTGTTTGCAGTGCGGTGCGTGCTGCGCTGCATTCCGGGTTTCTTTTTTTAACGGGGAAGCCGATCCAAATCTCGGCGGCGTTGTGCCGGAATCGTTAACGGAAGATTTGACGCCGCACATCTGCTGTATGAAGGGGACAAACCAATCGAAGCCATATTGCATTGCGTTAGCCGGCAAGGTTGGCGTGGAGGTTCGCTGCGCCATCTACGAGCGAAGGTCCAGCACTTGCCGCGGATTCGGATTTCATCCAACAGATGGAATGTTCGTTGCCGATTTGGATGAAGTGCGCAGATGCAACAAAGCGCGAAAAGCATGCAACCTTCCTCCGCTGAAAGTAAAGAATCTCGCTGCGTTATAAGAATGATGCCACACGTTGAGGAGGATTGAAATATACGCGGGTGGGGTGTCAATACATCAAGTAGAATACCATTTCAAAGTAATTGCGCTCCTAAAATTTTTGGGAGCAATGTTGCCGGCAAAAACCCATTGCAAAGCGGAAAAGGTTTTGTTACATTTTGTGCAGGCAGTTCAACAGCAAAAGAATGATAGTGGGTACGCCGCATTGATTGGTCTCGGTTTGATGGCAGAATGATGAAAGAGAGAATACAAGCACGCACACAGATAGAAAAATTGGTAAAATTTTTCGACAGCGAGCGCGAACCATAGAACGCGAAATCGCCGCTACAGATAAAAAGATCGATGTCTTAGTGTATGAACTCTACGGCTTGACGGACGAAAAAATAAAGTGGTGGAAGGGAAAGTGAGAAAAATGCGTGTCGTTCTGAGCGAAGCGAAGAATCTGACTAAGAAGAGTGGTTGAGATTCTTCGTTCACTTTTCAATGTGTCAGTGAAGAATCTGAAAACAAGAAAGGAAAAACAATGAAACGATCATTTCCAGTTTTACTGATATCGCTTATAAGTATTGTTGCACTGGCATGCAATGACTACCGGGACCCGTACTTCATTGCTGTTACCTCTCCGCCTCCGCATGAAACAAAAGAATACCTGCGTCTGTATTTTGCAGATACCACCAGTCTTTCATTTATGTTTTCGTTTCTTGATACATTGAATGTCCCATTTGAGCATGTATATTGTGACCCAACGTTCGAGTTGTATATGAAAGTCGATTCCGGAAATTACACGGACGACCTTGCCGCGTTTCTCAAAGATTCTTCGGTCGCCTGGGATATGAAAAGCTATCCGCTGTATACCGATTCGGCAAATTCTTCCGGAACATTCATTCTGGTAAAGTTTAAAGATTATTATACGGTTGCCTCGAATCAACGCGCCGTTGCATTAGCAGCATCGATCGGCGGGTTACGAATTTTAGAAGCACTTGTTCCGTCACGAGATGCGGATATTCTTATTCCAAAATTTCAGGAACAAGCATGGATCAATAGATTGAAACAGTATCCATGGATTAAGGAAGTCGAACCTCCGGTGACCGCTGTCCCAGGTTAGATGTAAATATTTTTCCGTGCTAATAAATCCTCAAGACACTGAAAGCACTTCAGGGTAAGCGTGGAAACGAAGAAGAGAGTTTAAAGACGAAGTGACGAAAGAATGAGGATGGTGAGAGAAATGAATAA
>DATKMP010000055.1:0-7029 GCA_035541775.1 Bacteroidota bacterium | reverse complement strand
CGACCACATGAAAATGCGGTTGATGAATAATTTCGACATTATTTTTTGTTGTAACGTGTTGATTTATTTTGACCAACAATCCAAAATTCAAGTCGTCTCAGATTTGTATGATAGTTTAAATCCCGGCGGGTTTCTTTTTATTGGCTATGCAGAAACATTGCATGGCATTTCATCCGCTTTTAAATTAATCAACTTTCCTAAAACGGTCGCCTACAAAAAGGAGTGAGAAAACAATGAACCGGAGTATTTTAGTTGTGGACGATTCGGCGACGGTACGAAAGTTCGTATCGGTCTCGTTGAGCATGCAAGGATTCGACGTGACAACGGCGTGCGATGGCATGGATGCCTTGGAGAAACTGCCTCAGAAAAAAATTAATCTTGTCATTACCGATTTGAACATGCCGAATATGGACGGATTCGAATTCATCCGGGCGTTACGGGAAAATCCGGATTATCACGATTTGCCGGTGATCATCCTGACCTCGCTAGCAGACCAAGGAAGTAAGGAAGAAGGCATCAAATCTGGCGTGATGTCGTACGTGGTGAAACCGTTTAGTTTAGAAAAAATTCAATACGAAGTCTCAAAGTATCTCAGTTGGACAGACAATTGAGAGAGATGCGAACAGGAGTAAAAATATGGAAATGAAATTTTTGGTTGTCGATGATTCGCTCACGATGCGCAGAATTGTTGTGAATGCGCTCAAATCACTCGGATATGAGCAAGTGGTAGAAGCGAGCGATGGAAAAGAAGCGATTACCAAGCTGACAACCGAAGGTTCGACTTTTGTCATCACCGATTGGAATATGCCCGAGATGAACGGCTTGGATCTCTCGCGATGGCTGCGCAGTAATGCTCAATATGAAAACATACCGATTCTCATGATTACCACACGCGGCAACAAAGACGATGTGATTGAAGCGATGAAAGCCCGGGTCAATAACTATATCGTAAAGCCATTCACGCCGCAAGGATTGAAGGAAAAGATTGAACAGATTCTTAAGACTGTTGAAGTCAAAGCTTGAAGGATGAAGAAAAGGAGGATGAAAAACATGTCGATGAATATTCATAATGAAGGGGAGATCATGAAAGATCTCCTGCAACTGCTGCGCGATACGATACCGCTGCTGGAAAATGTTCGGAATTCGATTCAAGACAGCGCTGGACGAATTCCCAAAGCGTCGGATCAACTTTCGAAAGTGAGCGAAGCGACAGAATCCGCGACTGTGGAAATATTAGACCTGGTCGAGGAAATGACGAATCGATTTACAAAAGCCGAAGAACGACTGAAAGAAGTGAAAGCGTCTATTTTTGAAATGCGCAAAAATGTACGCGAATCCCTTTCAATCTTATTATCGACGCCGTACGGAACGCTTGCCAAAGAACGCTACGAAGAATTAATTCAGATCGTTTTCTCATATTATAATGATTCCATGGCGGAACAACTGCTCAAAGAAACGGAGACGTTGTTCACCACGACGAAAAATGATTATATGAATATCGCCATTGCATTGCAGGTGCAGGATATTACGGCGCAACAATTAGTCGGTGTAGCGGAAATCATAAATTCCATTCAGCAGCAATTGTGGCAAGCATTGCAGCGATTTGATCAAGGCATGTTCGTGGAGGAAGAGGATCCTGCGTTCACACCGACAAAAACGTACGATATCAATGCGCAATATACAAAAGCTCCGGAGCGTCAACTTTCCGCAGACGAAATTGTCCGCCAATGGCAAGAAGTAGAAAAAAATAAATAAGCATCGTCTCGCTGAAAATAATTTTGAGAGAACATCATCGGATGGTAGAATCATGGCAAATGCATTAGATAATGAAATGAAAGAAATTTTGGAGAGTTTCCTTGTTGAATCCAATGAAATTCTAGAAAAGTTAGGGCAGGATTTACTGGCGCTTGAAAAAGATTCGAAGAATGGAGAACTTCATAATGTTATTTTTCGTGCAGTGCATACGATCAAAGGAACCTCGTCCTTTTTGGGCTTTGACCGAATGACGCAACTTGCACATAAATTTGAAGATGTGTTGAATAAAATTCGAAAAGGCGAACTAGTCGTGACATCCGACAAGATGGATGTGATGTTCGAGGCGTACGATTTATTAAAAGATATTTTGCGTGATATCGAATCGGGCGCCGGTGAAACAGTGCCGATTGATGCAGTAGCAGAAAAATTAAAACAAATTGCTGCGGGTACATTCACTGGTGCTTCAGATGCTCCGGCAAGAGAACCGGAAGCGCCGGCCGCAGATGAAGCAAATTCTGCCGGTGTTCTGCCGTCTGTGCCTGTTCAGGTATCTTCCAATATTTTGGGGGAAGAAGCTCCGATTGTCAAACTTGAAGCATTAGACGACTCTGTCGCTGTCGAAAAAGAAAATGAACCGGAACATCCCCAGAAAGAACAAACACAAACCGCAAGAGGAACGAATTCTGCCGTTGGTGCGCTGGAATCTACCATTCGCGTGGATGTCGGGCGGTTAGACGTGTTGATGAATCTTGCGGGTGAGTTGGTGTTAGGCCGCAATCGTCTTGCACAAATATCTCATCAATTGAACGAAGAGTACGATTCTATCCCAGCTTCGCGCGAATTGACAGAAACAAGTTCTCACATCGATTTTATCACAACCGAATTACAAATGGCTGTGATGAAGATTCGCATGGTGCCCATCGGGAAAGTGTTCAACAAATTGCCGCGCTTAGTGCGCGAACTTTCAAAAGACATGAAAAAAGAAATCGATTTGGAAATTCTTGGCGAGGAAACAGAATTAGATAAATCGCTGATCGAAGAGTTGAATGATCCTCTTGTGCACATGCTGCGCAATGCTGCCGACCACGGCGTAGAATTGCCGGAAGCGCGTCTTGCAGCGGGAAAACCTGCGACAGGCAAGATTGTGGTTAAAGCAGAACACGAAGGAAATCATATTGTGATTTCGATTGCTGACGATGGCGAAGGAATGGACCCCGATGTTTTAAAACAGAAAGCAATCGAAAAAGGGTTGATTACCGAAGCCGCCGCTGCGGAGATGACAGAGCAAGAAGCATTTAACTTAATTTTTTATCCGGGATTCAGTACAGCAAAAGTGGTGACGAATGTTTCAGGGCGCGGCGTCGGAATGGATGTTGTGCGAACGAATGTGCAAAAACTTAAAGGCACCATCGATATTATTTCCGAATTGGGAAAAGGCAGCACCTTCAGAGTAAAACTTCCGCTCACCTTGGCCATCATTCAAGCGCTGCTTGTCGAATCGAATAAAGAAATTTTTAGCATTCCGTTGGATTCCGTTATCGAAGTGGTGCGAATTTCCAAAGATGACATTGAACAAGTCGGCGGCCGGGAAGTGATCCGTTTGCGAAATACCGTCCTGCCTCTTGCGCGGCTCTCGGCAGTGCTGGGAACGTCCCAAAATAAAAACGAATCGGCGTGGACGTACATTGTAATTGTTGGATTGGCAGAACAACGATTGGGAGTCGTCGTGGATTCGTTATTAGGACAAAAAGAAGTTGTGATCAAATCCATTAGCGAATATCTTGGCACGATACGCGGCATAGCCGGCTCCACCATTCTCGGCGATGGGCGCGTGATCATGATTGTCGATGTCGGCGAATTGATGCGCATGTCGCGCATGGCTGCATAACCAAAAAGGTCTTGAAAACAAATGGGCAGACAAATTCATGTTCTTGTTGTAGATGATTCCGCGTTTATGCGCAAATCGTTATCGATGATGCTGGAATCCGATCCCGACATCAAAGTGATTGCAACAGCGCGAGATGGGAAAGAAGGAATTGAAAAAATTCGGCAACTCCATCCCGACATCGTAACGATGGACATCGAAATGCCTGTGATGGATGGATTGACTGCGCTCGGCATCATCATGAAAGAAATGCCGTTGCCGGTGTTGATGGTCAGTTCCCTGACGACAGAAGGTGCGCAAGCAACTTTAGATGCATTGGCGCTCGGGGCAGTAGATTTTATTCCAAAAGAATTATCTTATGTCTCATTAGACATTGTCAAAATTAAACAAGAGTTGGTAACAAAGGTACGGGAAATTGTTCACAGCCGTTCGTTAAGTTTTCGGTTGCAGCGCATTCGGAGTTCAACGTCTCATGTAACGGCACCCTATACTCCATCGCCTGTAAAAAAACCTACTGGAAAAATTGAAAAACGCGATTATCGCGCAGTCGTGCTCGGAATTTCGACCGGCGGCCCGATGGCATTGCTGCAAATTATTCCAAGAATTCCTGGAAATTTTCCGCTGGGCATCGCGATTGTTCAGCACATGCCGCCGCACTTCACGCAATCAATGTCGGCACGGCTGGATGGATTGAGTGCGCTGCATGTTAAGGAAGCTGAAGATGGAGACATGGTTGTACCGGGATTAGTGGTTGTGGCGCCTGGCGGTCGGCACATGGTTTTTGATCGGTCCGGTGGCGCATTGCGTGTAAAAATAGTTGATGAACCCAAAGATGTTTTGTACCATCCTTCAGCAGATGTGATGATGAAATCGGCAGCGGAAGCGATGAATGCTCCCTTGATCGGATTGATTATGACCGGCATGGGAAAAGACGGACTTGAAGGATTGAAGGCCATCAAGAAAAAAAATGGGTTCGTCGTTGCGCAGGATGAAGAATCGTGCGTGGTGTACGGAATGCCGAAAGCTGCGGTCGATGAAGGTGTCGCCGATGCTGTGGCACCGTTAACGGATTTTCCCAAAATACTAAACCAGCTTGTAGGATTATAAAAACTATGGGATTGCTCGAGGAACAAAACGATTCTTTTATCGAATTGACGATGCATGAGCGTGCACAAATGCCTCCATCGGTCAAAAAAGGAAATATTTTGAAGGCGGTGAAGAGTGAATCATTGAATTCAACATCATCTGCCGACGCATCGTTGCAAAATCAAGAACCGGAAGTGATCGTTCATCAACATGCTGAAAAAATTGAATCCCTTGAATTTCGCTGTCCTTGCGGCAGACATACAGAAGTAAAAATTGAATATGATGGTGATTAAACGCCATCTGTTGCTCATCCGCCATATTTTTTTTTAGTACTCCCCATAAGCATTTCTTTTCCACAATTTATTCTGGCACTTTCCTTGCAATATTTCACTATTGAGAATGCAGAAAAAATATGAAACTTTTTGATTCGACGACGATACCACTGTTAAGCAAGGCACTGAACGCTTATACGTTGCGCCAAAAAACAACTTCAGCCAATATTGCGAACATCGATACGGTTGGGTACCGAGCGCAAGCAGTGACGTTCCAAGAAGAACTGCAAAGTGCCAGCCAACCTCTCACCGTGCAACTTTCGACAACTGAAAAAAATCACATTGTTCCTTCGGAATCTTCTGGGGAAGGAGTTTCTGTGGTGGATGCAGCATCTGCGGGCGGAAGTACCAATGACCCGAATGCAAGCGGAGTGAACAATGTGGATATCGATCATGAAATGAGCGAGATGGCAGAAACACAATATCGTTTTAAATATGCCGCGCGGATGATGACCGAAACATTTCGTGCTATTGAAAAAAGTATTCGAGGACAATCCACAACATGAAAGTAGATAAATTATTTGCCGGATTGAATATCAGCGCGCAAGGATTGACAGCGCAGCGCAAACGTATGAATGCCATTGCCAGTAACATGGCAAATGTTGAAACGACGAAAACAGACAACGGGCAGCCATATAGAAGAAAAATTGTGACACAACAAGCAGGCGCGCAACAAACATTTTCGCGCGTTCTGCAATCTTCCAACAGTATGTTGGCGACCACTAATGCCAATCATATTGCGATGGCCGAGGAAGGCACGTCGCAGGAAGTGATTCCCGGCGGCGTTGTTACCAAAGAAGCAGAAGACCAATCGCCGTTTAAAACGGTGTACGATCCGACCAATCCCGATGCCAATGCAAACGGATATGTGCAAATGCCGAATGTGAACATTGTAACGGAAATGGTCGATATGGTGACGGCGTCGCGGGCTTATGAAGCGAATGTCACTGCGGCGAATGCAGCAAAATCTATTGCAAAAGATGCTCTGGAGATATAACGATGAATGGTATTCAAGGAATACGAACATCAACCTACACGCCGCAGACAAAAGAAACTGCAGCGCTCAAACAATTTCAGCCGTTTGAATCGGCGAGCACCGGGAAGATTGATTTGACGAATGCGCAACACGATGATCAAGATTCGGTGCTCTCAAAAAACGAGCAAAATTTTTTCGAGCAACTCTATCCCGATTCCACACAAGAAATCCGTTCTTATCAAACGTATCGCCGTGATGGCGAACGCATGATGGCGACGATGGGTTCTATGGTCGATCGGAAAGGATGATGGTATGAAAATTTCCCAAGGGTTAGCATTACTGCCGAACATCGATTCTCCTATCAATGGAAATCAAATCAATAAGGCGCTGCAGAATACCAACGATTCGTTCAGTACGATGTTATCGCAAGCAGTGACGGATGTGAATACGTTACAGAATGAAGCGGGGAAAGCGATGGACAGCATGGTGCGCGGCCAAGCAACGGATTTGCATGAAGTGATGATCGCTGTGGAAAAAGCACGCACCAGTTTCGATTTGTTAATGGAAGTACGAAACAAAGCAATTGATACATACCGCGAACTAATGAGAATTCAGGTTTAACGATGGCTGACGTAAATGCAATCAATCAATTCACCCGTGTGTTCCAGCGGATGACTCAAAAACAGCGCGTGATGCTGGGCGTTGTTGTCGCCGGAGCCGTGGCGCTGATTTTTGTGTTGGTGACGATCCTGAACAAACCGAGTTACGGAACATTGTTCAGCAATCTTAATGCACAGGATGCATCCAAAATTGTCGATAAGCTGAAAGAACGAAACGTACCGTATGTGTTGGAAGATGACGGCAAAACGATTCAAGTGCCGAAACAGCAGATTTATGATCTGCGATTGTCGTTTGCGGGAGAGGGATTGCCGCAATCCAGCGTTATCGGGTACGAAATATTTGACCGGACCAATCTTGGTGTTTCCGATTTCGTT
>DATKMP010000054.1:0-6984 GCA_035541775.1 Bacteroidota bacterium | reverse complement strand
CTACAACTATTAAATCATATATGAAAGAAAAAGGAATTGAAGAACCAGATTTCAAGGTAAACATTCTCGAAAAACTAAAATTATTTAACTGCATTTATCCTAGCGAAGCTGTCCAAAAGAATTATCAGAAGAGATTAGAATATTTTATTGGCCTTAAACAAGAACTTGATATTTATGTGTTACCAGCAATTAAAGCTATAAAAGATGAGAGTATATATAATGACGCTACACCAATAGGTTACTTGGAGGAATGGCTCAAAAGCAACTTGAGTGTTCTTGTGTTTGATCTTGATAATCCCTTTGTTAAATTAAAAAAATCTCCGTTTTTGAAAAACTACCCTCAAAAAGGTCTCACCTTTGAAGAGAAGATCGCGCTCAAATTAGTTCAGTTTTCAGTAACTCACGGCTTGGCAAAAATTGGAGTGTGTGAACACTGCCATAGATATTTTCTCTGGAATAACAAGAGTGCGAAATATTGCAGCGACTCTTGTAAGTCGAGGAAAAATGAAGACAAGAAAATGTCAATGGGTGGGTGCAAAAAATGAACATAGAAGCTCGTTTAAGAAACGGAATCAGTATTCAAGAGAGAATAGCAGATTTAGTCCTTAATTGTGAAATCAACGAAGCCCTTATAAATTTTATAGAACAATTCCATTACAAAAAGATGGATATTATTAGTTGGTGTCCGTTTGCATGTGATGTTATTGATAAGCCTCGGTTTTTATGTTGCATTGATTTCGAGGTAGATGAACATTTAAACTTATATGCTATTTGCATCATTCAAAAATTCAGGTTACATTTTTATAGATTGTTTGCTTTGTTTTCAGAATTCAGGCACATTTCAGGCACACAAGAAAGGCAGTTTTTGAGATAACATATTGATTGGTAATAAGTTACCGTATGCGGGAGTAATTCAGCGGTAGAATGTCAGCTTCCCAAGCTGAACGTCGCGGGTTCGATCCCCGTCTCCCGCTCTATCACATCCAAAAAATGTTTTCCCCGCATCGACATATAAAACACAAACGCCCCGCAGCATTGCGAGGCGTCGTGAGTTTTTATGAAGCAGAATTTATTTTATTTTCTGCCGGTTCTTCGTTTTACTTGTGCAACGGTCTTCATGGGCAATCCGTAAATTTTGATGAAGCCGATGCTCGATTTGTGATCGAACACGTCTGCATCGGTGTAGGTTGCAAGTTTGGTATCGTACAGTGAGTACGCAGATGTGCGGCCGACAACATCCACGCAACCTCGATAGAGCCGCAACTTCACGGTACCAGTGACCACTTTTTGTGTCATGTTCACAAAACCGTCCAACGCTTCGCGCAACGGTGAGAACCACAGACCGTTATAAATCAGGTCGGCGTAATCATTCGCAAGTTTTGCTTTGTAGTGCGCAGTATCTTTATCGAGGACGAGGCGTTCAAGTTCACGATGTGCGGTGTGCAAAATCACCGCGCCCGGCGCTTCGTAAATTTCACGCGACTTGATGCCAACAAGACGATTCTCTACAATATCCAATCGCCCGATACCATTCGACCCGCCGAGTTCATTTAAGAGGTCGATCAATTGAACGCCTTTCATTTTTTTACCATCGATCGTAACAGGTACGCCTTCTTTAAAATCGATGCTCACGTATGTCGGTTCATCCGGCGCCAGATTCGGCGCAACCGTGCGCTGATATGCATCGGCGGGAGGTTCTACCATCGGGTCTTCCAGCACGCCGCATTCAATGGCCGTTCCCCAGATATTTTCATCCAGTGAGTACGGACTTTTCTTCGATGCAACGACCGGAATGCCGCGCTGTTCACAGTACGCAATTTCTTCTTCGCGGGATTTGAATTCCCAATCGCGCACAGGTGCGAACACTTTCAATTCCGGTGCAAGTGCGTTCACGGTTACTTCAAAGCGAACCTGATCGTTTCCTTTTCCTGTGCAGCCATGCGCAACCGCCGTACATTTTTCTTTCTTTGCAATTTCTACCAGCGACTTGGCAAGCAATGGGCGGCCGATAGCGGTGGCCATCGGATAATTGTACTCGTACAACGCGCCGGCTTTGAGCGCCGGCCAGATGTACTCTTCGACAAATTCTTTACGCAGGTCTTGAATATAGACTTTTACTGCGCCGCTCTTTTTCGCTTTTTCTTTTAAGCCGGTCAGTTCTTTTTTCTGTCCGAGGTCGCCGGTAACGGTAACGACGTCGGCATTATATTTTTCTTGCAGCCATTTTACAATGACCGAGGTATCGAGACCGCCGGAATAAGCAACGGCGATGCGTTCTTTACTTTTACTCAACTGTGTTCTCCTTTTCTTTTTTCAAAATGATTTATTTAATCCAAATTATCGTTATACCGGCGTTGGCAGCGCCAAGATCGGAATCGACTTCCTGCCCGCATGCACTTCGCAGATCTTGAACATCTGCATTGAACAAATCGTATTCTTCGCCGGTAATCACCGCGCGAATGCGGGAGTGATTGCGATACGCCCAGTTCTTCACGATTTCTTTCAACCGCGCAGGATGTTCTTCCGTTCCTTTGCCATGAATAATTTTCAGCACGCGCAGCGACGAAGACGAACGAATCATCCGCAGCGTATCATCTAAAAAAATTTCTGCATCGTCGGAAAACATCGACGGATGTGCAATATCGATGGTGTGCGTGTACATGCTTAACCGAGTTTTGTCTTCTGCAAAATATCTTTTATGGCTTTGACCGTCTCATGAATTTTTTTGACATAACGCGGCAGTACAAAGATTGTGTTGTCGCCGGCAATTGTTCCCAGCACGGACGGTAGTTGCAAATGGTCGATGCTTTCTGCAACGCCTTGTGCGCGACCCGGCAAAGTTTTAATGACGATCATTGTCTCATTAGATTCGATTTTTTCTATCTCCAGGCCGATGAGCATGGTGAGCCGCTCTTCTTCCTGATCCGGCGATAGCATATAGCGCGAGCCATTCGGCGTATGTACCCATGCAATACCGATCTCTTGCATATCGCGCGAAAGCGTCGCCTGTGTGGTTTTGAAACCGGCTTTCCGCAATAACGATGCAAGTTCGGTTTGTGTTGTAATCGCATGATCTGCAAGCAAATGTTTAATAGCAAGATGGCGCTGTTGTTTTTCCATAACGGACTTTCTATGATTCGTGAATCATTTGTGTTCCGATTCCTTCATCCGTAAATATTTCAAGAAGAAGAGAATGTTTAATGCGGCCATCGACAATATGAATTTTTTTGACGCCCGTTTTGAGCGTCGAAAAACCGGACCGAACTTTGGGAATCATCCCGCCGGTAACAGCGCCGCGTTCAATGAGCGATTCCGCTTCCAACTCCGTAAGCGACGAGACAAGTTTGCCGTCCACCAAGACACCTTCGATGTCGCTGAGGTACACAAGCTTTTCCGCCTTCAAGGCGGAAGCGACGGCTCCTGCGGCAAGGTCTGCGTTGATATTCAAAATTTTTCCATCATCGTCCACCGCAAGCGGCGCAATCACAGGCATCATGCCATTGGTGGAAAGCAAATTGAGAAAGTTTGTATCGACAGTGTGCACTTCGCCCACCAAACCGAGATCGATTCCGTTCTTCAAACTTCTTGTTGCGCGCAGCAATTGGTTATCCACGCCGCACAAACCAACAGCGTTGCCGCCGTTGGAGTTGATGAGGTTCACAATTTCTTTATTGAGTTTTCCCGCGAGCACCATCATCACAACGGAAACCATTTCCTCGTCCGTATAGCGTTGCCCGTCCACGAATGACGTTTTGATATTGAGCCGCGTGGCAAGGTCGGTAATATCTTTGCCGCCGCCATGCACGATGACGATGTTCACGCCGATCTTGCGAAGGATGGTCACGTCCTGCGCGAATGATTTTTTCAGATTCTCATCCGTCATCGCCGCACCGCCGTATTTAATCACAAAGGTTTTGCCTTCGTACGTTTGAATGTACGGCAGGGCTTCAATCAGAATTTCTTCTTTGGTTTCTACATTAATCGGATTTTTTGTCATCGGTGCTGCCTTCGTGCGCTTATGTTCTATAACTTGCGTTGATGTGAATATATTCTTTCGTAAGATCGCACGTCCAGAATTGCGCGTGCGCCGGACCCTGATGCAGATTGATGTAAATGAAGATTGTATCCTGCATCAATACTGCTTTCGCTTTTTCTTCATCGAGTACGATTTCGTAATTCGGTTTTAACACCGCAACATCGTTGAACGAGATGGAAACTTTTGCGGGATCGAACTCGATACCGGAATATCCGACCGCCGCCAGCACACGTCCCCAATTTGCATCCGCACCGTGCATGGCAGTTTTTACTAAATTGGAATGGGCAACCGATCGTGCTGCCTGCGCCGCTTCTTCTTCCGTCTTCGCACCACTCACGACAATCTCAATTAATTTGCTTGCGCCTTCGCCGTCGCGCGCAATCATCTTCGTCAAAGAAATGAGAACGTATTCCAACGCCTGCGAAAATTTTTCAAATGCAGGAGTGTTTTCAACAATTTCTTTATTCTTTGCAGCACCATTCGCAAGCACAAGCACCATATCATTCGTGCTCATGTCGCCATCGACCGTCAGGCGATTGAACGAACGCTCGTTCGCTTTGCGTAATGCCAGTTTCAATGCTGATTGGGAAATCACAGCATCCGTTGTGACAAAACCGAGCATCGTTGCCATATTCGGCGAAATCATACCGGAACCTTTGCACATTCCGCCGAGTGTCACCACAACAGAATCCATTTCCATCCGTACAGCAATTTCTTTGGAAAATGTATCGGTCGTCATAATTGCTTCCGCTGCATCCGTACCGCCTTGTGCAGATAATTTTCCGGCAAGTTCTTGAATGCCTTTCGAAATATTTTCCATCGGCAAATACTGCCCGATGACACCGGTAGAAGAAACGAGCACCTGCTCTTTCGGAACATTCAATGCTTCAGCGGTTTGTGTGACCATCTTCCATGCATCGTTCATGCCTTGTTCGCCCGTGCATGCATTTGCATTGCCGCTGTTCACGACAACGGCAGAGCACACAGAAGATTTTCCCAATTGTTCTTTATCGACGACCAACGGCGCTGCAACAACCTTGTTTTTGGTGAACACGCTTGCGACCGTCGCCGGTGTTTCCGAATAAATGATCGCAATATCTTTTTTTACTTTTCGAACGCCGCAGTACACACCGCCGGCGGTAAATCCTTTTGCGGCGGTAATGCCGCCGGTCAATTCTTGAAACAACCCATCAGCCATTAAAGTAATCCCTCGGTTTCTATAAATCCAAACATCACATTCATATTTTGCACTGCCTGTCCCGCCGCACCTTTCACTAAGTTGTCGATGACGGAGAGAATAACAACCTGTCCGTTTTCCGGAAAGAGTTTAAATCCGATGTCGATAAAATTCGTATGCGCAACATGTTTGATATCGGGAATTTTTGTTGCGGAGAACCGAACGAACGGCGCGCTGCCGTAATATTTTTCGTACGCGGCAAGAATATCTGCTTCCGTTTTTCCTTTTGCAAGCATTGCGTACGAACTCGTATAAATGCCGCGTGTAATCGGAATCAAATGCGGTACGAAAGAAATCGTCGCGGGTTTCCCGGAAATTTGTTCTAACGCCATGCGAATTTCCGGAATATGCTGATGCACACCGACTTTGTACGCGCGGACGGATTCATTGATTTCTGTGAATGAAAAATCCAACGACGAACTTTTTCCCGCACCAGAAACTCCGGACAATGAACTGATCGCGATGCCGGTTTGTTCAATCACACCGTCTTTCAGTAGCGGAGCTAATGGAAGAATGGCACTCGTCGGATAACAGCCGGGATTGGAAATAAATTGTGCATTCTTCAATCGCGATGCATGCCATTCGGGAAATCCGTACACAGCTTTGGATAATTCGTTCAACGCAGTATGAGTTCGTTTATAATATTTTTCATACAGCGCTGTATTTTGCAGTCGGAAATCGCCGCCAAGATCGATCACTTTTTTTCCGGCAGCAAGAATTTGCGGAACCAGGTTCAATGCTTCGCCGGAAGGAAGCGCAATAAACACCAAATCGCTTTTTTCAATTTTATCAACCGAGAATGATTCCAGTACCGGATCGAAATTTTTCCCGTACACCGGAGCAACGTCACTCAAGTGTTTTCCGGCAGAGGTGTTCGCAAACAGGTTGTCAATTTCTACCTGTGGATGTCGCAGTAAATACTTGATGAGTTCGACGCCGCTGTACCCGGAAGCGCCGATAAGAGAAACATGAATTTTATTCAATCTATACAAATCCTAATTTTATCGTGTGAATAAATATACATTGCATTACATAAATATTCAAATGAAAAATCCTTCATCTGGATTCTCATTTCACATCTTTTATAAATGCGAATTGTTGGGTATATTGATTCCGAAAGGAATTTTGTATGGGATTTACATGTGGAATTGTCGGACTGCCGAACGTCGGTAAATCGACATTGTTTAATGCGATTACTGCTGCCGGCGCCAATGTCGCCAATTATCCATTTTGCACCATCGACCCGAATGTCGGCGTGGTGACGGTGCCGGATCAACGCATCGACCGCCAGATGGCAATTTATAATTCTGCTAAAGCTGTGCCGACGACGCTGGAATTTTTAGACATCGCCGGACTTGTCAAAGGCGCAAGCAAAGGCGAAGGGCTGGGCAATCAATTCCTTTCCCATATTCGTTCCGTCGATGCCATTGCGCACGTGGTTCGCTGCTTCGACGATGAAAACATTATTCACGTTGACGGAAAAATTAATCCGAAAAACGACATCGAAGTCATTGAGACGGAATTAATTCTTAAAGATTTAGAAACTGTCGATAAAAAAATTCAAGAAGCGGAAAAGCATGTCCGCTCCGGCGATAAAAAAGCAAAAATCGAATCGGAGTTTTATCAATCCGTAAAAACACATCTCAGCACAGGACGTCTTGCTCGATATATTATTGTACAGAATGATGAAGAAAAAATCTGGATGCGCGAT
>DATKMP010000053.1:0-8072 GCA_035541775.1 Bacteroidota bacterium | reverse complement strand
TCATCGCCGATGTGTCCAAAAGGAATCGATTGGCTTGTGCATTCAAGCCAGAGCGTATCTTTCATAGGCACACAGACCATCACATGATTAAATTGGTGGCTTGGGAATTCGCTGATAAAGGGATAGGGTTCATATCCATGACAGACCAAAAATGAATAGGCCGTAATACCTGCTTCTTTTAGGAGTGCGAGCATATAATTGGATAGTGCTTTACAATCACCATAGGTATGTTCATGGACATACGTTGCATCAAAGGGCTGCCATCCTCCAATGCCTAATGTGACATTGACATACCGTGTACGTTTTTGCATGTATTCGTACAGCACTTTAATCTTTGTTTTTGTGTCGCTCAAAGAATCCACAAGAACATGAACATCATGCTTCGCAGATTCCGGTAAAAGATCTCTCCCCGCTTTCAAAGAATAATCCCATAAACCAAAATCTTTCCAGGTTCTCATGTTCCCCACATAATCGCCAATTTCAAAATCTCCAGGCGCGATCTGGACTTCGGTCGCAACATCTTCAATATGATTCCCAGTTTGTTCTTTGGTTAGTTTCGGAAGATTGTGTGCTTCCCAGCAATATATTTTTTTACTCCCGTCTATTCGAACACTCGGCTGTACCGAATCATGGTTGCACCAATAACGTAAGGTATCTTCACGAGGCACGACAACTTCCATTTTATTCTGTTCCACAGGATCTAAGGAAGTCCGAGACAGCCAAGTCGGCCAATTTAAATATCCGTCATACGAATACTCATACGTGAATTCAACCGTATAAGGGTACTGATCGTAGTACAGTTCTGCAACACGCTTTCGCGAATCTTCGAAGAGTGTATAACCGCTGTAAGCGCAAAAATCTTTCGTATCGCTGCTTGAGAGTGTACGAACAACGTTGCCGTGCGCATCATAAATTGCTCCGGTGACATCTTCAAGTTCTCCAAATTTATCATATCCAAGTCCAAGATATCCGTAATCTCGTTTTTCTTTTTTAAAGACCGTTGCTGCGTACGTTACTTTTTCATAAGCGCGACGCCTATTCTTCACCTCAAATCGAATACTATGAGTTCGTACAACCGCTTCGGCATCGTTGAGCAGCGCAGAAGGAATTTTAGAAACATCGTAATCGGGTTTATCGCCGCAAAAGCCAACAGCGCATACGCTAAACTCCATCAATAAGAACAACGCCACACCAAAAAATCGACAGCGTTTCATTTTTTCCCTTTCGTCTTGACGGGTTTCGTTTCTACCGAAGGCGCTGCCGCTGGAGGAGGAACTTCCGGTTTTATGCGGGTTAACACAAGCTGCTCTGCCTCAGCAGCAACAATACTGGCATAAAAGTTTTTTAAATCGGCATAATATTTTTCGGGAATTTCGATTTGATGAACTTCTCGTTTGACGGTAATTTGTATGCGATTCCCCACAACCGCTACTTTACGCGAATACGAAAGAAGATCGCTGCCGACATATAACATGCGATCGGCAAGTTTTTCTTTCAGTTCAAATCCGTTGGGAATGGTAAGCATAACGACAATCTTATTGCTACGAAGATAACCATAATCGATAGGGAATAATCGAGTTCGATCTTTGAAGGAATTTTCCTGCATCCGGTGTAAAATTTGCGGATTAATATAAATCATATCGCCTGCGCTTTGAGCATAAGTCTGTGCATTTATCCACACCTTTAACGTTAACGGTGCATTGATACTATCCTTGTTGGCGATGTGGACAGAATCAATGGTAATGCCCTGTTGCTCCGTATTAAAAGTTTCTTTCGCAATATCCATTTCTTTTTTGTCTTTTAAATCTTGCCGCATAAACAAACTTGCATATTCACGGTACGAATCTTCCATCGTTCCATCCAACGTGCCATCTTCGTGCAATGTCAGCACCGCGAGCGAAACATTGTTATACTGCTTTTGCGAGGTAATTTTCACCCAGACGCCGCCATTTTTTTTGACGACAAATCCTTTGACATTAATAATTTTTGTGGGAATCAATTCCATCGGCCGCGACGGATTGGTAGCATCGAGGAAATAATCCTGGCCATTGATGGCAACTTTTGCTAACACGTAATTAAATTGCGATAAGATCGGGTACCAATCCTGAACCGAACCATTATCCCTCGTACTCAGAATAACCGGATCGCCTTCTATACCGGCGCTTTTCAAAAGCGATAACAGCAAAAATGTTATATCGGCATTGCTGCCTTTTTTCGATTCCAGCACATCGTTGACATCCTGCTCAGCAAAAATTCTATTGCGGTGATTCCAAACGATGGATTGCGAAACCCAATTATAGATCGCAGTCATTTTTTCTTCGCAGGTGGAAAGCCCAGTTGTCAATTCCTCAGCTTGTTTTCGTACACGGCGTGTCACGTCGATACAGTCGCCGAAATGTTCGTCCTTGAGCAAATCGTCGTTGAATAACATCCAATCGCTGATGACCTTTTTGGTGCCGCCCGTTTTTAATGCATATCCAGCAAGTTGAATTTCGATTCTGTTATAATAATCGTTCATGGTAGTAATATAGGGTTCGTCCCGCAGAGCGGGAACGTTTTGCATTGCCCAACGTTTTTGATAGCAATCAACATTGTCCATGCCAAAATATCCAGAGGCGCTTCCATGGAAGAACTGCACAACTTTTTCCGTCGTATTCACCATAAATCGTTCATAACCGTGAGAAAGCACAGCGTATGAAATAGACGTAGGATAGCAAAAGCGGAATTCACTCCAACGAACGGGCTCGCTGAATTGGAATTGCCAGTCCGGCACATTCCACCAACTTTGATTTTTGATGGTGTATCGAATTTCGACCACGCATCCCGGCGATAAACTGGGTAATGTGAATTTATAGCGCGTGTGGTTTGCATCATCATGCTCTGTAAAGATATCGGATTCCTGTAACTCATGCTTGACGATATTTCCTTGTTGATCTAATGCATACGTCACGCCTGCAATATCGTCGATTGTTTGTGCATGATCTTCAGTGCGAAGATTTAAAGAAACTCTTCCCCATTCATCGTACCCTTTGACGGAGAGAATTTTTACTCGCATCTGATGCTGATAGACGACCGTTAACTCATCGTCAAACGTAACGTTGCCGTAATCGCAAAGAATAACGGCCGAGGCATTGGTATCCTGAGGAAACGATTTCATTTCAAGGTCTGCCTTGGGAATTTCGCCCCACTTCATCGGAGCATCCTGAGAAAACACTTGACTCGGTAAGATAGAATAAACCAGTATGGTACCAGCAAAAAATAAAAAACGACGAAAATTCATAACATCTCCTTCTTTTTTTTGATGCCTACTCAATCATAAATCGAACTATCTTAACGAAAAAACTTCTCTTCCTGCAACGAGTACAATATACCTGGGCAAAGCGTGAAAATTAAAACCGAAACAAGGTACGACTTCAACTTAAATTTGTCAATAAAAGAATTCCAACATTATGAAAAATGATAAACCACAACCCGCTTTCATTTTACCACCAGAGCAGCCGCGCACTATTGCGACACGTCGTCATCGCATACTGCTATGGATGCACTTTGGTATTGCCGATGAAAGCTGTTTTTCCCGAAAAGAAAAAAATTTTATGCGATATCGAAAAAGGGTATTTCGTTTGGTAGTCGATAATTTGAGACTTCGTTGCTGATCGAAAAACAAACGCTAACGCTTTCGGCTACCAGTAGAAAAAAGTTTATCCGATGTCGCTTTGTCTTACTTCAACCCCAGTCGTTCCGCATCTTGCTTCATTGCCTCGATAACAAAGCGAATATGATCATCCAACGGAATGCCAAGTTCTTCTGCACCCTGTTTAATCTCGTCTCGGTTGACGTTTTTTGCAAACGCTTTGTCCTTGAGTTTTTTCTTTACAGAAGAGACCTCTAAGTCCGCAATCTTGTTAGGACGAATAACTGCAACGGCAGTGATAAAGCCGCAAAGTTCATCGCAAGCGAACAATACTTTCGCCATACGCGTTTCGCGCGGCACACCGGAATACGTTGCATGGCCGAGAATCGCCGTCACAATATTTTCCGGCCAACCTTTTTGCCGCAAAATTTCTGCTCCCTTGGTTGCATGTTCGGGAATGGTAGGATATTGTTCGTAATCGAAATCGTGCAGCAAACCGGTCATCGCCCAGACTTCTTCGTCTTCGTTGTTTTTACGCGCATACGCCCGCATTGCCGCTTCCACGGCATACATGTGCTTGCGGAGCGCATCGTTCTGCACATACTCGTGCATCAATTGCAGTGCATCTTGATAAGTCATAATTTTACTTTGTAGGATGATTGTTCGCTTGATAATTTTTTATATACTTTGCAACCTCGACCATCGGCGCAATCCAGATATCTTGTTCGTGCTGTTTGAGATATTGCAGCAACATCCGGTGATCTTCCAGCGAAACATTGATATTGTGTTCGCCGCCGACGCCATGGAACAAAAACACAATCAGCGCCTGATGTGCTTCGGCATTCTTCACTAACTGAATCATTTTGTCGCCGGAACTTCCGTTGATCATATAACAGCCGATATCGTACAAATTAATTTCATCGATGCGCTGCGTTTTCCCTTCCACACCGCGCGCGGCAACAAATTCTTTTTGAATATCCGGCACGTAGGAAGAATCGCCGAACTTCGTATCCCCGCAAGGATAGGCAAACGTGCGCTCTGTTTTGCCATCCAGCATTTTTAAAATAACGTTGTTCAAGGTGATTTCATCGATCAGACGAGAACGTGTATAATGGTTGAGGTTGTAATCCACAGGCACCCATTCTCGTCCCGGCGCATCGCCAGCACAAGGATGAAAGAGCGAATGGTTCCCTAATTCATGGCCGTGCTCGGCAAGTGTTTTCCAATCTTGAGGACGCACGCGAAATCCCGGAAAATTTCCCGAGACGTAAAATGTCGCTTTCAATCCCAGCGAATCCAGCAACGGAGCAACGTGATCGATATCTGTATTCAGCGCGTCATCGTACGTCAGCACGACAGCACATTTTTTATGATTCCAGATATTATTTTCCTGCGCCATCAGCGAACAGCAGCAAGCAATAAGAAAAACGACAAGAGAAATGATCTTGATCGACTTATAAGAAAAAACCATGGCAATACCTTTCGTTCAATTTATTCATACAAAAATCATCACAACTTTTTTACTGCTCTTTCATTCTGGAAGGACAAAGTTCCGCAACGCAACATTGTCCGCACAACGGTTTGCGCGCGTTGCATGTTTTTCGTCCATGCAAAATCAAAAGATTGCTGAAACGATACCAATCTTTCTTCGGCACCATCTTCAACAGGTCCTCTTCCACTTTTTCGGGCGTATTTTGCGTTGTCAATCCGAGTCTCTTCGATAAACGAAGAACGTGTGTATCGACCACGATTCCGCTTTGAATGCCGAATGCACCGCCCAGCACGCAATTTGCCGTCTTCCGCCCCACGCCGGGCAGTTGCAAAAGTTCTTCCATCGTCTGCGGCACAATTCCGCCGAACTTTT
The DNA here is from genome assembly GCA_035541775.1 of Bacteroidota bacterium. Lineage (GTDB taxonomy): Bacteria > Bacteroidota > Ignavibacteria > UBA10030 > UBA10030 > DATKMP01. The sequence continues at coordinate 2,577 of DATKMP010000053.1, read as the reverse complement.
CCACCAAGGTTTGTGCTGCACCGATAATGTTTTTCGCTTTGTGATGGTAAAATCCGGTGGACTTGATATCCATTTCTAATTCATGCCGTTCGGCATTTGCAAAATGTTTTACGGTCGGATATTTTGCAAACAGTGCGGGTGTCACCTTATTCACGCGCACATCGGTACATTGTGCAGAAAGAATTGTCGAGATAAGGAGTTCGAACGGATTGGAAAATGTCAATGCGGTTTTCGCTTCCGGGAATTCCTTCTTCAGTCGTTTAAGAATTTCGTTTTCGCGTTCCCCATCCGGTACTGTTCGGTTCTTCGGCATATCAACCAAGAATCTCTTTGGGAAATGCGTATTCCGTTGCCAACGGAATTTTATTTTTCTTCACAGCTTTCATAAAAAATGCGGCTGTTTCTTGCAAGAGGATTTTATCCTTTCCGCGAAGCGTAAGGCGAAACTCCAATTCGTCCCCTATGCCTAATTTTCTTTGCCAGAGCGCAACGTGCGAAAGTTTTGCATCTGTTAAAATGTCGGAAAGAATCGATGCAGTACCGGATTTAATTTCTTCGTACGTTCCGCCCGTTTTACTAAATGCAATACTCAGTTCCGCTTTTTCGTGCGCCCGCACCAATTCATTTTTGGAATAGATGAGATTGAAGACCGTGAACTTCGCGCCGCCGTAAAAGCGAAGATGTTTTCCATGCACGCCGTTCTGAATGCCGATTTTCGATCGAATAATAAATTCAAGAATATCGAGATTGGAACCTCCTTCAAAAATAAAGAACGATTCATAAACATCTTTCACGGGAAATTCTAAATTGCGTAAATATTTTTTCCCTGCTGTCAACCATTTTGCAAATCCGACTTCAGCGCCATCGAACTGAAGCATCTGTTCCGAAGAAGATGCTACGCCGTACGATATCTTCGGCAACAATTGATCCGATATTTGGCTTACTTGATCGCCAATAATTTGTTCGATATCCGAAGTATCGGATTGAATGGGCGTAGAAAGAAATTGTGAAAGCGCGCCGCGCATGGTTTGTACGGTCTTTGCCTTCACATCGGCAAGATGCGAAGACCATTCCTGCTGAATTTTTTGCGACTCTTCATTCATCGATTTATGAAGCTGAAGAATTGCCCGAAGATATTCTTTCGGCGTTATATTTTTCGCCGGATAATGCAGTACCGAATAACCGATCACCGGAATTTCTGTCGATAACATGTTATAGATGCTCATACGTTCATCGCTTCCCTAATGATTCATAAAATAAGTTACGTTTCTTTGAAGTATTTTTCAACTGCTTTTACCGAACGCGTGTTCAAGACATCGGCGGCTTCAAGCCAGCCCTTCCGCGCAATGCCGATGCCGTACCGCACATCCTGTAATCCATCGATATTGTGTGCATCAGGATTGATGGCAATGCGAACGCCTTTTTCTTTCGCGAACTTGATATATCGCCAATCAAGGTCTAATCGCATCGGATGCGCATTGATCTCGATACATTTTCCAAGATCGCCGGCAACAGAAATAATTTCATGAAGATTTAACGGATACCCCTCTCGTTCCAGCAACAATCTTCCCGTGGGATGCCCCAGCATCGTCACATATTTGTTCGTTAATGCTTTCACAATTCGCTGCGTTGCTTCTGCTTCCGTCATTTTAAATTTGCTGTGGATCGAGGCAACAACATAATCGAATTGCGACAACAATGCATCGTCGTAATCCATCGAACCATCCGGCAGAATATCGCATTCTACTCCGGCAAAAATTCTAAAGTCATGCATTTGGTCATTCAGCGCTGCAATAGTTTTGATTTCTGCGCGTGCCCGATCCGGCTTCAATCCTCTCGCATACGCTGCTGCCTGACTGTGGTCGGCAATGCCGAGATATTCCCAGCCGAGTTTTTTCGCAGCATGCACCATTTCTTCTAACGAATGGTTGCCGTCGCTGTTTGTTGTATGACAATGAAACGTACCGCGCAAATCTTTTTCTTCGATCAAGGTGGGAATTTGATTTTTCCTCGCCGCTTCGATCTCTCCGGTATTCTCTCGCAATTCCGGCGGTATGAATTGCAATCCCAGAGCATGATAAATGGCTGCTTCATTCTTACAATCGGGCGGTTTTTGATTTTTTTGCTTTTCATCAACGCCGGGAATAATGGAAAAATTGTATTCGTTCAAACTCCAGCCCGACGTTCGCGCTAACGAACGCATTGCCACATTGTGTTCCTTGCTGCCGGTAAAATAATTCAAAGCAAATGGAAACGCATTTTCATTTACCACACGCAAATCGCAATGAATTCCCGATTTGAGGATCACGCTCGATTTTGTATCGCCTGCTGCAATCGTACTGACGACATCCGGATGCGAAAGGAACGTTTTGAAAATTATTGCTCGATCTTGCTCCGCAGCAGTAATTAAAATGTCGATATCGCCAATAATTTCTTTTTTCCGCCGTACGCTGCCGGCAATTTCACATTGTGTTACCTGCGCTAATGCTTTCAGCGAAGACACAATTCGTTCGGCAGCATCTCTTGCTACTGGATAGAGAAATTTATCGCTGGCATGTTCAAGATGTTCGATGCCTT
>DATKMP010000052.1:0-2670 GCA_035541775.1 Bacteroidota bacterium | reverse complement strand
TATAGCGGCATAATCCACCCTGTGTTCCGACCCACAGATTATCGTTTCGGTCTTGATAAAGTGCGTTAATGTGCACATTGGGAAGTCCATCGGCAATCGTAAAATTCTTGAGAGCCCTATTCTTCCACCGACTCAGTCCGTCTGCTGTTCCGATCCAGACATTGGCATGGTGATCAATATAGACGGTTTGAATATTGTCATTAGGCAGCCCGGTTTGCATCGAAAGATGAAAAACATGACGCTGCGCATCATCCGTGACCATATACACTCCTACATGTGTTCCGATCCAGACATTTCCCGATGAATCTTGGGCAAGAGCGGTAATGAAGTTGGGATTATTAAAGAATGGTATAAATTTATCGTGGTCGAAAAGAAAAACACCGATGGACGTGCCGATCAGAAATTTTTTTGTACGTGTTTCGAGTATTTCTTTTACTTGTGTATCGAAGAATCCTTCGTTTTTTCCATAATGCTTGACCGTGCCGTTTTTTAATTGTCGCAAACCGTCGTATGCAGTGCCAATCCAGAGACTACCGTCCGATGCTTCGCACAGTGAAACAACCCCCTCATAACTCATGGTGCCTTCCTTATTGATATTCATCTTGGTGAATGACACTCCGTCGAATCGAAAAAGTCCGGCAGAAGTTCCAAGCCACACATATCCATCGTGCGTTTGCAGAACAACATTGACGGCATTGGACGGCAAACCGTTTTTGCGTTGCCATGTCGTTTGCCCGTATTGAGCAATACTTTTTTCTGGGTCAAGAGCAAACAGAAAGGTTGTTTCGATAAGAAGGAAGGAAAAAAGCAGGAATATTTTTTTACCGCATAGCATACATCACTTCACAGTGTGTCAAGATAAGAAAAGTTCAGATACAATTCTATACAATATTTCAAGAACAAACCAGAATGGGCAGAAAACCAATCTCGCCGTTCAAATTGTTCCTTGACTGATGGAAGCATAAAGCGCTGTGTGTAGGGACGTCGAAATGCGGAAACTCGAGAATCTAAGCAAAAAAAACGCCTAACGATATGTTAGGCGTTTTCATTTTTCAATACGAACGAATAATTCTATTTTTCGTTTTCAACGGCAAATTTGTTCACAAACTTTGTCAGCTTGGATTTTTGATTTGCGGCTTTATTTTTATGGATCAACCCTTTTGCAGCGATCTCATCTAAAAATTTTACAGTCCCTTTTAATGCGGTTGCCGCTTCGTCTTTTGTTTTTGCTGTGCGTACTTTCTTTACGAGAGTTTTTACTTTAGAAAGTTTTGCTTTGTTGCGTTCTTCACGCCGCGCACTTTGACGAACTCGTTTTTCAGCCGATTTATGTTGTGGCATTGTTGCTCCTTACAAAATCTATCAATTTTCTTATACTATATGAAGATAACCAAGAATTTGGTGAATTCAAAGGAATTTTGTGCAGAATTACGATTTTCCAGTATCGCGAACAGCATGTAAAAATGAACGTAAAATCGCCGCAGTTGCTCCCCAAATAAGATGATGTTGGTATTGGTAGAAATAAATATTCACATGGTTCCCCGCTCGCTCGCGTTGTTCAACGCGTTCTTGGTGCACGTCCAGAAAAAAAGAAATCGGTACAAGAAAAATATCGGCAACTTCCGATTCGCTTCTCTGCAACATTGGCAAGGATCGAACAAAGCCAACGACCGGCGTCATACAAAAACCGCTGGGAGTTTCAAAATCATCGGCAATGCCGAGAATGCGAATAACCGTACGCGATAAACCGATTTCTTCTTCTGTTTCCCGCAATGCCGTATCGACCACCGTCGCATCCGTAACGTCTCTTGCTCCGCCGGGAAACGAAATTTGTCCTTTGTGATGTTCCACCGTCTCCGTGCGTTGCGTGAACAATACGGAAAGCTCGCCGACGTTTTCTGTCAACAGTATTAAAACACTTGCCGGTGTCAACGACTTGTTGGTGATCGTATGGCGTTGATGAAGCGAGAAAAATTTTTCGATGTGTACGATCTCAATGCTTGCGGGCATAGATCAAAACAGAATCCTGCAATAAACTTTTTCCTTCGGCAGAAGGAGTCGGGAAAGAAAGTAATTCCCCGACGGTCGGCGCGATGTCGCATTGCGTATGTTTTGAAGAAATAATTTTTCCTGCGGGAATATTCTTACCGATCGTCAACAGCATAATATGCCGGCATCCTTCGCATGTATCGCCGTGATTGCTGAATCCGCCATGGGCATCATCGTGGCGTCCGTGATCGTTCGTTACAAACAATGTTGTGGTGTTGTGATAAAACGAATCCTGCTGCAGAAGATTCCATAATTCGTTGACAAGCGAATCCGCCGTGTGAATTGCGGCAAGATATCCGTTCCAATTATTTGCATGGCCTTGCACATCGACGTCAGGAAAATTGATAATCGTGATGCGCGGATGATTTTTCGTGATGGTGGTTTTGATACTGTCGAAGACGGCTCGATCATTCGCGGCAAGGAAGAACGCCGCTTTGTACGCTTTGCCGTACTCGGAATTTCTGCTGTACGTCAAAATTTCTAACTTCGGTTTTCCGGAATACACTGCGCCGGATTGTTCACCCGCTCCGGTGTATTTGCGGAAATATTCGAACACCGTCGGGTCGCCGGAACGCAGCACGCCGACATTATCGATTTTCTGCCACACGCCGCTGATAATCG
>DATKMP010000051.1:0-9977 GCA_035541775.1 Bacteroidota bacterium | reverse complement strand
TTCACGTTTGCGCCATGCAGTCCGAATGCTGCGGTTAAAAAGTTCAGATATGTCGGAGCATTGTCTAAGATGCTGGAAAGAGTTCCTGAGTACCAATAATATTGCCCCGGTGTAACGATGCCCATCCCTGCGGCATGAGTTTCCAGCCAATCGAGTGCGGGCATCATCGCGGCAAAAATGCCTGCGAACAATATTGCTACTTCTTTGAGAGGGATAAAATTAAAATTATTTTTCTGGTGTGCCTCAGGTTTTGTGGTGAAGTACGATGCAAGCGCTGCTCCCCACATAATCACTTCCCGCAATAACAACGGCGCAGGAGAATCGATGAAAACCGCTCCGACGATGATGAGTAAAAAGATGATATTGTGCAGTCCATGCACTTCCGAATCATCGATCATCGCAGCTTCGCTCCGGACGGTTTTCGATTCTTTGTGAAAAGCGATTCGATCGATCACAAAAAATATTGTCAACAGAATTCCCATGCTTAGCAGCCAGAGAGAAGCACTATGATCGGCCATCCAGAAAAACGGAATGCCTTTTAAATATCCGAAGAACAACGGCGGATTCCCGATCGGCGTCATTGCCCCGCCGATGTTGCTGACGAGAAAAATAAAAAAGACGATGTGATAGGGTTTAATGCGGTAGCGATTCATCCGCAGAAACGGACGAATCAACAGCATCGAAGCGCCGGTTGTTCCAATAAAGTTCGACAGCACGCTACCCGTTGTCAGCAATGCAACATTGCCCGCAGGCGTTGTTTTCCCACGAAAGTTTATATGAATACCGCTGGAGACAATATACAACGAACCGATAAGGGACATAAAACAAATATAATCGTAGGATGTTGCAACGATTCGGTCCGCATGTTGGAGTCCGAAAAAATAGTACACGATAACGATACTTCCGAATGCCAGCGCAACATAAGGATAATACCGATCCCACCATGCACGATTGAGAAACGGCATTACTGCAATCGATAACAGCAGCAGCGCGAACGGAAGAATAAAAATAGGATTGACCGAAATTACTTCTGAGGAATGAATGGCGAATCCGAAGATATTATATACGATCAATGCAGCAATCGATGCGAATGTAAAATACAACAGAATATGTTTTTTAGATTTTCGCACGATGCGAACGATTATTTTGGCAATTGAGATGAATATTGAATGTGCTCGCCGAGCTTTATCATTTCCATCTGCTCAACAGTATGTTTTGCAGCGGGCGCAGAAACTTTTAAGAATGTTTTCGGATACACGCCGATCCAGACAATAAAAACAAGGATCGGCACCAGGACAGCAATTTCACGCTTGTTGATTTCTGTTAATGCGTGTCCGTTGTATAATCCGTTGGAATGAGCAGGCCCGAACATCACGCGCTGGTACATCCAGAGCATATAGACAGCGGAGAAGATAACGCCGAGTCCTGCGATAGCGACGAATATTTTTGAATCCAGAAATACAGATTTGAAAGCGCCGATCATCACTAAAAATTCACCAACGAAGCCGTTCAATCCCGGCAATCCGATAGACGAGAATGAGACAATCATAAAGATCGTAGCAAAGACCGGCATCAATTTCGCGACGCCGCCATATTCGGCAATGGCGCGCGTGTGCGTTCTATCATAAATCATCCCGACGAGCAAGAACAACGCGCCTGTCGATAAGCCGTGATTGACCATTTGAATGATCGCGCCCTGCATTCCTTCTTCCGTCATCGAGAAGATTCCGAGCACGACAAACCCGAGATGCGACACGGACGAATAGGCGACGAGTTTTTTCATGTCTGTCTGCACCATCGCAACCAATGCACCGTACACAATTCCAATCACTGCCAGCGTACTGATATACGGCGCGGCTGCAATCGATGCGCTGGGAAATAATGGAAGATTGAACCGGATAAATCCGTATGTTCCCATCTTCAAAAGCACTCCGGCAAGAATCACGCTTCCAGCAGTCGGCGCTTCGACGTGCGCATCCGGTAGCCACGTGTGCAGCGGCCACAACGGAACTTTAATAGCAAAGCTTAACCCAAATGCGAGGAACATCCATAACTGCATTGTGGAAGGAATCGAAGGTGCAATGCGATAAAGTTCAATAAGATTGGTGGTAAAATGTCCCCCGGGAAGAGTCGAAGCAAAATATCCGAGTGATAAAATCGCCACCAGCATCAGCAAACTTCCGAAAAGTGTGTACAGGAAAAATTTTACTGCGGCATAAATTCTATTCGGCCCGCCCCAGATGCCGATGATGAAGTACATCGGAATGAGCATGGCTTCCCAGAAAATGTAGAACAGAAATAAATCTAACGATGCAAAAACGCCGAGCATACCGACTTCGAGCAAGAGCAGCATGATGATGTATGCTTTAATATTTTTCGAGACGGAATTCCATGTGCCCAATAATGCAAGCGGCGTTAAGAATGTTGTAAGCAAAATAAGCAGCATCGACATTCCATCAATGCCCAGATCGTAGCCGATATTGAGCGAAGGAATCCAATCGAGATGTTCGTGGAATTGAAACCCCGCTGCCGCCGAATTGAATCCTGCAAACAAAACAAGCGAAACGGCAAACACAATGCCTGAACCGATCAGTCCTGCCATCTTGATTGTTCGCTCCGATGATGCAGGCAGAACAAAGACCACACATGCTGCCGCAAGCGGTAAGAAGATTGTTATGGAAAGCAAATGTGGAATCATCGGTTCTGGTTATTGATTACATGTGAAATAAAATCCATGCGAGCACGGCAACAATGCCGCCGACAAAGATGACTGCATAAAATTGCACAACACCGGTTTGCACAACTCGAAAAGTCTGCGAACACCACTGGACAACACGGCCGGTGCTATTGACTGCGCCGTCAATCAGGCGAATGTCAACGCCCTTCCACAAAATTTTTTCCGAACCCTTTTGAATCGGCGAGACAATGGCCTCCTGATAGAGTTCATCGATTTTATATTTATGCAGCAACAATTCATACAGCGGATGAAATTTCTTTTTAAATGCGTCGGCAATCTCAGTGCGTTCGAGATAAATTTTCCGTGCTGCCCAAATTCCCGCCAGAGCAACGGCAACGGAAACCACCATCAAGACAATCTCCATCCACTCGAAGCTGTGTTCAGCCATAAATAACTTTTCGTTTGCCGGAGCAAACACCGGATCGAGCCAGTGTTCGATGACGCTCGCGTGCGGAACGCCTGCAAATCCACCGATAACCGAAAGTACCGCTAAGATGATTAACGGAATGGTCATCGTCTTCGGCGCTTCGTGCGGAAGATGTCCATCCTGTTTTATGGAAAAGCGCGGCTCGCCGTCGAAGGTCAACGTCACAAGCCGGAACATATAAAACGCTGTGAGTAACGCGCCGGATAATCCGATGAGCCAGAGAATCCATGAACCATGCTCGCTGCTGAATGCTTTCCACAATATTTCGTCTTTACTAAAGAATCCGGCAAACGGAGGAATGCCAGCAATCGCAATCGCACCGATAAAAAAAGTCCAGTAGGTCACCGGCAGATATTTTTTTAATCCGCCCATTTTTTGAATATCCTGTTCATCGTGCATGGCATGAATGACCGCGCCGGAACCAAGGAACAGCAGCGCCTTGAAAAACGCATGCGTCATAAGATGAAAGATGCCGGCCGAAAACGCAGCCACGCCCATTGCCAAAAACATATACCCGAGCTGACTGATGGTGGAATACGCAAGAACTTTTTTAATATCGTTTTGTACCAATCCGATGGTTGCAGCAAAAATGGCCGTCAACGCTCCTATAGAAGCGACAACTTCCATGGTGAACGGCGATAACGCAAACAAGATAGAACATCGCGCGACCATATACACGCCTGCGGTAACCATAGTAGCGGCATGAATTAACGCGCTGACCGGCGTCGGCCCAGCCATCGCGTCCGGCAGCCAGACATACAACGGAACCTGTGCGGATTTTCCGGTTGCTCCAAGAAAGAGCAGCAGCGTCATAATGGTAATGGTCGTATTTCCGATGGAAATATTTGTTGCACTGTTAAAAACTGTTTCGAAATTCAAACTGCCGAAGGTTTGAAAGATGAGAAACATTCCGAGAAGAAATCCGAAATCGCCGATGCGGTTGACGATGAACGCTTTCTTTGCTGCATCGCCGGTAAATTTCTTTTCGTACCAAAATCCGATGAGCAAATACGAGCACAACCCTACTCCCTCCCATCCTAAGAACATTAAGAGGAAGTTATCGGCAAGGATGAGATTGAGCATGGCAAAGATGAAGAGATTCAAGTACGTAAAGAATCTCCAAAAACCTTTATCGCCATGCATATACCCGATGGAATAAACGTGAATCAGAAACCCGACACCGGTAACAATGAGCGCCATCAAAATAGAAAGCTGATCGATTTGATATGCAACCGACACATTGAGCGAGGTAGTGCTGCCGGTGAACGTTGAAAGCCATGTGAACACTTCAACCGTTTGCCTGCGTTGAATTTCTTCCACACCGAGCATCTGTACGAAAATCGCCGACGAAAGAAGAAACGAAAATCCGACTGTTGCACTACCGATGGTACCGATGAGTGTTTCATTCTTAAGGCGGGAACCGAACAATCCTAAGAACAAAAATCCAATCAACGGAAAGAAAATAATATAAGGAGCATACAGAAACATTTCTTATTCGATCTTCACCATTTTAGAATATTGATCTCATCCAAGTTCAGCGTTTGCTTGCGGCGGAATAACGCAATCACAATCGCAAGTCCGACGGCGGCCTCTGCTGCCGCAAGGGTCATGACGAAAAACACAAAAATCTGTCCCGTGGCGTTGCCAAGAAACGCTGAAAATGTTACGAGTGAAAGGTTGACGGAATTCAACATCAATTCAATCGACATAAAAACAATAATCGCGTTTCGCCGTGCAATCACGCCGCAAACGCCGATGATAAACATCACCGCACTGAGCATGAGATATGAAGGCAGAGAAATCATTTATTCGAACTTCTTCTTTGCTAAGACGACGGCGCCGATAAGGGCAGCAGTCAGCAACAACGATGTAATTTCAAACGGAAATAAAAATTTCGTGAACAACTGGCTGCCGATGTATTCCACCGTGCCGATCTCTGTTGCTTTAATTGCATCGAACGGATATTGCTGTCCGCGCATCATCAACGCGTACATCAACTCCATCAACACGCCAAAACTTAATCCCACAGCGACGATTTTTTTCCATGAAAGCGCATCGCGCAAACGGCGTTCATCGCCAAGATTCAACAGCATAATCACGAATACAAACAAAACCATAATCGCGCCGGCGTACACGAGAATCTGAATGACGGCAATAAATTGTGCATGCAGCGTTAAATATAATCCGGACAGACAGAAAAAATTGACGATGAGCCAGAGAGCGGAAATAATAGGATTCCGCCGCGTCACCACAAGCAACGCGGACACAACACTCACTGCAGCCAATATGTCAAAGACAATCAATTCCAAATTTTAACTTTCTACCACCATTCTTAGTAACACCGATGCTCCGTTCAAGATTCCCGAATCCATCGAAATAATTCTCCGAGCGACGGGCGTTTGCCGTAGGATAAAATTGCCAGACGGAAAATTTTTCCGGCGACCCACATCATGCCGAGCATCGACAGGGTAAGAATGGCGAGCGTGGAAAGAATTTCCCACGGCGCGGGCATTTGAATGGGAATGCGCATCGCCATCAGCGATGGTGTCAAGAATGGAATGAAGGATAAAACTTTGACAACCGTGGAATCCGGATGCTGTAATGCCACGACCATAAATCCGATAGGAATGACCATGACCATACTGACGTATGAGGTGATTTGCTGCGCTTCCTGTTCGGTGTTCGCCGGCGCACCGACCGTGACGAAGATCGCGGCATAAAACACGTACCCCAGCAATGCATAAAGGATTGTGAGAATTAAATTTTCCGGGACAAAAATTGGCGCGTTCGTTTTGAGCGACACGGCAATGCCGATCAACATATAGATAAACATTTGCAAAATACCCAGGCCGCTGAGGCCGAGAATTTTTCCCGCCATCAAATCGTGTGCTGAACACGACGACAGCAGCACTTCGATGACGCGATTGGATTTTTCTTCCACCACACTGCGCACCAACAACTGGCCCGATGTCAACACCATAAACATGATCATCAGCAAATTGATGTACGCGCCGGCAAAGGTTTCTACAAAGCCGGATTCTTTTTCTTCCCCGTTACTCGAGAGTTTGATCGATTTTACATCGACATTTGCTTGAAGTTTATGAATGAGCGACGTATCGACGCCGCTGGCAAGAAAGCGATGTTCGACAATCAATTGTTCGATGGTGTAAGAAAAGCGCTCTTGAATTTTCATGTTGCCGATATTTTTCGCGCGATACTCCACTTTTCCGCTGTCGAAAATCGATGCCGGAATGAAAAAACATCCTTCAATCTCGCCCGAGGCAATCAATTGATTGGCATGTTCTTTTTCTTGGTCAATCGATTTTTCTTCAGTCAAATTCCTGAGAATATAATTCGGCTGGTTGTGAACAATTCGGTACGCATGCGATAATTTTATATCGAGCGGATTTATGAGTTGATGAGTCGGATCGATGATGCCGATGGTCGTCGGCGAAGTATCTTCTTGCATGGCAAACATCGTAGGAAGAAAGGCAACGGCGATGATCAGCAGCGGCATTAAGACCAGCGAAATAATGAATGCTTTCGATTTTACTTTCTCGCCAAATTCCCATGCCGCAACTTCAAAAATTTTATTGTTCATACCGGTTCTCCCTGCCGCTGTTTTGCGAGCAATTCTTTTTCGACACGTTTCTTCGTCATCCTCCAACGAACCACACTCACAATCGTACCGAGGAAAAATATTCCCGGCATATACCAAGTTGGCTCGGGAATGGAAAGATTGTAGAAAAGAAATCCCATCGTGAACACCCCAAGCATCATGGCGGAGCGCACGAACTTTTTCACACGAGGGTCTTGGTCAACCTGTTCTGCCAACCGCTCGATGCGCGAGGTCGGAATGGGCTGCGCGGATGCGTGAACAATTTTTTCCGGCCCGCCGACGACATTGATGAAAATAGAATTCAACGACGGCTCGACAATTTCAAACTTATGCACAGCAAGCTTACCGTCGAACTGCTGGAACAATTCGTTGCTGCGTGCTATATCTGCCAACTCCAACTCTGCGTAATTCTGATAGACATCGGCATGCTGAACAAGCGGAAGCGATTTGAGAAATTCGCCATCGCCTTCAAATTCTACATGCACGGAATTTGTCCCGTGTTGTTTTTTAATATCCGACAGGGAACCGTTCAAGACCGGCTTGCCTTGATTGATGAGGCAAATATTGTCGCACATTTTTTCGACTTGGTCCATTTGATGCGTGGAAAAAACGATAGCGACATTTTTCTGGCGCAGTTCCATCAGCACATCCTTCAACAAAACCTGATTCACCGGGTCGAGTCCGGAAAACGGTTCATCTAAAATTACCAACTGCGGGCGATGCACGAGAGAAATAATAAGTTGAATTTTCTGTTGATTGCCTTTGGAAAGCTCTTCGATCTTCCGGTGTGCATCTTGCTTCAGCCCGAATCGTTCCAACCAATATAAAATTTGCGGACGCGCTTCGCTGGGTTTCAATCCCTTTAATCCGGAAAAATATAAGATCGTGTTGATGATTTTGCTTTTGCGATACAAGCCGCGTTCTTCCGGCAAGTAGCCGATGATATTCCACATCGCTTTGGTGAATGGCTTGCCATCAAAAGTGATCTGTCCTGCATCCGGTTCGATGATATTGAGCACCGTACGAATCGTGGTCGTCTTTCCCGCTCCATTAGGACCGAGCAAGCCGAACAATTCACCGCGCTTCACTTCCAGCGAAACGCCGTTGACCGCAACAACCGAGTCGAATTCTTTTCTTAGATTCGTAACTTTTAGCACATTGTCTCCCTTTTATTTTTCCATTCTTTATTCAACCGCTAAAAACGCAATGAAACGCAGAGTTCACAAAATATTTTTTTACGGCGTTAACCGATAAATCATGCGCGGGAACGGAATCGTTTCGCGCACGTGTTCCAATCCGCAAATCCAGCCGACCGTTCGTTCGACACCAAGCCCGAAGCCGGCGTGCGGCACAGAACCGAATCTCCGCAAATCCAAGTACCACTCGAATGCATCCTGCGGCAAATTCTGTTCTTTAATTCTCATCAACAGCACGTCTAAATCATCTTCGCGCTGGCTGCCGCCGATAATTTCGCCGTACCCTTCCGGTGCAAGCACATCCACCGCAAGCGCAAGTTTCGGATTTTCCGGATCGCGTTTCATGTAAAATGCTTTTACTTCGCTTGGATACCGGTGCACCATCACCGGCCGATCGAATTGTTCCGAAACAACTGTTTCATCTGTTCCACCAAGATCGTTTCCGTATTCGAAAGGCAATCCTTTATCGTGCAAAATTTTGACTGCTTCATCATACGTAATTCTCGGCAGCGGCTTTTTGACGTTTTGTAATTTTTCGATGTTGCGTTCGAGAATTTTTAATTCCGACATGCAATCTTTCAAAACATTTTGAACGATGTATTCTAAAAAATCTTCCGCTAAATCCATATCGTCGTTCAAATCGTTGAACGCCACTTCCGGTTCGACCATCCAGAATTCCGTCAAGTGTCTGCGCGTTTTAGATTTCTCCGCACGGAAGGTCGGTCCGAAGCAATAAATTTTTCCGAACGCCATCGCCGCCGCTTCGCCGTACAATTGTCCGGACTGCGACAAATACGCTTTGCCAAGATCGAAATAATCTGTACCAAACAATGTCGATGTTCCTTCGCACGCAGCCGGAGTTAAAATCGGAGAATCGACGAGTGTAAATCCGCGTTCGTCAAAAAAATCACGAATGGCTTTGATGATGCGGTGACGCACGCGCATAATCGCATGCTGGCGCGATGACCGCAGCCATAAATGCCGCCGGTCGGCAAGAAATTCTGTTCCATGCTCTTTTGGCGTTATCGGATATTCGTGCGCGATGTGATAAATTTTTGGAATCGAAACCACATCCAATTCCACGCCGCTCGGCGCGCGGTCATCCTTGCGGACTTTGCCAATCACGGAAAGCGAAGATTCTTGCGTGAGTTTTTCAAAATCTTCAATAACGGAATCCGGCACCTGTCCTTTTACTAAAACGCCTTGCACGGTTCCGGTTCCATCGCGCAAGATTAAAAATTTTACTTTCCCGCTGGAGCGTTTGTTATACACCCAGCCGTGCAGTTGCACTTCTTCCCCGATATGGCTGTTTAACTCAGAAATATAAATTCGTGACATTTTTACCTCTAAAATATTTTTAGAATATAGCGAACATATTGTAGAGGTTCAAACGAAATAAAAAAGCCATCCCTTTTGAGAATGGCTTTGAACGTTACAACCCTACAATTCCACTCTAATGTTTTTTTATATAAGCATTTCGTTACCGTCTTAATGAAAAAGCAGCGATAAAAAGCAGGAGCGGAACAAGAATGATAACAAATGATACAGGTTTTGCAAAATTTAATGTCCACCCAGTGCCAGTTATTTGTTTTGGCACTAGGAGTCTTTTATCTTCACGGTTAAAGTAAAAGACTCCCCATTTCCAGTTTTGTGAACTATCTTCCATTTTTATTTTTCTTTTTTATTTATCAAAATTATTTCAGCAGTGTCATTTTCTTCGTCAACTGCTGGCTGCCGGCAATCATCCGTACAAAATATATTCCCGAAGCGGCGGGCATTCCGTTTTGCGTCGTGCCATCCCACTTCGTCAAATATTTTCCCGCAGATAATTCTTGATGCAGCAATTCTTTTATCATTTGACCATTAATGTTATATATTTTTAAACTCACCATCGTTTTTGAAAAACCGGATGGAACTGTGTACGAAATAATCGTCGATGGATTGAACGGATTGGGATAGTTTTGATTGAGCATAAATGTTTTTGGAAGATTCGTCACC
>DATKMP010000050.1:0-14666 GCA_035541775.1 Bacteroidota bacterium | reverse complement strand
CCATCGTGGGGGTTGAAAGGATATTTTACCCTGCCGTACACTTACGTATTAGATGAAAATCTTTCAGATGATTTTTGGACTATTCGGGTAGTACAATGAATACAATTTCTTTACAACATTCACTATCTGTGGAAACACATACTATGTTTATTCAAACTCTTCTCCATGAATCTGCAGCAGTCTTACATGCCGCGCAGCAACATGAAACCGAATTAGCAGAGGTTGGAGTAAGCACCGATGAATTATATCGGTTTCGTTCGCTGATTGTTCAGGTAGCGCTGGATCAATACACGCAACGTAAAATTGGAAAGCCGATCCAAGAAACGCTTGATGAATTGCAAATCGTCAAAGATTTAATCGTTCGCACCGCAGAACTTCGGTTCGGCGATAACAATTCAATTTTGCAAGAATTTCGCGTTAGTTTTTAAGATTCAAAAAACACGCAATTCTCGCGCTGTGTGCAATATGTGGGAGAAAGCACGCAAGACAAAAATGTGCAGGGCATTATGTGTCCCCCGCCATCACACAAAAATTCATGTCCCTTCATCCTTGCTTTGACCAAGGGTTCTTCGTACCTTTTTCGTGTTATTTTTCTTCAACATGCATGAGGTGTCTATGAAACAAAATCGTGTAAACATTTTTATCGCAATCTTTGCCATCGCATTCTTGTTTGTTGGATGCGGATCGCAGCAACCAACGACTAAAAGCTTTGCGAACCTCGACGAGCTGCAAGCCGGAAAATTTGATGCCGGCAAAATGTGGACGTTCGATTTTCCGCCCACAGAATATTTTGCAAAAACATATAATTTTAATCCAGATAAATCTTGGTTTGAAAAAGCGCGGCTTGCCGCATTGCGCCTGCCGAATTGCAGTGCGTCATTCGTTTCGGAAGATGGTCTGGTGATGACCAACCATCATTGCGCGCGCGGGCCGTTGGATGAAGTGACCAAAGAAGGCGAACGTCTTGCCGAAACCGGTTTTTACGCACCGACGCTCGATGACGAACGTAAAGTTCCCAATTTCTATATCGATCAACTTCGTGTTATAGAGGATGTGACGACGGAAGTGCAGGCAGCATTCGAAAGCGGCAAAACGGACAATCAGCAAACAGCAAACCGGTTAGCAAAAATTTCGGAAATACAAAAACGATATGCCGCAAAATATAAACAATCTGCCCCGCAGGATTCGATGGTGTTCAGCGTTGTCGCATTCTACAATGGCGGCCGCTATTCGCTGTACGGCTACAAACGTTTTACCGACATTCGGATCGTCTATGCACCGGAAGAAGTGATGGCTTTCTTCGGCGGCGATCCCGACAATTTTACGTACCCACGGTACGATTTTGATTGTTCGTTTTTCCGTGTGTATGACAACGGCAAACCGCTGAAGACGGAAAACTTTTTTAAGTTCAACCCATCTGGGGCGCAAGAAGGCGATGCCGTTTTTGTCATCGGAAATCCCGGCAATACCAGTCGGTTGCTCACTATGGCGCAGTTAGAATATTTACGGGACTATGCATATCCGGCCGCGATTAACAATTATGAGAACGTGGAAAAAATTTATTCTGCGTATGTCGAAAAACATCCCGATGCTAAATTGAAATACATGAGTTTAATTTTCGGATTAGCGAATTCCCGTAAAGCGATTACCGGCTATCTGGATGGATTGCGTGATCCTGTATTGATGGCAAAGAAACAAAATTTTGAAAATAAATTTAAAGCTGCCGTAGAATCGAATCCCGAATTGAAAAAAAAATACGGCAATCCGTGGTCCGATATTGTAAGGTATCAAGAAGAACTCAATTCGATTTATTCTGAAGCGAATATCTTTAGCACGCGGGCACGGAACCGATCGCAATATTATACATTGACGAATAATTTAGTGGAATATGCGCTGGCGTTGAAACGGCCTGCCGAGCAGCGTCCCGAGAAATATCGAGGTGCATTGTTAGATACGGCAAAAACAAAATTGTATCCGCATGAAATTGTCGGGGAACTTGATCAGCAACTTCTTGCTTTTCAGCTTCGTGTGATGAAAAAAGTACTGGGCGAAAAGAATGAAGCATTCAATCAATTCCTTGGTGCGAAAACTCCCGAACAGGTCGCTGCAGAAGTTGCGGCAACGACAATTTTTTCTTCCAAAGAAAAAATCGATGCGATGCTGGCAAAAACGCCTGATGAAATTCTTGCTTCGTCTGATCCGTTGATACAATTTCTTGCTGCCGTGCAAGAACATGCCGCCGCCGTACGGAAGCAAGCAAATGAAATCCAAGAAAAACTTAGTGTGCATGTACAAAAATTAGGAGAAGCGATGTACGCGGTGTACGGCACCAACATTCCGCCCGACGCCACGTTCACGCTCCGCATTGCCGACGGCGTGATCAAAGGATATGAATATAACGGCACGCTTGCGCCGCCGGTAACAACGTTTTATGGCTTGTACGATCGGTATTATTCCTTTGGCATGAAAGATCCATGGAAACTTGCAGACCGATGGGCGCATCCGCCGACAACATTTCAAATGAATACGCCGATGAATTTTGTTTCGACGAATGATATTATCGGCGGTAATTCCGGAAGCCCGGTCATCAATAAAGACTTGCAAGTGATCGGATTGATTTTCGACGGCAATATGGAAAGCTTGCCCGGCGATGTGATTTTTGATGAAACGAAAAATCGTTCTGTGGCGGTTCATTCGGCGGGAATCTTAGAAGGATTGGAACAGATTTACAAAGCGGACCGAATTTCGAAAGAACTTCGCAACGGAAAAATTATGCCGTAACTTTTTTTATATGGATCGAAACCCATTCGATGAACATTCGTTGCATGGGTTTTTCTTTATCCGCGCGGATGAAATGTGCGGTGAACTTCTTTGAGATACTCCCGGTCGATGTGGGTATAGATTTGTGTCGTCGAAATATCCGCATGCCCGAGCATCTCCTGCACCGCACGAAGATCTGCGCCGCCTTCTAAGAGATGCGTCGCAAACGAATGACGAAATGTATGCGGGTGCACATCTTTTTTTACACCGGCAGCGGAAGCGTACTTGCTAACCATTTTTAAAATCATCGAACGTGTCAGTTTGCTGCCGCGAACATTAAGAAACACCGAATCCTGCGACTTCCCCGCTTTCACCAGATGAATGCGTTCTTGCTTCATGTATTCTTCAATCCATTGCCGTGCCGAACGCCCGATAGGAACGATGCGTTCTTTTGAACCCTTCCCGAACACGCGGATCAGTCCGTCTTGAAACATCAAATTGGATTGTTTTAAATTCACTAATTCTGAAACACGGACACCGGTGGCGTAGAGTGTTTCAAGAATCGCGCGGTCGCGGATGCCGAGCCGCGTGTTGGTATCCGGCTGCTTTAAAATTTCATCAACTTCGGCAATGCTTAAGACATCCGGTAATTTTTTTTCGCGCTTTGGCGAATCGATAATTTGGGTAGGGTCCTCAGCCGCTTCTTCCTCGCCGATTAAATACCGGTGAAATCCGCGAACCGCGGAAAGGGTTCGCCCGATGCTGCGCGGCGATAATGCCCGGCGGTGCAGTAATTCTACAAATTTTGTTATATGCTGTTCTTGAACCTTGGAACCACCTTCGATTCTGATGCTGGTAAGGAATTCCCGGTACTTTTGGAAATCGAATTGATATGATTTCAGAGTATTGACGGAAACATTTTTTTCTAATCGGAGGAAATCGAAATAATTTTTGATTTGCCGATCCAATTCGTTGCCGGATGATGGTTGTGAGGATTTCATTCGCAAGTCAGTGCATCAATACGCAGTCAACATACGACACGGGTGGGCAGAAATCAAAAAAAAATCTGTGCTACCCTTTGGCGGCTTTTGCCAGTGTGTCGAACATGTGAAATGTCTGATCGAGATGGGAAATTTTCATGAGCGACAAAACTTTCTTTTGCACGCCGACAAGTTGGACGGTGCCGCCGGTCTCGCGCATTTTTCGTTCTGCCAGCAAAAGCGCACTCAATCCGCTGCTGTCGCAAAACTCGACGGCAGTTAAATCAATGATTAATTTTTTGGCCTTGCATAAAACAAGGATTTCACCTTTGAGATCCGGAGCAATCGATGCGTCTAATTTTTTACCCTGAAGCTTCAAAATAGTTTCGGTACCGTTTTTCTTTGTAACGAATTTCATTGCTGTATCCTTAAAACATCTCGAGACATTTTAATAAATTTTTATATAACGTCGCTGTATTCATAACAGATTTTATTTGCACTTGAAAATTATAAAATCGATCTCCTTGCGGCTTTGTAAAGCTTATCCGTAACGGCGCATTGGATTCTTTGCAAAAAAAAGCGCCGGGAAATTTCAATCCTGTATTCAAATCGATAGCGACATCATACGTGCCGATGGCGATACGCTGCAGCGCGTTGTTATTGGGAATAAACCATCGGCTGATTTCTTCCTGTTTGTACGTCAGCGTTTTGACCGCAGGCGCTGTAGCTATGGAACCGAGCTGATCATTGCGTATCAAGATCACAATATTGTCTTTCGAAAACCGTTCGATCAAATATTTCAGCAGCAACGATACCGATTCTCTATCTAACGGAGTTTCGGGAAAAATGACCAGCACGCGTCTGGATTTGGAAAGAACATCGGTAAAATTCATCATCCGGTCATGATGATGCCGGAAGTGTATCTTCGCGTACGCACGCCCTATGGCAAATCGAAACTCCTCAAACATTGATACCTAGGAATTTACTTTCCGGGTTTTAACCGATCGCGTTGAGCTTTCAACAATTTCGTAATGAAATTTTCATCGAAGAAATAATACCGTATCTGAAGACTCACGCGGGCAAATGAATCGTTGCTATTAAGGTTACTAGTGACTGGTGAAGCGTTCAAATTAAAATCTGACGCACTGTGTGAACCGACATAATATTGTGAACCAGTCATAACATATTCACCCATCAACGTTACAGACCAAAACTCACTAAAGAAATAATCAAAACCGACACCTCCGCCATAATTGATATCAAAATTTGAAGGCAATGGAGTCGTACTATTGTTGCGAAATCCCAAATATTCATCTTTTGGATCAAAGACGGCAACACCTCCGCCGGCAAAAATAAACGGATTGAACGAACTGTTGGGCGCCATATCGAAACTCAAATACAAATTGTCCGACATAACATCTGTTGTGATAGATTTACCGGTGCCCAGTGCAGTCCAGCTTAATTGATTATAGACAAGATTGGAACGAAGCCCGATGGATTCCCACGGAGAATAAAACAACGAAACACCGCCGCCCGGTCCAATGCCGGAACTGGGCGAACCGGCGCCAAGCACATATTGGCCGGATGCGTCGATGCCAACGCCAAATTTGCCGCTGCGCGTTTGTCCGATTGCATACATGGAAAACATTGTTACACATGCTAACACAAGAACTGCTGTTGATCTACGTTGTTTCATAGTGTCCTCGCCATTGTTGGAGATCATTTTTATGATGCACTCTGTATAATATTAAGAAACTTCTCTTCATCAAGCAACTGAATTCCTAAGGTCTTTGCTTTTTCAAGCTTTGTTCCAGGATCGCTACCAATTACCAAATACGATGTGTTTTTGCTCACACTTCCAACAACTTTTCCTCCCAGCGCTTCTATTCGTTGTTTTGCTTCCTCACGCGTCAACGCATTCAGTGTTCCTGTCAACACAAATGTTTTACCAACCAACACGCCGCTGCTGGGTTTGCGGTTATTATGCACAGACATCTGAACGCTTGCATGCTGCAAACGATCGATGAGCAAACGATTATGGGGGTCTGCAAAAAATCTGACAATACTTTCTGCAATCTGCGGACCCACACCAGCAACATGCCGAAGCTTTTCTTCGTTCGCGCCTATAAGTTGGTGAATTGTAGGGAAATTATCAACAAGAAGTTGGGCAATACCTGCACCCACATGCCTGATGCCGAGTGCGTATATAACATGTTCGAAGGGACGTGATTTACTTTTTTCGATTGCGTTGAATAACTTGTCAGCACTTTTTTGACCCCATCCGTCCAGTTCGACAATGGTTTGTCGGTGTGAAGGGAGCGCATACAAATCGGCAACGGTTTTTATAAGACCGAGATTGACGAATTGATCGACAATGGCTTCGCCTAATCCTTCAATGTCCATTGCGCCGCGTGACGCAAAGTGTTCAATTCTTCCTTTGATCTGTGCCGGACAATCGCTATTCTCGCAGTAGTAATTTGCCTCTCCTTCGGACCGGAAAAGTTTTGACCCGCACTCAGGACAGGTCTGTGGAAATTGAAACACAGAACTTTGCTCCGGTCGTTTGCTTTGTACCACAGAACTTACCTTAGGAATAACGTCACCGCCCTTTTCAAGGACAACGGTATCCCCGGGGCGAATATCTAATTCCCGAATGTAATCTTCATTATGCAATGTTGCACGCGAAACCGTACTGCCGCCTACAAACACTGGTTCCAGCGCTGCTACCGGTGTTATTGTTCCCAGTCGTCCAACTTGCAACAGTATATTGAGAAGTTTGGTTTCTGCTTTTCGAGAAGCAAATTTAAACGCAACAGCCCATCGCGGACTTTTTGCAATCACACCGAGTTGCTCTTGCTGCGCAATGGAATCTACTTTCACGACAACGCCGTCGATATCGAACGGCAGGGTTTCCCGCTGTGCTTCCCACAACTTCCAATACGAAACAACTTCTTCAACACTAGAACAAAGCCGTGTATGTGTGCTGGTTGGAAATCCCCATTCTTTGAGTTGTTGAAGATTGTCATAATGATTGGCGCGCGCGTGCTCGCCTGATGATAAGAAATACGCAACAAAATTTAATGGGCGCTGCGCGACAAGTTTTGGATCTTGCAGCTTCAAGGTACCGGCGGCAGAATTGCGCGGATTCACGAATGGTTTTTCTCCGGCAAGTTGGCGTTCTTCGTTCATTCGCTGAAAATCTGCGCGCTTCATATACGCTTCGCCGCGAACTTCGAGCGAGCCGCGAACCGATGTACGAAGCCGCAGTGGAATCGATCGAATCGTTTTTAAATTTTGCGTAATATCATCGCCTTGAATGCCGTCGCCTCTCGTTGCGCCTTGCACCATGATGCCATTTTCGTACCGCACACTGATGGCGATACCATCAAATTTTAATTCACACACATACCGATATTTTTTTTGACCCAGCGTTTCTTGTACCCGCCGATCAAAATTCCGAATTTCCTCCTCGCTGTAGGTGTTGGCGAGGCTTAACATCGGGATTTTATGAGTCACCGTTGGAAATTCTTTCGTGGGAATTCCTCCAACTCGTTGTGTTGGAGATTCTGGCGTTATCCATTCGGGATGCTGCCGCTCAAGATCAACCAACCTTTGCATCATCGCATCGTATGCTTCGTCGGTAATCGTGGGCTGCGCAAGTACATAGTACCGGTATTCGTGATCGGATAATTCTGTTCGAAGGGATTCTATTTCGCGTTGGATTCTGGAATGCATACCAACAACCGGATACATCTATTGATGAAGCAGCGCTTCAGTGATCACGGTATGACGGACAACTGCGCCGCGTTTACCCAAGGCGCCAAGATCTTTTCCGTTTAAGGTAAAAGTTGCACCACCGGCATTGCCCATGGTTATAATAAATTGGTTTCTCGCTGTCCAGCGGCGGTGTTTGTTAGGACCGTACAAATGATCTTCGGCAATATGATTGTCTATTAAAAGGTTTATCCACACCGAATCTGTGGTTACCATTTCTAACTGGAGACTGTCCGTTTTTTGTGGAACTCCTGGTACAGAATCCGTCGTTGTCTGTGGTGCTGCTGCCGGTGTTTGTGGAATTGAAGCGGCTTCTGTTTCCCTGACAACTTTATCGAATGGCACTTCTGTTTCCCGAGTTATGGGTTCATGCTTTTTGCCGATGTGGGCGAGCAATAAAACAAGTACAAACGCCAAGGCAGCAAGGCCGGCAATGACCGCCTGCCGTTGCCTCTGTGTAAGGATGGCAGAACGATTTTGCGCAACCGCGGAGACAGCATGTTGATCTACCGGTATCCCTGGTTGTGCATGCGCCGACTCCCCTCTTGCAAGAGCATACCGTTTCATGATTTCGTCGTTGTCGATGCCAATGAACGAGGCGTACTCTCTTAAAAAAGCTCGAATATACGTTTGAGGAAGAAGATGAAATTGCCCTTGCTCAATGGCTTCAAGAAATTTCACACTAATGCGAGTCTCAATAGAAATATCCATCAGAGAAATATTTTTTTCCTGACGTGCGTCTTGAAGTTCTTTACCGAATTGTTCGAGCGTCATAATCCCAAGTATAAAATGCGGTACATCTTTATTTTCTAAAAAATGGTAGCAATATTTTCGACGACATTCAAGATAATGTTCAATGTGATGAATTTATTTTTTTGTCCAACACAACCCGAAGAGTGTTCGACAACTCTTCCAATTGATAGGGCTTTTGTAAAAATCCGCCGACTTGATCGCGAAGCTGCGTCGTATCAATTGCGCGGTTGCTGTATCCGGTTGAGATGATAACGTTGATGGTATCGTCTATTTCTTTGAGTTTGATCAACGTATCTTTGCCGCTCATCTTCGGCATATTCATATCCAAAATCACAATATCAAATCGACGGCCTTTTTTATACAGGGTGATGGCTTTCTGTCCGCTGTCCACGAGCGAAGTTTTATAGCCCAAGTCCTTGAGCATGCCTTCGATGACAATGCCCACTTCTTTTTCATCATCCACAATAAGAATGTGTTCGCTGCCATGCTGCAGAAGGGGCGCGCGCGGCATGTGCTTTGGCGTTTGTGTTGATGGAAGAAGAGGAAAGTACAATGTAAATTGTGCGCCATGCCCCGGTTCGCTGTGGACGGTTACAAATCCATTGTGTGCATTGACGACGCCATAGACCACCGACAATCCAAGTCCCGTACCTTTGCCTTGATCTTTTGTTGTGTAAAATGGTTCAAAGATGTGCTGGAGCGTTTCATGGTCCATGCCGATTCCTGTATCAGTAATAACAATGGCAGCATAATCACCAACATGTGCTTCCGGTGAGGTTGCGGAATCTGCAAATTGTTGTTTTTTACTTTGGATTTTAATAGAACCGCCATCCGGCATAGCATCACGGGCATTGATAAGAAGATTGAGCAGCGATTGTTGCAGTTGGCCATCGTCGCCGTTAATGATACAAACGGCATTGGTTAATTCCTTTTCAATGTCAATGCTTTTATCGGTACTACGCTCAAAGAGGCGAAGCGTTTCTTCAATAACATCGTTGACAACAATAGGGCGAAATTGCGTGGCTCCTTTACGGGCAAAGGTCAAGAGCTGCCGTGTAAGCGCTGCGCCGCGCTTTGCCGCTGTTTCAATAATATCGACAAACCGGTACCACGGATCATCCCGTTTCATTTTCCGTTTCATAATAGCCGTTGAGCCGAGAATAGAAGTAAGGATATTATTGAAATCATGCGAAATACCACCGGCAAGATTGCCGATGCTGTCGATACGTTGGGCGTGAATGATTTTATCTTCCAATTTCTTTTTTTCAGAAATATCCCGTGCGACGGCACGAATGAACATGGCACCTGTTTCATCCCGGATAATAGAAGCATTGACACTGACATCGACCAATTCGCCGCTGCGAGTAACAAAATGTTCTTCGATTCCTTTCAACTCCCAGTTTTGCTCGAACATTTCCCGCATCAGTTGTTTTATTTTAAGATGATATTCTACCGTGTACAGCTTTAAGACGGAATGCCCGATGATTTCATCTTTTCGATATCCCAGACGATTTGCTTCTGTTTGGTTGCAGCTAATAATGATTCCTTCTTGATCGACGATGTGAGACATGTCGGGCGAATTTTCAAAAAGATCCACATACCGTTCTTCCGAGCGCCGAACACGTTCAAACAAAACAGCATTTTCCATGGCAATACCGATTTGATTGGCAAACGCTGCCATCAAATCAATTTGTTTATGAGAAAACGCGGATGGATTTTTACTTGCGGTAACGATGAGCCCAGAAAGTTGGTCTTTGGTCATAATGGGAACCGATGCCCAAGAACCTAACGAAGCATATTCCCACACGGTATGGACATCGGAATGTTTCGGACGTTTGGCAATGCGTGGAGACCGGCACCAATCAAGCTGCTTGTGTTGAAGTTCCAGCGCCGTATTGACAATCGATAAATCTAACTCTTCTGTTCCTTTCGTCGCACTCAAAATAAAATGTGTGCCATCGACTCGGTAGATCCAACCGTATTCAACATCCATTAAACGTTTCACTTCATTGAGCGCCGTTTGCAACAGGTATTGCATGTCGATAGCTCGATTCACAGATTCGGCAAACGTATTGAGTGCAACCAATTCTTGTTTTTGTTCTTCTAGCAATCGACCATAACGCAGCGTAAAATAAACGATCATAAAACCGAAAATGCCGACGGTCAGCACACTGCCGAACAACAAGAAATCGATGGAGTGCGCGCTTGTGCGGCGCACGGCAAGAATCGTAACCAACGATACGATAACGGTGATGGAAACAACAAGCTGTGCTTGTTCAACCGTTCCCAGGGTCGTCCGAAATTTTTTGAGATTATGAAATGGGAAAAAGTTTATAGACATAATGTGGCGTAAAAATCATGATTTGATCGACGGTGGTGCAGAGGATGTATTCGGTTGAATAAACCGTGACATAACAGAATTCATTTCTTCTTCATTAAACGGTTTCACCACATAATCTGTTGCGCCCAACTGTTTGGCTGTCCGCCGGGCATCAAAATCATCGATCGCGGAAAATAAAATAATCGGTGTCAACGATGTCGTAGGAATCTGTTTGAAGTTATGAATCAGGTCGAATCCATTCATATCCGGCATGCGAACATCGCTTAAAATAAGATCCGGCTTAAAATGCGCAAGCGATGCTATTGCTTCAGCGCCACTTGCAGCAGTTTGAACAGCATATCCTTTTGTTTTAAGAAAATGCGAAATGATCTTTAACCATGCTTTTTCATCGTCCACAACGAGTACATGCTTTTTTATTCGTTTTGCCATCGCTCTTGTTTCCCTTTCTTGAAAGATACAAAGGGGAGTTGTCTAATGCAATGAACAGTTTAACGGAGACATTAAAAAAACGATCAAGAGTCTTCTTTGCGAACAACCGGAGGCGCAGAACAAACGCACACGAAGTGTGCACCAGATTTTTCAGCAATCTTTTCTTTGAATCTACGGAAAATTGAGATTGCTTCGTCCGCCATGGAGGACTCGCAGGAACTTTCCATCTTATTTCTTCATTATGTAATCGAGACATTTGAAATGTATCTTTCGCTTGGTAGATTTTAGTCTTCGTTTCTGATCGAACAACGAACGCTCATGCTTTCGATTGCCAGAAAGAAGGGAGTTTTTCAGACACCTCTTATTATTTATTGAAGGAATTTATGACTTGAATAAGAATTTTTTTCCTGTGACAATCTGTTGATGGTGCAAAATTTGTTTTATTTCTATAATATTCGCCTTCATGTTTTCAGCAAAAGTTGGCACGAGGATTGATTATTTACTTATAGAAAATGAGTAAAAAACATATTCAATAAAACATCAACATAATTTGGAGGATTCATCATGGGACAACAACAACTTCTGTTAATCATCCTCGGTGTTATTATCGTCGGTATTGCGATTGCCGTAGGATTGAGCATGTTCAGCGCTCAAAGTGTCCAATCGAACAAGGATGCTATCATCAACGATTTAAATAACCTTGCAGCAAATGCGTACCAATATCGAATTCGTCCGACCTCGATGGGCGGCGGCGGTGGAACATACACCGGCTATTCTGTTCCTTTAAAGATGGCGTCCAATGCAAATGCAACTTATACTGCGACCGCATCTGCGGGCACAGTAACCTTTGTCGGTACTTCAGGTCAATATACAGCCGGCACTGTGACAGCATCGTTAAATTCCAACGGCGATTTAACGGGCTGGTCGTATGGCACCGACTTCCAGTAAATCGTTTCTTGGTTAGTTTTTTATCCCGATTGTTTGCAAAAAACAATCGGGATTTTTTTATTGGCGCAATCCTTTTTTAAGAAATAAAGTACGTTGATCAATTTTTTATGGATTCGTCATGGGACAACAGCAGCTTTTATTAATTATCGTCAGCATTCTTCTTATCGCTTTTGCAATCGCTGTGGCTTTGAGTATTATTAATGCTCAACGGGTTATATCCAATCGAGATGCGATCGTCAACGATTTGAATGACATCGTAGCGAACGCCAATCAATTTAAACTCCGCCCGACAAATTCCGGCGGCGGAGGGGGGGTGTACAATACAAGTAGAGGCGCTGCCAATAATTATGATATACCTGCCGTGATGAAATCGAATGCCAACGCAACATATTTTTGCACTGTTGCCTCGGATAAAATAACTATTGTTGGAATCTCCGGCCAATATACAGACGGCACAGTGACGGTAACTGTTAACGTTGATGGCTCAATTCCCACTTGGAGTTACGGCGAAGATTTTAAATAACCTTCGTTGTACAAAGTTATGAATCCCGATTGTTTGTAAAAACAGTCGGGATTTTTTTTGCCGTTCACCCATGGGAACCTTGAAAACAATCCCTGCGTCTATTATGACACGAGCGCATATTGGATCCAGCGGAAAACAACATATCGCATGTTACCCAAGGAGTACTTGCTATGAAACTATTGAAACGATTATTGCCATATTGTTTAATCGTGGCGACAACCTCATGCATTGTTTTAGCACAAAATGATGCTGGTTCTACAAAACATCAACCGCGGGAAATCGCCTGGCTTGGCGTCGTTACACAAGATTTGAATGAACGGTTACTGAATAACGAAAAATTGAAAAACGACGATTCGTCCGCCGTCTTAATGGCGGAAGGCGCATACGTCAAAGAAGTTTTACATAACAGCCCCGCGGACTCGGCTGGAATAAAAAAGCATGATGTGATTCTCGCGTTCAACGGTAAAAAAATTGAAGATGCAAACGATTTAAGTAAAGCTGTGAGAAAAACAACGCCGGGCGAAAAAGTAACATGCGTGTTGATCCGTTCCGGCCGGCAACAATCCATTACCGTCGTTGTTGGTAAAAAAGATGCATCTCATCACCGTGTATTTCAAGCGATGATGCCGCCGATATCGTTGCGGATGTTTGCCGAGCAACCGATGCTTGGATTGCGAGTGATCGAAATGAGTGAACAACTTGCAGAATATTTTCATGCCCCAGATAACGAAGGCGTGTTGGTTGAAGATGTTCGCAAAAATAGCCCAGCGGCAAAAGCAGGATTTAAAGCGGGCGATGTTATTCTGCGCGCCGGCAAACGTACGATAGCAGATGTTGAAGACATCCGACATGAATTACGCAAACACGATGATGGCGATACTGTTGCATTTGAAGTTCTTCGCAAGGGCGAAAAGAAGACGCTTGAAGTAGAGATAAACGATGCCGAAGAAGGTACTCCGGATGAGATTAAACCAACCTTCGATGAGTTACGTCTAAACCTTGAACGTATGAGACAAGAATTGCAGCACAGCGAACGAGGAATAGAAATTGAAAATAGAATGATTCAATTTGCACCCCGTGATGAATCAGTGACTTTATAGAGCCCCCCCAAAAACCCCTCCTATCTGGTGGAACTCGGTCAGTCAGCAATGGCTGGCCGGGTTTTTTTTGCCCATGGGGAACAGCAGTAAATTCCTTCGTGTTACATAAGCAAAAAGGTAAAAACTTTTCATGCCCTTGCCTGCCCGCCAGCGAACGGGCTTGCCAATCACGCAACCTTAGTGTACTTTGCATAGCGATATGATGACGAACAATTCCATATTCATTGATGATTATCGGATCATCGATTTGTTCCCAGAGATGGTGCTGGTCTTAAATGAAGAGTATCAAGTTCTTGATATGAACCAAGCAGCGAAAAAGACATTACCTATTCATCGTATTCCTTCCCACCGATTGTTTTTTCAGGAATTGATCGCTGAAGATGCATGTGAAAGCTTTAACCAATTTATGCTAGCACACAATCGAAATCCAATCGCAACAAAATTCCGCGGACAACACCACACCTTCATTGACGTAAAGATCAGTGTACGCGTTGTACATTCCCACAAGAAGAAATTTCTCTTTCTGTTCGCCCGCAATGTTACCGATGAGAAAAAAAACGAACTCGATCTGTTGCGCTTTTCCAACGTCATTCACAACACCATCAATCCCATTCAAATCACCGATGCTGATGGAAAGATGGTCTATGTCAATCCTGCGTTTGAAAAAGTGAGCGGCTATGCTAGCAAGGATCTCATCGGTAAAAATCCTAAAATTTTAAATAGCGGCAAACATAGTAAAGAATTTTGGGGAGATGTCTGGCAACAACTTCTCAGCGGCAAGGTTTGGGTCGGTAGAGTGGAAAACCGGCGAAAAGACGGTAATTCTTTTTTTGCCGAAGTCGTTATTTCTCCCATCGTCAATGAGCGAGGAGCGATTGCCGGATATCTTGGCGCACATCGCGATATTACCGAGCAATTTATGTTAGAGCAGCAGCTTGTCCGTTCACAACGTTTGGAAAGTATCGGAACGCTGGCGGCTGGCATTGCGCACGAAGTCGGAAATCCACTCACGGCAATTTCATCGCTGGTACAGGTGATTCAGCGCACCAGCAACGAAG
>DATKMP010000049.1:0-7067 GCA_035541775.1 Bacteroidota bacterium | reverse complement strand
GAAAACTGAACCAAGCGAATGCCGCAAGCACGAGCCACGGGAACAGCGCGTTCGACATTATGCCGATGCCGATGTACGTGAGCATATTGCCGACATATAGCGGATTGCGGACGCGTGCGAACGGACCTGCAACGATCACTTCCGGCGCACCGACACTTCCGGTAACGCGCGTTAAACTTCCGGCATACGCCACACCGTAGAATCGAAAAAATTCTCCGAGCACAACGAGAATAAATCCCAGTGCCATCGTTGCGACGGTCGGTTGAGCGAACACGAGCATCAATAACAAAAACGGAATGGGCGTGTAACTGCGTAACGTAAATAATTTATTTCGTAATGCTTTCACTTCTTTATCCTTGCATAAACACATCGCGCCGCGCCATCGCCGCTTCCCGCCGGTGCCGGATACGCTTGCGCAGTAAAATTTCTTCTAATTTTTTTTGCACGTCTCCGAAATTTTGAAATTCGTGATACGTGATATTTTGCTGCTGGCAATGTTTGATCAGGTGCCGCTTCGCAAACACGACGTCTGCATAATGAACGGGACAGCGGTCCGAAAATCCGTCGCCGACATAGACCATCAAATCTTCATCCGCGGATTGCGTCAGCATGTGATTGCGTTTGCAATTACCGCACGACGCACATTCTGCATCGGTGTGCGGGAAAGAAACTGCCAGCTTCGGCGTTCCGTTGACCGTCATAAATTCCGCATGATTGGCAAAGAACGGAACTCGGTTCAATCCTGCTTTCCACAACACGCGTCCAACATACGCATCGAGCCCATCACTGACGACGGTGACCGCAACGCGACGCTCTTCAGCAAACTGCACGAACGCAGCAAAATGCGGATCAACGGCAAACTGATCTACATATGTCTCAAAAATTTCCCGGCTCATTGATGGAATTGCGTCACACATCTGCCGCAGCCACTCTTGTGAATTGATCTTGCCATGCAAAAGGCCATCGACCAATGCGTCCACCGATTCACCGGCAAACGAACGAAATAATTCTTCGCCGATATCCCGCGTGCACACCGTTCCGTCAAAATCACAATAAACACGAACCATACCGTTCACTAATTTTTCTGTGCCTCTTCGTTAAAGCGAACAGAAACCAATTTCGAAATTCCTTCTTCTTCCATCGTTACGCCGTACATAGCGTTCGCCGCTTCCATCGTCCGTTTGTTGTGCGTTACGACAATAAACTGCGTATTGACCGAAAACTTACGAATGATGCGCGCAAAGCGATCGATGTTCGTATCGTCCAGCGGCGCATCTACTTCGTCGAGAATGCAAAACGGACTCGGCTTGACAAGATAAATCGCAAACAACAACGCGATTGCCGTCAATGTTTTTTCGCCGCCGGAAAGCAAGTCGATCGAGGTCGGGCGTTTGCCGCGCGGCTTCGCAACAATTTCAATGTGCGCTTCCAAGGGATCGACATTTTCTTCCAATCGCAAATCGCATTCATCGCCTTCCATAAACAACCCCTTGAAGGTCACGATAAAGTTTTCCCGAATTTGTTCAAAAATATCGAGAAATTGTTTTTGCGCTGTCGCATTGATTTCGTCAATGGTCGTTAATAATGTTTTTTCGGATTGCTCCAGATCGTCGCGCTGCGACGACATGAAATCCAACCGCTCTTTTTCACTTTTATATTCATCGAACGCCGCAAAGTTGACGGCACCGAGCTGTTGAATTTTATTTTTCAGCGTGCGTACTTCTTCCCGTGCCGCTGGAAGATCGTACTGATCCGCATCGTGAAATTCTTTCACCTGCATCTCGACATCAAAATCTTCCTTGGCGCGTGCTTTAAGAGTTTCCGACTTCATGGTCAGTTCTTGAATTTTCATTTCAAGATCGTATGCAGACTTCAACGAACCTTCCTGCCGCATGCGTTCATCTTTTAATTTTAATTCGATCTCATGCATCCGGCTGCGCTTGGCAGAATAATCCAGATCGACTGTTTTTTTCTGCTCCAAGATGCCGTTATATTCTCTTTGTACTTCCAGCAGCGCGGCATCTAATTCTTGAAGCTGTGTCGTGAGCGAAACGATTACGCCTTTGGCTTGCTCAATTTCCGATGTCCGCAATTCCGATGTCGTCGCGATCGATTGCAGAGTCGATTCTGCATGCTCGATGGACTGTAAGGCGCTTCGCTCTTCGCTTTTCAAATTGAGCACAGCGACGTTCGCTTCGCTTGCGAGGCGGGAATATTCATTCCACAATGCATCCATCGTTTCCACTTCGCTCGTCGCGGCGCCGACCTGCTGTTCGGCGCTTGCCTGGCGTTGTTCTCGCTCGGCAAGCGACGGCGCAAGCAATTCAAGTTCCGACGTCAATGCGGTAATTTCTTGCGAAAGTTTTTCGGACTCCAACGTCGTACGTTCGATATTTTCTTGTGCGCGTTTTTTCTCGAACTCGCTTTGTGCCATGCGGATTTCGACGGTTGTTTTTTGCTGTTCAATCGTGCGCGCTTCGTCGGTTAATTTTTTCAGGTCAACGGTTTCGAGTTCATTCGATTTTTTATTGAGATCGGATTCTATGCGCTTATGCCGTTCACGCAATTTGTTAAATTCAATCGTCAATTCTTCCAGCTGCGATTTTTTGCTGATGTGTCCGCCTTCATCCTGCCGAACACTGCCGCCGCGCACAACGCCTTTGCCCGTGACAACTTCTCCGTCTAACGTGATACAGCGGACATTCGAATATTGTTGAATGACATTCAACGCAGAGGCGACATCGTTCACGATCAACGTTTCATCTAATAGAAAATTAAACAATCGTTCATGGTTGTCCTCAACCTGGACGACATTGCTCGCCCAATTGATGATGCCGTCCATCGTTAACGGCGCACGATGATTGGTTATGTGCGGCAGGCGATTCAAACAAATAAATGTGGCTTTGCCTTTTTTACTTTGCTTTAAAAACTCCATCGCGGCGTATGCTTCTTCAACATTTTCGACGACAACGTAACCCATCGCTTCGCCGAGAGCGGTTTCGATTGCCACGCGATATTGCGATGCCGTTTGCACAGCTTCGCCGACCGTGTTTTGAACTTTTGAACGCCACTCGCTGCTGGTAATGAGATATTTCGCGCCTTCAGAATAGCCGTCAAAACTTTCCACCAGCCCTTTTAGAAAATCGATGCGCGCCTGCGTGCGCTCCGTATCGCCAAGAATTTCATAATCCTGTTTGCGAAGCTGTTCAATTTCTTCTTGCAGTTTTAGTTTATATGCTTCCATTTGATTGGCACGCACTTCCGCTTCGGCAAACGCGAATCGCAGCTGCCGATTTTCCGTGCCCAACGCGGCAATCAATTCTTCATTCTTCGCCACTTCGGCTCGCGCTGATTTTTGTTCTTCGGCAAGATGGCTCATACGCCCGCGAATGTTTTCTCTTCGCGCCTTCACCTGATTTTCGCGATTGCGAAGTTCGGATACTTCATGCAGCATAGCGATCACTTGCTCTTGATTCGATTTCAACTCGCCGCGTTTTGCATTGAGTTGTAATTCGAATTCATCGAGTTGTGATTTTTTTTGCCGATACAATTCTTCCGCAACAATGATTCGCGCGCGAAGTTCTTCTAACGATTTTGTGAACTCCGCTTGCTTTTGTTCAAGCTCAACCGTTTGCTGTGCAAGCTCAACGTTCTCCCGCTCGAAGCGTTCAATATTCGATTCCATCGAACGGCGGCGTTCATGCATGGCGGTTTTTTTCTGATCCAACCCATGCATCGCATGCTGGCGTTCGCTTAAATCTTCCTGCGTTACCGTCAACTGATGTTCCAAGGATTCCAACTCTTGACGCAGAACATCTAACAGCGTCTCTTCTTGTTTGACTTCAACTTCTAAAGTATTTTTTTCGTCCACCGCGACATCCAGTTGCTGGCGCAACGGATCGAGCATAGAAACAATATTGGCATAATCCCGATGCAATAAATCGATTTCCAATGTTTCTAATTGTTTCACCAACTCGTTGTACTTTTCTGCTTTCTGGGCTTGGCGTTCCAACGAGTTCACCGCTTTTTCTACGCTTCGGATAATATCGTTGACCCGGGTTAAGTCTTTCCGAACATCTTCCAGGCGGCGATTTGCTTCTTTGCGGCGATATTTGTATTTCGTCACGCCCGCGGATTCTTCAAACAATCTTCTTCGTTCATCCGAACTATCGCTTAAAATACTTTCTACCATTTTCAATTCGATGACCGAATAGGCATCCGACCCCATGCCGGTATCCATAAACAAGTCTCGAATGTCTTTTAAGCGGCACAATGTTTTATTTAAATAATATTCGCTTTCGCCAGAGCGAAAGACGCGGCGGGTAATGGTCACTTCGGAATACTCGCTTGGCAGAATGCCTTTGGTGTTTTCAATGGTGATGGACACTTCCGCAACGTTTAACGGCTTGCGCGATTTGGTGCCGTTAAAAATCACGTCTTCCATTTTATCGCTTCGGAGCATCGTCGGTTTTTGTTCGCCGAGCGCCCAGCGGATCGCATCCACCACGTTGGTCTTGCCGCAGCCGTTCGGGCCGACAATCGCCGTCATTCCCGCATCAAACGACAGATTGACTTTTTGTGCGAAGGATTTAAATCCGAATATTTCGAGTTTTGATAAATACATTATCCGACATTCTGCGCCAGATGAAAAAGAAATTCGATATACGCACCAAGCGCATGCGCCGAATCAGCATAATAGTAGACGCCGCCGACAAACGACATCGCGATGATGACGCCGCCGAGATGCACCTTCACCGGATTTGCTTCAAAGACAACGGAAATTCCTTTTAAGATGCGGAAGAATGTCCACACTAAAAATAAAAAAACGACAAGCAGGGATGGAAGAACATACGACGAATTTTCCATGATCTTCGACACAGCCATCGCTACCGGACTGAGAAACACCAGCGGAGCCGCCGCCCATACCGAAACAGAATAGACATGGATCAGCGATACTTTTGTTTTCACAAACAGCGCAAAAAATCTCAGCACGAACGCCATCACCCACGCCGCTATAAAAAAGGACGCACTGAGCAAAAGAATGCCCCACAACGGGTGCCATGCTGCATGAAGAAATTGTTGTTTCCACGGATTGGAAATCAACACCATGGTGACCATATAATCGAAAAATTTATCGGTGCGATAATGATACATCAAGCTGGAAAAAACTCCCGCAAGTGTAATGGATATCGTTGTCGCAAGCATGAGCGTATGTAAAATTGAAACCGTGTGTAAGTTGCGCAGGTCGGAATAAAAATTATACGAACGCAGCAACGCGCGGCGCAGCGATTCGCCAAACCGGCGATTATAGGCCGCCTGATATCCGATTAAAATGATGACCAACAATCCCGTAAGTACATGCACGACGGGAAAGCTTCCGCGGAAATTCCCGGCAGGAATTGCGCCGATGCGTTCATCCGTATAAAGCGCATGGACAATATCGTATGCCAGGCGTTTTTCCCGCCACGCGCTGACAAGCCCGATGGGGTACATATAATGATCTGCTGCATCGACGCTCATCAAAGGATGCGTGCCGCGCCAATCGGCAAATGCAAGGACGAAACTGCCGGCATAATTTGCATCTTTGATTGCGGCATACGATTGCATGAAAAATCGCGCTTGTGATTCTTGGGAAAGCGGGTCGCTGTATCCGTTGTGATCGTTTTGGATTACTTCTTTTCCGTACGCCAGGACAAGTGCTGGCTGGTCGGCATGTTCATTTTTCCAATTCGCTAATACGGAACGGAAATTTTTTAGATCCGTCGAGGGTGGAATAAATCCAACGAAATCTACCAGTGTCTTGCACTTATCGTTCGTCAACATTCCCGTATTGTAATATACCGGCCGGGTGTCTAACGGTTTGATCGCAGTTGTCATCCGCTTAACAAAATCGACGGAGCGTCCATCGGCCACATCAAACAAATCGCCGATGCCCCATGCAAGGACACACGGATAATTCGCATCACGTTCCACCATTTCGTGCACTTGCACTTCTGCATTGGTTTGGAATGTTTCATCGCCTAATATTTCTCCCGGTACATTCCAGACGGGCGTTTCTTCCAACACGCACAATCCGTACCGGCTGCACAAGTTAAGCATATACGGATGCGGCGGATGAAATGCAAAGCGTACGGCATTCGCGCCGAGCGATTTCATAAGCACGACATCTTTTTCCATTTGTTCGTAGGTCAATGATGCGCCTTGTTTGGGAGAATCTTCATTCCACACAACGCCTTTCAAAACGATAGCATTGCCGTTCAAGAAAAATCCCTGCTTCTCTACACGCACAGACGTAAAACCGACGTTGATATTGTATTGATCGACAAGCGTCCGCTGCTTTCCATCGATTGCAATAATGGAAGTTTTGAGAAGATACATTTCCGGCGAATCCGGCGACCATAACTTCGGCGCATTGACCTGCAGTTGTACATGCGCTTTGGTGTCTTTGTTCTGTTCGACCGGAAGCGAGGCAGAAGCAATTTGTGAAACTAATGCATCGGAGAACCGCTCGTATAATTCTGCGGCGAGAAGATACGAAACATTTTTC
Source organism: Bacteroidota bacterium (assembly GCA_035541775.1). Lineage (GTDB taxonomy): Bacteria > Bacteroidota > Ignavibacteria > UBA10030 > UBA10030 > DATKMP01. The sequence goes on along the minus strand of DATKMP010000049.1, from coordinate 520 downwards.
GGTTTCGTCGAACGCGCCAGCGAGTCATGATGAAATCCTGCAAATGTCCGCGCACTGATCACAGCGTCTATGGAAAGCGCCCCTTGACTAAAATTTCCGTTCAGCGATGTTTGCGCATGCAATTTATCGATCCATAATCGCGGCGTTGCAACAATGAAGACATCGCGTAACAAACCGTTATAATTTTTCCATCCCCACACTTGCTGGCGTACCGGCAGCGTGGTACGTCCATTCAACGTGTTGTTCACAACAATCGAAATGATATTCTCGCCATCCGGATCCAAAATTTCTTGCGGTACATCGAGCTCGACATTGGAGGAGCCGCCGGCATGCTTTCCGACAAATTGTTCGTTGATGTACACTTCGCATTCATCGTTGATGCCCAGTGCAACGAACTTGAATGCCGATGATTGAATCAGCGCACTATCGATGGTGAATTTTTTTCGGAAAACGATTCTTCCTTCATAATCAATGGAAGCAGGAACCTGAACGTTGGGCCACTGAGTTTCATCCAACGAAA
>DATKMP010000048.1:0-4689 GCA_035541775.1 Bacteroidota bacterium | reverse complement strand
CGGAATATCGGCCGATACGATCCATAAACGTGTTGAAATGTTGCTGCGCCAGAATTGTTGTGGGAACAAGCACGGCGACCTGTGTTCCATTCATCACCGCTTTAAAAGCCGCCCGCACGGCAATTTCTGTTTTGCCGAAGCCGACATCGCCGCATATCAACCGGTCCATTGGCGCAGAACTTTCCATATCTTTTTTTACTGCCAGCGTTGAAGTTGCCTGGTCCGGCGTGTCTTCGTATTGAAACGATGCTTCCATTTCTTTCTGCCAGTGCGTATCCTGTGCAAAGGCAAAACCCTGCTCATGTTTTCGCCGTGCATATAGTTTGATTAGGTCGCGCGCAATATCTTTTATTTTTTTCCGGGCGCGATTTTTCAAGCGTTCCCAATCCGGTCCGCCCAGTTTGCCGAGTTTCGGAACGTGCCCTTCCTGTGAAGAATATTTTTGCACGCGATTGATGAAGTTCAGGTTCACATACAGTGTGTCGCTGCCCTCATATAACAACTTCATCACTTCGGTCTCGACGCCGCGCACCGATATTTTCTGCAATCCAACAAATTTACCGATGCCGTAATCCTGATGCACGACAAAATCGCCGCGCTGTAATTGTTGCACTTCTTTCTGAGAAAATCCTTTGAACTTTCTACGCTTGCCCGTACCGCGTCGCTTCAGCCTGCCGAATATTTCATGTTCGGTGAAGACGGCAATCTGCGCCGGATGATAAATGAATCCGGCATGAAGCGCTTCGTGTATCACATGATACTGAATCGATGCCGAAGTATTGGTTGATGTATCAGAAAGTTCTTCCCCCGATTCATGGAGAAAAGTATTCGGCGACGTAAGTTCTTCTTCCACTAATTCCTGAAGGCGCAGCGCTTCGTCGTTTGAATCGCAAACGAGGAATACGGAATGATTCTGCTGAAGAAGCTGCCGAACATGTTCAATCCAATGCTTCACACTTCCGCCGGTCGCCGGCTGCGCTGTGGAATCAAAGTCGATAACAGATTCATGAGTGAAGAATATTGAATGATTGAAGCGAGAAAATTTTTCGATACGCTGTTCAATGCTGTGCCAATCGAAAATTTCAGCATGTCCGTCTTCAATTAATTCGTCAATTTCTTTTTGACACAAGACCGCTTCCTCAAGAATCAAAATCGCATCCGGCCGCACATAATCAAACAGCGATGATTCATTTTTTGCACTGGCAGAATATTCTAAATGATCAGCCGCTGCAACCGTATCGTTATGAAGATCGGCAACAATACTTGCTTCCTGTAATTCTCGAATGGAACGCTGCGAGATGACATCAAACTCGCGAATCGATTCAATCGTATCTCCCCAGAATTCTATACGAATGGGATTATCGCCGACAAACGGAAAGATATCTAAAATGCCGCCGCGAACAGCAACGTCGCCGTATTCTTCGACAAAATCTTTTTTCTCGAATCCCAATCTTTCCAGCGTGATGAGTAGCTGTTCAAACGGATATTCTTTTCCGCTGGAAAGGATCATCGTGCGTTGGGAAAATTCTTTCTGCGGTGGAATTTTTTCCGTCAGTGCTTCCGCTGAGGCAATCACAAGAACGATTTCACCCAAAGATAATGCGCGTAGCGATTCCACCTGAGCAATCGATGCGCTGACATCTAACTGTAGGCCCGAATGAACCGACGGCATCGCATACAATTTCACAGATTGTTCGCCCAGCAGCGATGCGCAATCATCACGCATTTGCTCTGCTCGGTCTGCATCCGGTACTATGAGGAGCACCTGGCGATGCTGGCGCGTGAATATTCGTGTTGCGAGAAACGCAAGCAACGATCCACGAATGCCCCGAAGAGTAACAGGCTTGTCCGGTGTTAGCGAGGGAAAAGATTTTTCCAGCGCGCGGAATGGTTCGCTTGCATCAATATGTTTCTTTAACTGATCGAGCATTGCAGTTCGCTGCAAATAAAAACAGCTTACCCCGACTGCCGCAAAATTTTCGGGCAATCAGAGTATAACAAACTACCGAAAAACAGTCGGAGTTTCAAACGGAACAAAAAAATGCCATTCCAATATGCTTAGAATGGCGATCATCCGCATCACAAAGATGATTATTGTTTTTTCGATTTCCCCATTTTTGCAGCAAGTTTCTCTTGTGCAATCATCGTTTGTGCGATAAGAACAGAAAGGATGACGAAAAGAACGAAAAAATTTTTTTCATGGATGCACATGAATAACGATAACGCATGCATATTTTTTGCCGGAGTACGATAGAAAAAATTAGTCGGTCGACAAGCTGTCTACACCGCAATCGTACGTTTGCGATACGCCTGGAAATCTTCCACGATGCGATCGTATGGTACGTTTAACAGCGGCGAAGAGATAATAAAGTCTGCCGATGTGCGGTCGCAGGCAACAGGAATGTTCCAAACCACAGCAACACGCAGCAACGCTTTGATATCGGGATCGTGCGGTAGCGGTTCCAACGGATCCCAGAAGAAAATCAGAACATCGATTTTGCCTTCGGAAATTCGCGCGCCGATTTGTTGATCGCCGCCGAGCGGGCCGCTTTCCAATTTGGTCACGGGAATTTTCAACTCTTTTTCCAAAAGTAAGCCGGTTGTGCCGGTTCCGTAAAGTTCATGCTGTGCCAGCGTGCCGCGGTTGAAACGCGCCCATTCTAAAAGATCTTGCTTCTTATGATCGTGGGCAACTAATGCGATGCGCTTGTGTTCCGGTAATGGAAGTTTTTTGTAGATCGTGGTAGATTTCATCTTCTCCTCCCGAATAAACGGTTGTTGTCAATTCACTCTTCATGAACAAGAAACGAACGAAACGCTTCATTCGCAAATTATTTTTGTGTTACCGTTTCCCAACGCCCGGCAATCAGTGTCTGGCACTTGAAGCAGCTTCCGTTTGTTATACGATTACGTAAAACATGAAACCCGCGGCGTTCGATCAATAATTCTCCGCAATGATGGCAGTAGGTGTTTTCAAAGTTTCGTGTTTGCCCCGGCAGATTGCCGGTGTACACAAAATGCAATCCTGCGTTGTAACCAATTTCCGCCGCTCGAAGAAGTGTCGTTGCAGGCGTCGATTCTTCCGTTGCCTTCATCGTATAGTCTTCGTGATATGCCGTGACATGCCATGGAATATCTGGTGAAACAGAAACGAGAAACGCTGCGATATCGTTCAGTTCTTCATTCGAATCGTTCATTCCGGGAATCACCAGTGTTACAACTTCTGTCCACAATCCTCGTTTATACAAGGAGGCAATGGTATCGAGAACGGTTTGCAGCACACCGCCCATTTGTGAATATGTTTTTTGTTTGAATGCTTTGAGATCGACCTTATACAAATCGATCCACGGTTGTAAATAATCCAATACCTCCGGCGTTGCATTGCCGTTGGAAACATAAGACGTGACGAGTCCAACCTGTTTGGCGAGCTTGAAAATTTTTACGGCCCATTCCGTCGTGATCAACGGCTCGTTGTACGTACTGGTGATGATCGGTGTGCGATGTTGTAACGCAAGGCCGACAAGTTCTTGTGCAGAAATTTCCGTAATAGAGGATCGCGCACGTTCGTCGCGCAGCGTTTGAGAAATATCCCAGTTCTGGCAAAACGAACAATGATAATCGCAGCCGAGCATTCCGAAACTCAATGCCGTGCTGCCGGGATAAGCGTGAAAGAACGGTTTCTTTTCTATTGGATCGACCGCAACGCCGGAAACATATCCCGACGGCACGAACAGCTTTCCATCGCGATTGAATCGTACGCGGCATATTCCTTGTCTGTCCGGTGCAATGTTACATCGATGCCCGCAGGCAAGACACCGGAGCCAATGGTTAGGCATTGAAATTGAAAGTGAGCTCGCAATCGTATGGGAAGAAAGATTCGTATCGTGAAAAAATTCTGACATTTTAGTGCAACGCAAGTGACGTTATGACCGTTCCATCGAGGTCTTTGATTTGAAGTTCGTGGTTTTTCAATATTCCGTATGAATGCGGATGGTTGTTCTTCGGCAGTGCAAGAGAGCCGGGATTGAAAAAAAATATATCGCCGCGTTTTTCTGCAACAGGAATATGAGTATGGCCCTGAACAAAAACATCGCCGGCTGAAACATTGGGAAGATGATCAACGTCGAATATGTGGCCGTGGGTAAGAAAAATTTTTCTCCCTTCGTGGAGCAGGACGGAATAATCTGCCATCATCGGAAATTCAAACATGAATTGATCTACTTCCGCATCGCAATTGCCGCGCACGGCGATAATCTTTTGCTTGTAGCGATTCAGCAATGCGGCAACGGCTTGAGTATCGTAGTGTTCCGGCAGTGGATTGCGCGGGCCGTGATACAATAAATCACCGAGCAAAATAAGCTGATCCGCGTCCTCATGTTCAAATTGATCCATTGCTTGTTTCAGCCAGAAAATAGAACCGTGAATATCCGATAAAAACATCATTTTCATCATCACTCTCCTTTCTCAACATACGAATATTCATGGAAATGTGCTGTATGAATTTCGGTATAAAAGTTATGCCCGTCATTGCGTCCGGGCAAGTTTTTTGTTACCATAACGCACACCAGAAATCTCGGTTATATAAAGCAGTACAGAACAAATTATTCATTCACAAAAAGAAAGGGACATGTGATGAAAGCAAGAAAATTGTTGGGATGGTTTTGCGTGTGGGTATTGATCAGCGGCGTT
>DATKMP010000047.1:0-7949 GCA_035541775.1 Bacteroidota bacterium | reverse complement strand
CCAAAGCGCGCTGCACGTTTGAACCATCGGTGCGCATGCGGTACCGCCCGACGATAGCATCCAAGCAACTCGGTACCGTTTATAAAGATGAAGAAGTATTCATCCTTGGAAAACTTTCGTACGGAAAAGGCGAAACGTGGTACTATATTGCCAGCGCCGATCAACAAAAAATCGGATGGATCTATAAATATTTAGAAATCGTGCAATAGTATTCTCGTTTTTATCACTTGGTTGAACTGCCGATCGATGAAAATATTTTTTCCTTCATTTTCCCCTTCATCACTGAACATTTCGACTGTGGAATTCAATTCTTTTCTGCCGCTTGCAATTCTACGGAAATTGGATGAAATTGGAAGCGCTTTGTCGTTGCCAGAGCATTGTATTGTTGGATTTTGAAGGAAGCATCATGAAACAACCATTGAAATTATATCCCATGCCGCATATCGAATCTCTTCAAGATATGCTTCTGAAATCTTCTGCGCAGTACAGCGAAAAATTAGCGCTGGAAGATTTGAAGGATACGCCGATTCCGAGAGCAACCTATGCCTCGCTGTTAAAATATGTTTTGAAATTTGGAACGGCGTTAAAGAATTTAAAACTTCCCGAACGAAGTCATATTGCCGTCATCGGTGAAAATCGTGTGCAGTGGGGCATCACGTATCTCACCGCAATGTGTTTCAATTATGTCATCGTGCCGATTGACCGCAATCTCACCACCAACGAAATTCTCAACATCCTGCACGAAGCCGAAGCAGATGCCGTCGTCTTTTCGGATTCGTTCGATACGATGCTGCAAGAAGAACGACATTCCCTCAAACGTCTAAAATATTTTATCAGCATGGATCTGCTGACAAAGAAAGACGGATTTTTATCGATGATCGAACTCATCAACAACAGCCGCGGGTGTTCTATGAGCGAGTTACCACAAATCGATCCGAAAATTCTTGCCGTCATTATTTTTACCTCAGGAACGCTCGGTCGCGCCAAAGGTGTTATGCTGAGTCAATACAACATTGCGACCGACCTGACCGCAATGGCAAGTATGATCCATATTTTTCCTTCCGACCGATTTCTATCCGTTCTCCCGATGCATCACACGTACGAATGCACATGCGGTTTTCTCTGTCCGCTGTACTGCGGCGCTTCGGCACATTATGCGCGTTCGTTAAAATATATTTCGGATGATATGCAGCAAGTGCAGGCCACCTTAGTGCTCGGTGTGCCGCTGCTGTTCGATAAAATGTTCAAGCGTATCTATCAAGGCATCAAAGAAAAAAAATTGATCTCGCTGCTCTTTCCGACATTAGTAAAAATATCCAACGTCGCGGCAAAGTTCGGATGGAAGAGTTCGAAGAAACTTGTGTTTTCAGAAATCCATGAAAAATTTGGCGGACATATTCGCATTTTTGTTGCCGGCGGTGCTGCACCCGATCCCGAAGTTGCCAAAGGATTGCGCGAACTCGGTTTCAATTTTGTACAAGGGTACGGATTAACGGAAACCTCACCCATTCTTGCTTTAAATCAACTCGACCGCTTTAAAGACGATGCGGCGGGACTTCCAATGCCATGCGTGGAACTTCGCATTCACGAACCGAACGAAGAAGGCATCGGAGAAATTTTTGCCAAAGGCAGCAATGTGACGCTCGGAATTTACAAGAATGAAAAAGCGACACGCGAGGCATTTGAGAATGACTGGTTCAAAACCGGCGACCTTGGATATTTTGATGACGATGGATTTCTTCACATTTGCGGAAGGCAAAAAAATGTCATCATTTCTCGCAGCGGAAAAAATGTGTATCCCGAAGAAATTGAAGATGTGCTGATGCGAAGCCCATTCATTCAAGAATGTCTCGTCTATGGCGAAGATGATCCTAAATTGGATGAGGTCATTGCAGCACAGATTGTCGTGGATGCAGAAGCATTCATTGAACTTTCTGAAAGCAGACAAGTTTCTATTACACCAGAATTGATCAACGAAGTGATCGGCGTAGAAATTAAAAAAGCGAATGCCGAATTAACGGGCTTTAAGCAAATACGGAAGTTCACCATTCGTGAACAAGAATTTGAAAAAACGACGACGCAAAAAATAAAACGATTTTTAGTAACACCGAAATAATTTCTATTTCGCCGTCAGCACGATAATCGTCGTATCGTCTGCAGGAATGTTGCTTTGTGTAAAACGAAACATCGCTTCTTGCAGAGCAGCAATAACTCGAGCAGTTGGAAGTGTCACCGAATCCTGTAAAAATTTTTCAAGCCGCTCTTCGCCAAAAAATTCTTTCCGTTGATTGAACGATTCCACCACACCGTCTGTATATAGCAAAACACGATCGCCGGGTTGGAGCGTAACGGTGTTCTGACTGAATTCCGTTTGCGAAATTAACCCGATCGCCGCACCGGTCGGCATGAGCCGTTCGATTGTACCGTTTTGCCGCCGCACAAGCGGAGGGTTGTGTCCGGCATTGCAATAAGTCAAGGAACGAGTGTGCTCGTGATATTGTGCCAGAACGAATGTGACAAATTTCGTCAAGTTGATATTGCGGCCGAACAGACGGTTTAAGCGGCAAATAATCGATGCGGGTTCATCGCTCTCCGGTACAATAATGCGCAGCGACGCTTGCAAGTTCGCCATCAACATACTTGCCGGCACACCTTTCCCCATGACATCGGCGATGGCTATCGCATGAGAGTCGTCTTTGAATTTGAGAAAATCAAAATAATCTCCGCCGACAATGTGTGCCGGTTGACTGAACGCAGCAAGTTCTAATCCCGGAATCTCCGGCAGCGATTGTGGAAGGAGCGCCCGCTGAACTTTTTGTGAAAGTTCGAGATCGCTTTCCAGACGTGCGCGCTCCTCACTGCTCAAATGTTCGAGACAAACCGAAGAAGTATAATCCATTCTCAGTCTGCTTTCGTCCACCTCGCCTTGGCAAATATCGCAGATGCCCAGCGTATGATCTTCTGCTTTATGAAGACAAGTATCGAGTTCCTTGACACAATCTGCGGCGGCACTTTCACCTGCCGGACCGACACGCATGCGAATCGTCGGCGCGTCTGCGGTTTCGAGAAATTCCGCCACGTTCTGTCGGCGTTGAAGAATATTTTCTTTGATGAGTCGTATAATGTTGTGTTCCATACTATTGTCCTGACAATTATTGAAAGTTACGAATAATAAACGAGAAAGTTCCGTTTCATCCACGTTTGAGAGATTTGCGAATATGTTCATTATTTTTCATTTTACATTATTAAAGCGTATGAGCGACCGAAAAAAATATATTGCACATCTCGACCTCGATTGTTTCTTTGTTTCCGTTGAGCGAATAAAAAATCCGTCGCTTGTCGGCAAACCCGTCATTGTCGGCGGCAGTGCAACAGGACGCGGGGTTGTTGCATCCGCATCGTACGAAGCGCGAAAGTTCGGTGTGCATTCTGCCATGCCGACTGCGCGTGCTCTTAAACTTTGTCCGTCGTTAATCGTTGTCCGCGGCAGCCACGGAGAATACGGACGCATCTCGGACAAACTCCATCATCGCATGTGCGAACTTGCGCCGTTGGTGGAACGTGCTTCCATCGACGAAATGAATATGGATTTTAGCGGCTGCGAACAATTATATCAAAACAATCTGCCGGGATTCATGAAAACCATTCAGCAATTGGTCTTAAAAGAATTTCGACTTCCATGCACCATTGCACTTGCTTCCAATAAAACTGTCGCAAAAATTGCTGCCAACCGTGTGAAACCCAACGGCGCTATTTTCGTTCCGCATGGAACAGAAGCAACCTATCTCGCACCGTTCGATATCAGCGTCATTCCCGGCATCGGTACAAAAACAGAATCGTATCTGCGCAGCAAAGGATTCAACACGGTTGCCGACATTCAGAAAAAATCGGAACAGGAAATCATCAAAATTCTCGGACAACATGGATTGTGGATTTATCATTCCGCCAATGGGCGAGGTTCGGACATGATCGGCGAAGAATGGAGTGCAAAAAGTATTTCGCGTGAAGAAACATTTTCGAAAGATATTTCCGACCGAAAAGAATTAAAGAAATATTTATTTGAATTAGTAGAAGACGTGTGCTCGCGCGTCCGGAAAAACGGATGGAAAGCAAAAACGATTACGTTAAAACTGCGCTACTCCGATTTTAAAACCATCACACACGCAGAAAGTGTTGAACCGACGAATGATGATACCTTCGTTCGAAACAATATTGTAAAATTATTGGATGAATCGTATTCCCGTAATCTCGCGATCCGTCTCATCGGTGTGCGCCTTTCCAATTTCGATGCTGAAGAACAAATGACTCTCTTCCCTACCGATCAAAAGAAACAAGAAATTTTACATACCGTCGATGGTTTGCGCGAAAAATTCGGAAGCGATATTATTCATATCGGCACAGAACAATAAACAGCAATCCAATTTTAATCAATACCGAATTTTGTCCTCTTTTTCTTTCCACGCATGAAATGCTGCGACTGCCTCCTCGTTCAACAGCGGAACCATTGGAATCGTATAGTCAGCAATATTTTTTGTCAGTTCATCATAAATAAACGAATCGTCAAATCCTGCGTTGGCGGCATCGGTGCGAGTTCCGGCATAATACACACGCTGCGGCCGCGCCCAATAGATCGCGCCGAGACACATCGGGCATGGCTCGCACGTCGTATATAGTTCGCATCCATCCAACTGAAAACTGTGCAGTGCTTTACAAGCTTCGCGGATGGCAACCACTTCTGCGTGCGCCGTCGGGTCATTTGTCGATGTTACGCTGTTTGTTCCCATCGAAATAATGTTTCCGTCTTTTACAACGATAGCCGCAAACGGCCCGCCTTTTCCTAATTTCACATTTTCTATAGAAAGCTGAATCGCTTTCCGCATCAATTCTTCTTGTGCATTTTTCATCGTATCGTTTTGTCTTTTATAATTTTCCAATGTCTTCGTTCCACAACGTCGGATTTTTTTGGATGAATGCATCCATCAACTCACTGCACTCATTCCAATTCCATTCATCGATGCTTACCCAGTGGTCGCGCAAAAACTCCGGCGCGCCATGAAACGTTGTGGAGTCTCCGACCACTAATTGATCGATACCGAATTGCACCAGCGCTCCCGCGCAGTAATAACACGGCATCAGTGTACTGAACATAATAGCTTTTTTATACGAGCCGATGCGCCCGGCATTGCGAATACACTCCGTTTCCGCATGCGCTAATGGATCGTTATTCTGCACACGCCGGTTATGCCCGCGCCCGATAATTTTTTTCTCCATCACCAAAACTGCTCCGATAGGGATTCCACCTTCCTGCAAACCGATCTTCGCTTCCTCCAGCGCAGCATTCATAAATTCTTCCATAAGCATTTCCTTCATCGTGGGGTTTATTCTATGGAATATCAGATAAAAAAACAAGGCGTATCAACAGAAAAAATGGCTTGAATTTGCGGTTCTTATCCTCTATTCTATTCATACATAAATTTATTTTGTCGGAATATCATGACGCGCACACAAATGTTTCTCGTTTTCTTTTCCATCGTTCTCGCTATATATGGATTGTTGAACACGTATATTTTCATTCGCGGCTTACAACTCTTTCCGCATGGATCGCCGATACGAATTTGGTATATCGCCGTGTTTTGGTTTCTTGCCCTTTCGTACATCATCGCTCGATTGTTAGAACGCATCACATTATCATGGTTCAGTGACGGCATGGTGTGGATCGGTTCGTACTGGCTCGGTGCCATGGTATATTTTTTTCTAGCGATCTTGGTCATCGATGTTGTGCGATTGGTAAATTACGTTGTCCCGTTTTTTCCATCCTTCATCACTCAAAATATTCATGCGGCAAAACAATGGACAGGAATTATTATTTCCGGTATCGTCCTTGTGTGTGTGATCGGCATGAGATTCAATGCCATGTATCCGCGCATTCGGACACTCGACCTTTCGATCAACAAGCAATCACCGTTAAAAACATTGAACGTCGCATTAGCATCCGATATTCATTTGGGAACAATTATTTGTCATGGGCATTTTAAACGCATCGTCGAAAAAATAAATTCGCTGCATCCCGATATCGTTCTGTTTGCCGGCGATGTGGTGGATGAAGATATTCAGCCGGTCATCAGAGAAAATTTGGGAGAATTGCTTCGAGAAATAAAATCGAAGTACGGCGTATATGCGATTACGGGAAATCATGAATATATCGGCGGCGTGGATCCGGCTTGCAAATATTTGACCGAGCATGGCATCGTCGAACTTCGCGACAGCACCGCAACAATCGACAGCGCTTTTGTGTTAGTGGGAAGAGAAGATATCAGCAGCAGGCAGTTTTACGGAAAGCGACGAAAATCGTTAGACGAACTTCTCGCCGGCATCGACCGATCGCTGCCAATCATTATGATGGATCACCAGCCGATGCATTTGGAAGACGCTGCAGACCATGGAATCGACTTGCAGCTTTCCGGGCATACACACCACGGGCAACTCTGGCCCTTCAATTATATTACCAGGGCGGTGTACGAATTGAGCTGGGGCTATCTGAAAAAAGGCAACACACAATATTACGTTTCGTGCGGTGTCGGCGGATGGGGACCGCCCATGCGAAGCGGCAACACGCCGGAGATTGTGAATCTCAAAATTCAATTTACCGGGAAATAAATCTTTATGATTCCATTCATCAAAAAACATCTTGCTGCTTTTCTGTTCCTGATTGTTTTTTTTGCGCTGGGAATTCCTGCGCTGAATCAATTGCTGATGTACACTCCCGATTGTGCGCGTTATCTTGCATGGTCGAACGCGCTTGCACAGTGGAAAGGATTTTTAGATATTGCAGCGGCCGAGCCGACCCGGTATGTCATTCACGCACCGTTGTATCCATTGCTGCTCGTGCCTGCCGCATGGATTGCTCCAATGAGCATTGCCGGCGCAAAAATAACAACGCTCCTGCTTTCGCTTGTTGCCTTGTGGCTCTTTTATCGATGGATCGAACAAACAAACGGCAATCGCCGGGCGGCTTGGCTCGCGATGGCGGCGCTTGCCTTTCACCCGTTGTTTTTCATATTCTCCACGCAAGTGCTTTCGGAAATTCCTTTCGTCGTATGTTTGATTGCATTTTTTTTATTCGCAAAAGACATCCAAGAATCGGCATCGGAACATTGGAAGGAATATATTTTTGTCGCCGTCATCGTCGCGGGAATATTTTTACGAGAGGTCGGTCTTTCCTTGATGCTTGCTGCCACCGTATTTTTTTTCTGGAAAAAACAATATCAACGCGCACTGTTAATTTTTCTTGTTTCACTCTTGGCATATCTGATATGGTTTGTTCGTAATGAAATCATCGTTGCCGGCATTGAAAATCCTCCTTTAAAAAATTCGACAATATTTTTTAGTCATATGTACACATCGACCGCCGCGCCGTTCGCGATGGAACTCTGGGAGCGATTACTGGGCAACGTTCGCGTTTATTGGCATTACCTGGTTCAGTTGGTGTTTATGCCGGATATTCGAACCGATTCCATTGGCGTTCTGGATCTGTCGCATTCCATGATTAAATTCGGACAACTGGCTGCCCGCATTTTAGAATATCCTCTTTTTATTCTTAGCATCGGGTTGTGCGGGTATGGAGCACGAACACTTTATCGTAAATCAAAAGACACGATTCTTCTTTTCATTTTTTTATGCGTTTATTCCATTCCCATTTTATTTTATCCTATCAACGATATTCGATTTTTATTCCCGCTGCTCATTCTGTTATTCTACGCCGGTGCAATCGGTACGGCAGAATTATTTCAGATTGCTTCGCGTACAATATCTCGTTCTCTGGTCACCGCATCGCTGAGTGCACTATGTTTCCTGTCGTTCCTTCCAAATATTTGCTGGGATATAGATTATTTGTATAACAGCTGGCACGATACATACGATACAGAATCTTTTGTACAAACGATTTCTCA
>DATKMP010000046.1:0-3964 GCA_035541775.1 Bacteroidota bacterium | reverse complement strand
CGGTAAAACGACGCTTGCGCGATTGATCGCACAATACCTTAAAGCAAATTTTTACCAATTGAATGCCGTTGCTGCCGGTGTGAAAGATGTGCGCGAAGTGATAGCACGGGCTGAAAAAAATCGCGCTGAAAAAACCGTACTGTTCATCGACGAAATTCATCGCTTCAACAAAGCGCAGCAGGATGCGCTGCTGCATTCGGTAGAAGAAGGAACGGTCACACTTATCGGTGCAACGACGGAGAATCCATCGTTCGAAGTCATCTCGCCGTTATTGTCGCGGTGTCAAGTGTACGTGCTGGAATCGCTTGGCAAAGAAGCGTTGCAGAAAATTTTAGATCACGCTCTTCATTCGGATCAAATCTTTTCGAATCGGAACATTGAAATTCAAGATGCAGATTTTTTATTTCTTCTTTCCGGCGGCGACGCAAGAAAATTGTTGAATGGATTGGAAAATGCCTTTCGATTGACAAAACCTAATCCCGATGCTTCTCTCACCATCACCAAGAAAAAAATAGAGGAAGCATTTCAACGAAAGTTCACGTTGTATGATAAGGAAGGCGAACAGCATTACGATATTATTTCGGCATTCATCAAAAGCATTCGCGGCGGCGATCCCGATGCGGCGGTGTATTGGATGGCGCGTATGTTGGACGGCGGAGAAGATCCGAAATTTATCGCACGGCGTATGATTGTACTGTCTTCCGAAGACATCGGCAATGCCGATCCGTACGCACTCACACTCGCGACATCGTGCTTTACGACAGTGGATTATATCGGTATGCCGGAAGCGCGCATCATCCTTTCGCAAACGGCAGTGTATCTTGCCTCGTGTCCCAAAAGCAATGCATCGTATCTTGCCATCGATGAAGCGTTGAACGATGTTCACAATCTTCCCAATCTTCCTGTGCCGCTGCCGATCCGGAATGCACCGACCAAATTGATGGAGGAATTGGGTTACCACGAAGGGTATAACTACAGCCATGATTTTCCCGGTCATTTTGTCGAACAGCAATTTCTTCCCGACAATTTAAAAAACAAAATTTACTACAAACCCGGCGAATTCGGCAGAGAAAAAGATTTCCGCGCGCGGTTGAATGCATGGTGGAAGAAAAAGCCGCGTTGAATGAATTTGTTCTGCTGTCAAGCACATTGCCGCTTGATAAACGAAGTTTTTTCACTCTTGCTTGACATTCACTCGAAAAAACTCGAACATTAAATAAAAACGCGATGAAGAATAACGAAGCAGGTCTGTGCGCAGGCGCAACCGCGGGTGAACGTATGACCTGCAACACAGCGAAAACGAACATGTGTTGATATACTGACTATTGAGTTTGGAGGAGGAGTTATGAATATTCGCAGGTGCATGATTGCTCTACTGGCGATAGTCGCCATGAGAGCGGGTATCGCTTCGGCGCAGTCGGAATTATACGTCGAACAAACACAAAATGTTGAGGCGTTCAAGGCGCCAATTTTTAGCGGCGAGTTGTGCAAGGATGCAAACATTCTCGGAGTGGTTTCAGCGGGAAGAATATTCAAAATTTTTGATGTCGCGACGTTCAAAGAAAAATTATCGGTCATTGCCTTGCCGATGCGCATGAGTTCGCTTTCCTTTTCAACATCCGGGCAAACAGTATTTCTGGGAGGCGCCGATGGAAATGTCTATATGCTGAATTCGGAAACAGGCGAAATTAAAAATACATTTTCTGTGCATAGCAGTAGTATACTCGGATTGCGGTTGAACACTTCCGAAAATATCCTCTACACTGCGGGCAACGATCATCTTCTCCAAACGACAAGCGCTGTCACGGGGAACAATATAAAAACATGGTCGATGGGAGAAGAAGACCTTACCGCATTTTGTGCTTCTCCATCCAACAAATTTATTGCCGTGGGTTTATCCACGGGTGAAGTCAAAGTATTCAATGCCCAGCAATTTGAGCCGGTGATTTCTTGGAAAGATAGTAAAATAGGAATTTCAACGTTGACGTTCAGCTCCGACGAAAAATTGTTGGCAGCAGGAACTGCAAACGGCGTTATCTATTTGTGGGATATACAATCAGGTGTTTTGAAAACGACGATCACACAGTCCGTCGCTGTTAAAGTGCTCACCTTTGATCCGCAGGCGCGATGGCTCGCAAGCGCGTCGGTGGATAGTTCCTTGACGTTTTATGATGCCGCGACATTTGCTGTACGGAAAAAAATAAAAGAAGTGAACGGCAATGTAACATATCTTTCATTCGTCAACAATGAATCAATCGTCGTCGGCACGAATCAAGGCATGCTTCAAAAGTGGAAAGTATTGGCTGCACCGCCGGACACCACCAATCCGATTATTACCATCGAACAACCCGCTGCGCCGTTGCCGCGAATATTTGGAACGGAGTACGAAATTCGCGGTTGGGCATTCGACGATTCGGATATCAAAACGGTAACGATCAACGGCATATCCGTTCCGTTGGTTTCTCGCACAGCATCCGATACGGTTCGCATTCCCGCTGGCATGAAAGCCGCAAAACATTTTACCGCAATGGTAAAGTTGGATTCGGTAGGGACAAATTCTTTTGAAGTTCGCGCGGAAGATACGTATAAACATTTGACTGTAGTGAAAGGCATGATCCATCGGCTTTCGGATGATGAAGCGGTGGAAATCGAAAGTCCCATAAACAATGCCGATGTCGATGTGGTTTCGGTGCCGTTAAAATTCCTGACATGGTTCGATATTGCCTCCTATTCCATTTCGGTGAATATGACGGAAATTGTCAGCGGGCAAGTACCGGCATTGAAAGGTGCCGGCGATTTGTTGACGGAAGATATTCCGCTGGTTGCCGGCTATAACCAAATTCAATTATCGATCTCGAGTAAAACCGGAAAAATTTTTACCAGAACCCTTGGCGTCAATCGAAAAACCGGTATTGCAAGCAATGCATCGACGACGGCAGCGACCAACGGAGCGAAGCGTGACAAAAGCAGCGGGCCGCAACGATGGGCGGTGGTTGTCGGTATTTCGGAATATCAGAATGCAGGAATTCCGGGATTGAAATATGCCGATCGCGATGCCGACGCGTTTGCAAGTTTTTTGCGTACTTCCGAAGGCGGCGGCTATGATTCCGACCACTTGCGTGTCTTGCTGAACAAAGATGCAACACTCCCCAACATTAAAGATGCGCTTATCAATTTTTTAGGACAAGCAATCGATATCGATTTAGTGATGATCTATTTTGCCGGACATGGTTCGCCAGAACCTGCACGCCAACAAAATATGTATTTGCTTACGTATGACAGCGATCCTAACCAACTCGGCACAACAGCATTTCCGATGTGGGATATTCAAACGGTGCTCGCGCGCCATATCAATGCAAAACGCGTTGTGGTGTTCACGGATGCATGCCACAGTGGAAACATCAGCGTGAATTTTGCAACGCGCGGCCTGGGTGTAACGGAACAAAATTTAGTGAATCAATATCTGACCGATCTTTCGAAAACGAAAGAAGGGATTGTTGTTTTTACCGCAAGTGCGGCGGGAGAAGTTTCACAGGAATATCCCGAAATCGGCCACGGCGTCTTTACCTATTATTTATTGGAAGGTATGCAGGGCAAAGCCGATTACAATAACGATTACACTGTTACGATCAACGAGTTGATGCAATATGTGGAAGAACAAGTGAAACGCAAAACACACGGCGCTCAAAATCCCACGCGCAGCCAAACGGATTATGACAAAGAAATGACTATTTCCATTATCTCGCACTAATTTGAGGAAACGTTTTATGCGATACTCTTTTATTGTTGCCATCGTCGTCAGCATATTTTTTATTGGATTTCATTCGACCGAAAAATCACCGGCCCCGTCCACAACGGCGTACCAAGATAAGGATGCCAATGTCGGATTTCAATGGGCATTCGGCGCGATGATCGGAAAAGAGAAAAAATTTGTTCCGATCTTGCGCGATACGGTGCTTAAAAG
>DATKMP010000045.1:0-2593 GCA_035541775.1 Bacteroidota bacterium | reverse complement strand
GTTGAAATTCCAAATCATAAACCTGCGTTGGTTACGATACGCGGCGCGATCAATTCCGCAAAGTTTCGCGATTCCAAAGCCGCTCTGCCGCTGGCGCTGGGCAAAACAATTTCCGGAGAAATCTGCGTCGATGATCTTGCCAAGATGCCGCACTTGCTGATCGCCGGCGCAACAGGATCGGGAAAAAGTGTCGGCATCAATACCATCTTAACAAGTTTTATTTTCCGATTGCATCCGAGCGAAGTAAAATTTATCATCATCGATCCCAAGAAAATCGAACTGACATTATACAAGAAGCTTCGCAATCACTATCTAGCAGTGTGTCCCGATATCGACGAAGAAATTATCACCGAGCCAAACAACGCGGTGATGGTGTTGAAGAGCGTTGAATTGGAAATGGAAAATCGGTACAATCATCTTGCAGCGGCGGGCGTGCGCAACATTGCAGATTACAACGAACGCATTGCCGATGGGCGGTTGCACGATACCGAAACGCAAAAACATCACAAGCTGCCGTACTTGATTGTTGTCGTCGATGAATTGGCGGATCTCATGATCACAGCAGCGCGTGAAGTGGAAGAACCGATTGCGCGGCTTGCACAGCTTGCACGTGCTGTCGGAATCCATTTAGTGCTTGCAACGCAGCGCCCTTCTGTCGATGTTATTACCGGCGTGATTAAAGCGAATTTTCCCGCGCGAATTGCGTATCAAGTTTCTTCAAAAACAGATTCGCGTACAATTCTCGATATGAACGGCGCAGAACAATTGCTCGGCAACGGCGATATGTTGTATCTGCCGTCCGGTTCGCCAAAGCCAAGCAGAATTCAAAATGCATTTATTTCCACGGACGAAGTGGAACGCGTGATGAATCATATCGGCAAACAAAAAGGATACAGCAATCCGTTTAAACTGCCGTCGGTGATCGAAAAGAAAAAGCAATCAAGTCTCGGCGGCGGTGCAAGCGAGGACGAATTGTTTGAAGAGGCGGCGCACATCGTTGTGCGGCATCAACAGGGTTCGGTTTCGTTGTTGCAGCGCAGATTGAAAATAGGATACTCACGCGCAGCGCGATTGGTGGATGAATTAGAAGCTGCCGGTATCGTCGGTCCGTTTGACGGCAGTAAAGCGCGATTGGTGCTGGTCGAAACCGACGCCGAGTTAGAACGAATTTTAAAATATCCGAATATGCCGCCGCAAGATTTGTAATCTTGATCCGGATATTGGATTGTTACACAAATAGTAAATGTGAAAGATTTTTATGATGAGGGAAGTAACACTGAGTTTGCTCTTGTTTGTTTTGGGGAGTACTGCAGTCGCTCAAGAAAAAGAATTGACGGTCAAATTTATCACCGATCAAATTCAACATCGTTATGAAATGATCGATGATGCTGTTGCACAATTTCAACAACAAGTGAAGTTCGGCTATTCTACCATTGAACAGAGCTTCAGCGGAACCTTGTATATGAAAAAGCCGAATCGCTATCGCATCGAATCGGAACATCAAACCATTGTGACGGATGGAATTTCCGTGTGGGCATATTCACCGGCAAACAATCAAGTGATTATCGATCACTATAAAGAAAATCAAAACTCATTGACGCCGGATAAGTTTATGTTGAACTTGCCGTCCAACTATTATGCGACATTTCTTGGAACAGAAAAAGAGAAAAGCGGCGAGCAAGCGCTTCTGAAGCTTGTGCCGAAAGACGACCGCTCGTTTATTAAGTCCGTTAAAATTTGGGTGGAAGAAAATAACTGGATGGTGAAAAAAATATTGATCCTTGATGTGAACGAAACCACGACGACCTATACCATCAATGACATCAAACTCAACGTGAACCTCAAAGAGCGTACGTTCAGCTTTACGCCGCCTGCGGGCGCTGAAACAGTGGACCTTCGTTAAAATCGTTTCAAGTATATGACGATGCCAAACAAGATCAAAGCGGTTCTTCGATACACGCTCAGTTTTTTTATTGCCCTCGGTTTTTTATACTTTGCGTTCCGGGGCATAAAATTTTCCGATTTGTTCAATTCCCTTCGAGGCGTCAACTATTGGTACGTGGCGTTGCTTATTCCCATTGCTATTCTGAGCCATTGGGTGCGTGCCGTGCGCTGGTCGTATTTGCTTGCACCGGTGAAACCGAAAATGTCCACACGCAATCTTTTTTCGGGCGTGATGATCGGTTATGCAGTGAACAATATTCTTCCTCGCGTAGGAGAATTAGTGCGCCCGTATGTTCTCGGAAAATTAGAAAATGTTTCTACAAGTTCCGCGCTTGCAACGGTAGTCGTGGAACGTATTCTCGATATGATGAGTTTTTATTTTCTTGCATGCGTCGTTATTTTTATTTATCCGCATTCGCTCGATCCGTTTATCTCCAATGCAGAATCCACGCGTCCGTTCTTCTTAGCGATCTGCATTGCGTTAATGCTCATTTTTTTGTTATTGTTCTTTAAAGTGGAAATTTTTTTTCGACTTCTCACGAAACTTGTACGATTCATTCCTCAAAAACATCGTGCGCGCATTGAACGCTTACTCGAATCATTTTATGCAGGATTTGCCGTCGCCAAGCAGCGAAATAAATTTCTCGTT
>DATKMP010000044.1:0-5666 GCA_035541775.1 Bacteroidota bacterium | reverse complement strand
AATACCAATGCCGACACCACCAAGTAAAGAAATTCGTTAAAACCATGCCGATGGCAATACCAATGCCGACACCACCAAGTATAAACAGAATCATGAATAATCGACTGTCATCGTATATCTTATTACTATCCTCGAATGCTTTTTGGCTCAACACCTCTTTTGCGGTGGACATTTGATCCATAAGCTCGTCCGGTACTTGGACAGCTTTTCGAGCTGCAAGAACAGCGTCCCAAACTTCCGGAGTGATCTTCGAAAGTCCGTTTCGATTGGTTATTTTTATAGTTTGGTCCGCTTGTACAAAATAATCGTTTAGTGAAGATTGTATTTTCGTATAAATCTCGCGTCCATTTTCCGTTACTAAGGATGCTTTTACCAACGCAAGCTGTGCCATCATAGAATCTTTATACGCAGCCATCGATTGAATATATTTCTCTCTGTCTTCCTGTGTCCGCGACAGCACATAATTCCTTAGAGCACGATCATAATAGATTAAATTGATGTTCGCATCTTTATTTTCACTAATCCCCATAAGATGGTCGTTATACATAGTCTCGACAGTTGAGTTTATCTTACCCATATTGCTGATACCGATAAATCCGACAATCGCCGTAATCGCACACACAATTAAAAACGATGAAATAATTTTTGTCCGTGTTTTTAAATCATAAAACCACTGCATAGTATAATACTCCATACCGGTTGTTAAAACAATGCTCGTCTTCCACTCACATCGGCCCTCCTGTTCAGCCTCTATTAAGACGAACGTTCATTACATGATCCTACAAATCAATCCCCGTGCCAATAAATTCTAGACAAAAATATTACGACATTAATTGAATTTTTTGAATCAATTATTTTTTTTTGAAAAAATTTAAACCAGCCAGTTGGATATAAATAACCAATGAAGCAACGAGAACCGAACAAACCTTAGTGAAGTTAAGAGCTGCTTTCGTCCAAACAAATGGAATTCTTCGGTAATAATACGCCTTTGGGAGAGAATTTAAAGGGACTTTAATTCTTCTTTTTTTCAACAGTTTTGTTGAGTATGCTGGAAAGCGAATCGCTTTCCATGAGCGCACGAACAAGATCTTCGATCTTCACCGGTTTAGAGATGTAATCGTCCATTCCGATGGAAAGATAATGTTCCCGATCGCCAACAATGGCATTCGCCGTCATCGCAATAATGCGCGGCTGCACATCACGCTTAATTCGTTTGCGGATTTCGATCGTCGCTTGTTCGCCGTCCATTTCCGGCATCTGAACATCCATCAGCACCACATCGTAATTCTGGCGGTTTAACGCTTCTAATACTTCGAATCCATTCGCCGCAATATCCGCTCGGTAACCGATTTTTTCTAAGAATCGCAGCGCAACTTTTTGATTGATGATATTATCTTCGGCCAATAAAATTGTCAACGGATGATGTTTTCCGATTTCAATATTAAATTGCATCGGCATTGCAGAGGACCTTCGTATGGTTGCCGCACGCCGGTTCGCTACAGTATTGAGTGCGTCAAACAAGTGAGACGGCTTCACCGGTTTTGTGAGTGAAGCGACAAAGCGCGGGTTCTCGGATTCAGTTTCACGATATCCCAAAGAAGATAAAAGAATGAGGGGAAGGTTTTTTGCTTGCGGAAGTTTGTGAATTTCGTCTGCCAGCATTAACCCATCCATTTCCGGCATTTGCATATCCAGCACTGCGAGGTCAAAGGTCAGCCCTTGCTGAAATAAAGCAAGCGCTTCGCAGCCGGATGCCGCAGTCCACGACTGCATAAACCATGAGTGAGTTTGATGGACGAGTATTTGTCTGTTCGTTTTATTATCATCGACAATCAATAATTTTTTTCCGGATAAACTTGTTCCCTCAAACGGCGTCAATTCTTCCCCGGAGATTCCGGCAAGAATGGTAAAATGAAATGTCGTGCCTTCGCCCGGAATTCCCGTACTCTCTGCCCACATCGTGCCGCCCATTAATTCACTCAAGCGTTTGCTGATGGCCAGGCCAAGGCCGGTACCGCCGAATTTGCGCGTTGTCGATGAATCGATTTGTGAAAACGAACGGAACAATTTGCTCTGGCGGTCCACCGGCACGCCGATACCGGTATCTTTGACGGTGACGTGCAATAAATACTTGTAATGATCGCGCAATTGGCCTGTCACAGCCACATCGACTTCTCCTTCGCTCGTGAACTTCACAGCATTACTGAGCAGGTTGACGAGAATTTGTCTGGTACGCGTTACATCGCCGATAATCGTCGAAGGCAGTCCTTCTTCTACCGAATATGTCAGCTCCAGTTTTTTCTCTGTTGCTCTCGGCGTCACTAAATCAAGAGCTTCTTCAATACAGCGCCGTATTTCGAACGGCTGGCTTTCCAATTCCATTTTCTGCGCTTCAATTTTGGAGAAGTCCAGAATATCGTTAATCAGAGAAAGAAGAACTTCACCGCTTGTGCGCACCGTGTCTGCAAATTCATGTTGTTCATCGGTCAATTCCGTATTCAACAAAAGCCCTGTCATACCGATGATAGCATTGAGCGGTGTGCGAATTTCATGGCTCATATTGGCAAGGAATTCGCTCTTCACACGGCTTGCTTGCTGCAATTCGTTATTCGTTTGTTCCAATTCCTCGTGAGTTTTCCACAACGCTTCTTCAACTTGTTTCCGCAGCGTTATATCATGGCCTATGCCGATAATTCCGGCAACGTTTCCCTGTTCATCCCGGAACGGAATCTTCGAAGTCAACAACCATTGTTTCTTCCCTTGTGGATTAATAAAGTATTCTTCACGATTGATAACAGGTTTCCCTGATTGAATAATCGATTGGTCGTCTGCGAAAAAAGCGGCGGCAACATCGGCAGGGTAAATTTCAAAATCGGTCTTTCCAAGAACTTCCTCTTCAGAATACTTCCCCACATTTCGGAGGTCGGCAATATTGGATATCGTTTTTCGATATTCAGCATCCTTCATATAAATTGCATCGGGTAAGTTGTCGATCACCAAACGGAAGAGTTTTCGCTCACGCTGGAGAGCTTCTTCCGTCTTAATGTGATCTGCAATGACTTTATCTCGTTCTGCCTGAGCTTGGATCAGTTTGTTGATTTCGCGCGTCACGCCGACCAATCCATAGATTTCCCCCTGCGTATTGCGCAACGGAATTTTGGTCGCCGATGTCCAGATCACTTCTCCATTTTTTAATTTTCTATTTTCGATCGATCCTATGATCGATTCTCCAGAGCTCATCAAGCGTTGTTCTTCTTCAAATGTTTTTTTCCCGAACTCCTCGCCAAACAACTCTGCATCCGTTTTTCCAATAGCTTGGCTCATATCGCGGAGATTTAAATCTTTCAATTCTTTTCGCGATATCCGTAACAACCGGCTTTCGCGGTCTTTGAAGTAAATGCTGTCAGGAATAATTTCCATTAATGCTTCAAACAGAACTTTCTCTTGATGAAGCTCATCTAAACGCAGTTTCTGTTTGGTGATGTCACAGCTCATTCCCATGATGCCTATGACATTGCCGCGTTTATCATGTATGGGTACTTTCGTTGTTTGCTGCCAACATTTGTTCCCCAGTGCATCAGAATAACTTTCTTCCCTGCCAATCACGGGCGTATCTGATTGCAGAACCGATCGATCATCGGATAAAATATGAGAAGCAATCTCGGCTGGAAAAAAATCAAGTTCGTCTTTTCCAAGAACTTCTGCTTCCGATTGACATCCCAAACTGAGGACATCTGGAAGATTAGAAAGGATTCTCCGGCATTGACGATCTTTTACATATATTTTATACGGCAGGGAATCTACGAGCGTGTGGATGAGATCGTGATCGATGTGCAATGGCGCTGTTTTTATTTTTGCAGCAATGTTCTTTTTGAGATGGGTTTTTGAACGCCCTCTTGGTTTCGACGGCTGGTTAGATGACTTTTTCATTTACCCTCCAACAACAATCCCTTTTCATTCTTATCGACATTTCTATTTCGATCCTATCGTAACGAGCATTGCAACAAAAAACCTTTTTGCAAAAAGTTTTTAAATCATCGTTCGGCGCATTTTTCCCTTGCGCGTACTATTTTTGTTAGTGATACTCTTACATACCTTGTGCCATTTTTTGCATAGACAACGAACCCTTCTATTTTCTCTTTTAATGGTTTTTCAAGTATAAGTATTTTTTCTTTAGAGATGAAACAGCCATTTGTTTATATATAGCCATAAGAGTATGCACCTTGGTATCATACTTTCACTTATAACAAAAAAAATCCCGATTGATTACAAACAATCGGGATCGGTTACGGTAACGTCCGGATTTTTAGGAGGGAATTGTACCGGACATTGTTAGATAAGATCAGGCAAACGATAAGAGTTCTTTTTCAACAGTTTCTTTTAATGCGTCTTTCGGAAGCGCGCCGACGGACATTTTCGGCTTCCCGGTTTTCGGGACAAACAGCAACGAGGGAATACCGCGTACGCCAAAGACACCGGCAAGCTCTTGTTCGTCATCAACATTCACTTTGTAAAAATTCACCTTCCCCGCATATTCGCTCGAAAGTTCTTCTATAATAGGTCCGACCGTTCGACACGGTCCACACCACGGCGCCCAAAAATCAATGACCGCGGGAAGTTCGCCGCGAAAGAGCCACTCTTGATTATGTTCGTAATTAAAAATTTTTTCTTGAAATGTTTCTTTCGTTAAATGTTCTGACATTATTCGTCCTTCGATAATATTTAATTTAATCCACACGCGCCGCCGCAGCATCCGCCGCTCTCGCATGATCCTCCGGCATGGCACTCATCCGCCCGTGAATGATTTCCCATCTGTATCGCCGGTATCGACATCAATTTTATATGTTTTGTTGAACCGCATGATGGACACACAACATCATCCACGAGTTCTTTTCCCTTATGATAAACATCATATACTTTATGACATGCTTCACATCGATAATCATACACGGGCATATTTTTTCCTTTTTCATGATTAGACGCCGGCCGGAAAAAAAAGATTCAATAAAATTCCCATCGTGTCAGCATCTCTTCTGTTTTATAAAACACAAAAGCCGGAAACAATGTTCCCGGCTTGATAGAATAAATGACGCTTATTGGGTGGTTTGTTATTTTTGCGCGGGCGTCTGGGAGTTCGGCGGACAGCAAGACTCACCGCCATTCATTCTGGTATGGCGATCGAATTGGGGATGCTGGCGTCCCTTTTCGAACTGTCTGGCAAATTTTCCATGACCCATCGGAGAATGCATTGCCAAGACATGTTTCCAGATTTTCTGCTGGTCGGGAGTCAACAATTTATTGATCGTGAACCATCCCTCAACACGATTGATGTGAAGTTGGGTGGAAAGGTCTGTCACCTCATTAATTTTTTTCTCGATGGCGCTTTTATCCGGATTGTCCGCTTTAAACAATTGGCGCAATTCAAGCCGCGCAGTCGCGACCTTGGCTCGCTGTGCAATTGCCTGTTTCTCTGCATCGAAAACAATTTTATCTATTTCTTTTTTCTGTTCATCCGTTAATTTCAACTTGCCCATCATTTGCTGCATTCCCACCACACCCTCGTGTGCTGGCCGCGGCGCACCCATTTCTTCCATATCTTGCATGGGCGTTTCCTCCTCGGCAGGCAATGCCATTTCCATTTCATCATCCCCGGAAGATCGATATGC
>DATKMP010000043.1:0-18732 GCA_035541775.1 Bacteroidota bacterium | reverse complement strand
ATGCATAGGAGATGTACATGGAAACGGTAACACAAAAACTTCCTTTGAAAGAAAAAATCGGGTACGGCTTTGGCGACTTGGCGTCGTGCTTGTTCTGGACGACGGTGATGTCGCAGCTTTTATTTTTTTATACGGATATATTCGGTCTTTCGGGAAAAGTTGCCGGTGTGATGTTTTTCATTTCCAGAATTCTCGATGCGGTCTTCGATGTGGTGATCGGCATGACAGCCGACCGAACGAAAAGCCGCTGGGGAAAATTTCGGCCGTACCTTTTATTCGGCGCTGTGCCGTTAGCCGTTGCCGCCGTGATGGCGTTTTCAACGCCGCAGTTCGGCGAAGGCGAAAAAATTGTCTATGCCTACATCACGTTCATCCTGTTTATGTTTTTGTATTCCACGATCAACATTCCGTACACAGCATTGCTCGGTGTGATCAGCGGCGATCCGGTAGAACGAACGAGCGCGTCTTCGTTTAAATTTACCGGTGCGTATCTCGGCGGCATTATCGTCTCGGCAACTGTGCTTCCGATGGCGGCGTATTTCGGCGGCGGCGATGCATCCAAGGGCTGGCAGATGACGATGGCGGTGTACGGCGTTGCTGCAATCTTATTTTTCCTCATTACATTCATGTCCACACACGAACGCATTCAGCCGATTGCGAAAGAGAAGACGCCGATTAAAAGCGATTTAAAAGATTTATCACAGAATTTTCCTTGGATGATGTTGTTCTTAGTCACGATACTTTTTATTCTCTTCGTCTGTATTCGTTTGAGCGTCACGACGCATTATTTTAAATATTATATCGGCGAACAGGCAAGTCCGCTGCTCACCGGCATATCAAACTTTTTTATTCAGTATCTGTTAAATCCCATCAATGCGATGTTCGGCAAAGAACAGATTGCTTTGTTGGATGCCGGTCATAAATTCGGATTTGAAGTGCTGACATCGGTCTTCAATACGCTGGGCCAGGCGGTGTCTCTTGTCGGTGTGCTGATTGTTCCGTGGTTCGCAAAAAAGTTCGGTAGAAAAGGCAGCGTCATCATTCTCTTCATTGCATCACTTATTTTTACCGGATCGTTTTATTTCATTCAGCCGGAAAATGTTTTGCTGATTTTAGTTTTGCAATTTTTTGGATCGATTACCGGCGGACCGATTTCCGCACTGCTCTGGGTCTTGTATGCCGACACTGCGGATTATTCCGAATGGAAAACCGGCCATCGTGCAACAGGACTGGTGTTCTCTGCATCGATTATGTCCAACAAACTCGGATGGGCGATCGGGAGTATGGTCGCGGCATTTATTTTAGATCAGACCGGATTCGTCGCCAACGTCATTCAAAATGAAGCGGTGAAAAACGGATTGAAAGATATGATGAGCATTATTCCGGTCGCTGTCGGAACGATTGCGCTTCTTGTTCTTGTGTTCTTCTACAACTTAGATGAAAAAACGATGACAACTGTAAAACAAGAATTAGATGAACGACGGAAATCTGCGGAAGCAGCATCGGTGACCGCATAAAAACGAATATATATTTTGTTGGGAGATTTTGAAAATGCAATACGGAAAGTTCGACGATAAGAATAAAGAATATGTCATCACACGCCCGGATACGCCGCGTTCGTGGAGCAATTATCTTGGCTCGACGGAATACGGAGCGATCATTACCAACAATGCCGGCGGGTACAGCTTTTATCAATCGGCGGCGCAAGGAAGATTTACGCGGCTGCGATTTAACTCCGTGCCGATGGATCAGCCCGGACGGTACATTTACATTCGTGATACCAACAGTAAAGATTTCTGGTCATCGTCGTGGCAGCCGGTAGGAAAATCGTTGAAAGAATATAAATCCGAATGCCGTCACGGAACTGCGTACACAAAAATTTCATCCGAATATTCTTCCATCAAAACCGAATCGACGTATTTTGTTCCGCTGGGAAAATTATTCGAATGCTGGCTTGTGAAGGTGACGAACACCGGACGCAAAAAACGTTCGCTGCGGTTGTTCACGTATGTCGAGTATGCCAACATCTGGAATGTATATCAGGACCAAATTAATCTTCAGTATTCGCAATATATCATGAAGATGAATGTGATCGATAATATGATCGATCACGGAACAAATGTGATGATGCCGTACGCTGAAGAACGCGTGGAAGGCGTCGAACAGGCGCGCCATTCGTTTCTTGCTATCGGCGGCGCGAAGGTAAAAGGATTCGATACGGATCGCAATGTGTTTATCGGGCCGTACGGAACGTACGCCAATCCTGCTGTCGTTGAACAGGGCAAATGTAAAAATTCGATTGCGGTCGGCGATAACGCGTGCGGCGTTTTACAAATCGATCTTGCGTTGAAGGCCGGTGAGTCGAAAGAATTTGTTGTATTGATGGGCATCGGGAAAGCGGAGATTGAAGGGAAGAACGCGTTGCAAGAATTCGGTCAACTTCAACGAGTGCATGATGAACTCGATAAAGTGAAAAAATTCTGGCATGCACGGTTAGAAGGAATGACGGCGGAAACTCCGGATAAAGAATTGAACAGCATGCTCAATATGTGGAATCCGTACAACTCGCTCATCACGTACGCGTGGTCGCGCGCTGCAAGTTTGATTTACACCGGCGAGCGCGACGGTCTCGGTTACCGCGATACGGTGCAGGATATGCTCGGCGTGCTTCACACGATTCCCGATGAAGCAAGAGAGCGTCTTGAATTGATGATTACCGGACAGGTTTCGAACGGCGGTGCGATGCCGGTCGTGAAACCGTTCGCTCACAAACCCGGCAGCGAAAAAGCGCCGGCAGCGCATGAGTTTCGTTCCGACGATTGCATGTGGCTGTTCAATACCATTCCCGCGTACGTCAAAGAAACCGGCGACATTGCCTTCTACAATAAAATATTGCCGTATGCCGATACGGGAACCGATTCTGTGCTCGGGCACATGCGCCGCGCCATTCAATTCAGTCTCGATCATTCCGGAAAACATGGGTTGCCGTGCGGGCTTTCTGCCGATTGGAACGATTGCCTTATGCTCGGTCAGGACGGCGAAACATTATTCGTCGCGTTCCAGCTGCGCTTTGCGTTAAAGACGTACAAAGAAATTGCAGAAATGCTCGGCAAGACAGAAGAAGCGCATTGGGCGTCAGGTCATCTTACATCATTAGATGATAATATTGAAAAGTACGCATGGGACGGCGAATGGTATATGCGTGCATACCGTGCCGACGGATTAAAATTCGGTTCAAAAGAAAACGATGAAGCGTCTATGTTTCTGGAACCGCAGCCGTGGGCAGTCATCAGCGGACACACTTCCGGAGAACAATCCAAAAAATTATTGGATGTGGTGAACAAACGTCTCGGCACCGATTACGGAATAATGATCTGCGATCCGCCGGTGGAACATACCGATCCACAGGTAATCAAAGCGCGGTTGTTCAATAAAGGAATGAAAGAAAACGGTTCGATCTTCCAGCACACGCAAAGCTGGGTGGTTGTTGCCGAAACGTTAGTCGGCAATGGAAATCGCGCCTATCAATATTATCGAATGTTCATGCCGTCGGCATACAATACCAAAGCGGAAATCCGGCAGACGGAGCCGTACGTGTACTGCCAGTTCACGAACAGCAAATACAGTCCGCGGTATGGTGCATCGCGATTGCCATGGCTGAGTGGAACTGCTTCGTGGGCATATTACACGGTGACGCAATTCATTCTCGGCGTTCAACCGGAATATAACGGCTTGCGCATCGATCCATGTATTCCATCCGATTGGAAAGAAATAAAAATCACGCGCCGCTTCAGAGGAAAAAATCTCGACATCGTGATAAAAAATAAAAACAGAAAACAGAAAGGTGTGACAACGCTGATGCTCAACGGCACCGTCATCAACGGCAATTTGATTCCCGTTGAACAAATGCTGGATAAGAACGAAGTGCTTGTCGAATTATAATCGTTAGGAAACAACATGAGTTACGGATACTTTGACGATGCAAATCGTGAATATGTGATTACGCGGCCGGATACGCCGCTGCCCTGGATCAATTATCTTGGATGCGAAGCGTACTTCGGCATCATTTCCAATACTGCCGGCGGATATTCATTTTATCGGGATGCACGCTTGCGGCGCATCACGCGGTACCGGTACAATCATGTTCCGTTTGATTTCGGCGGGCGATACATTTATCTTCGCGACAACGAGGCGAAAAAATTCTGGTCGCCGACATGGCAACCGACGAAAGACGCATTGAAAAAATATTCCTGTCGCCATGGAATGGGATACAGCATCATCGGTTCAACCTTTGAACAGATTAAAGCGGAAACGCTTTATTTTGTTCCGCTTGGCGAAACGCTGGAAATCTGGCAATTGAAAGTAACGAATGAAAGCAAGAAGCCGCGTAAGCTTTCTGCGTTTTCCAGTATCGAATTTTGTTTATGGGATGCGCAGGATGATGCGACGAACTTCCAGCGGAATTTTAACACGGGTCAGGTGGAAGTGAAAGACGGTGTGATTTATCACAAAACCGAATACCGCGAACGCCGGAATCATTTTGCATACTTTGCGTGTTCGGAAAAACTTGCCGGGTTCGATACACAGCGCGATACGTTTGTCGGCGCGTACCGGAGCTGGGAGAAACCGGTGGCAGTGGAAAAAGGAAAATCGTTCAACTCCATCGCGCATGGTTGGGCGCCGATGGGATCGCATCATGTCAAGATCAATTTAAAACCCGGTGAAACACGCGTCGTTACCTTTGTGCTTGGATATCATGAAAATCCGATAGAGCAAAAATTCGATCCGCCGGCATCGCAAACCATCAATAAAAAAACGGTGCTGCCGGTTATCAAAAAATATTTGAAGAAAGAAAATGTCGATGCGGCGTTTGATGCATTAAAAAAATATTGGGATGAATTGCTGGGATTGTATCAGGTGAAAACTCCCGATAAGCATACGAACCGCATGGTGAATATCTGGAATGCCTATCAGTGTATGGCAACATTCAATATGTCGCGTTCGGCTTCGTTCTATGAATCCGGCATCGGCCGCGGACTGGGATTCCGCGATTCCAATCAGGACTTGCTTGGCTTTGTGCACATGGTCCCGGAACGTGCGCGCGAACGTGTAATTGATTTAGCATCCACGCAGCTTGAAACCGGCGGCGCGTATCATCAATATCAGCCGCTGACCAAACGCGGCAACAACGATATCGGCAGCGATTTTAACGATGATCCGTTGTGGCTCGTCATCGGCGTTGCGCAGTATATAAAAGAAACCGGCGACTGGACGATTCTTGATGAACCGGTTCCCTATGATAATAAACCCGGAAGCGAAACGCCGCTGTATGAACATCTCGAACGCAGTTTGAAGTACACACTGGATCGTCTCGGGCCGCATGGCCTGCCGCTCATCGGCCGCGCCGATTGGAACGACTGCTTAAATTTGAATTGCTTCTCTGATACGCCTGGTCAATCCTTTCAGACGACGACAAATAAAGAAGGCAAAGTTGCGGAATCTGTATTCATCGCCGGAATGTTTGTGCTCGCAGCTCGTGAACTTGCGGACATCGCAGAACGCCGCGGATTAAAATTGAATGCTGAGAGTTATCGATCTGCCGCTGTGAAGATGGATGACACGGTTCACCGGTTCGGATGGGATGGAGAATGGTTCATTCGTGCGTACGATGATTTCGGAAAGAAAGTCGGATCAAAAGAAAACGCAGAAGGAAAAATCTTTATCGAACCGCAGGGCTTCTGCGTGCTTGCCGGCATCGGATTGAATGACGGTCTTGCACAACAGGCGCTCGATTCTGTCAATAATATTCTTGCTACCAAACATGGCATTATGCTGCAGCAGCCGGCGTATTCAAAATATTATGTACATCTCGGAGAAATTTCGTCGTATCCTCCTGGCTATAAAGAGAATGCAGGAATTTTTTGTCACAACAATCCATGGGTGATTATTGCCGAAACGCGCATCGGCAACGGCGACCGCGCATTTGAGTATTACAGCCGCATCAATCCGTCGGTGCGGGAAAAAATCAGCGAGAAACACCGCTGCGAACCGTACGTGTATGCACAGATGATTGCCGGCAAAGATGCGCCGACGCATGGCGAAGCGAAAAATTCATGGTTGACAGGAACGGCGGCATGGAATTATTATGCTATCACGCAATTCATCCTCGGCATTCGCCCGACACTCAACGGCTTGATGATTGCACCGGTGATTCCAACAAAGTGGAAAGGATTTTCCGCACAACGAAAATTTCAGGGCGTCACGTATCTCATCGATGTAAAACGGGAAAGTTCCGGAAATAAAGTTCGCCTGATAGTTGATGGCGTCACAATCGAAGGAAATGTTATTCCGAAGCCGGTAAATGGTAAAAAGGAAGTAAGGGTAGAGGTGCTGTTGTCTTGATCTTTACTTAACGAGTGTTAGCGCTTGTGCAAGTAATTGATTTTACAAACGCTATGCTTCTTCATAGGTATCACCTTCGCCGACCACCGCACCTTTGAGTCCTAAAAGATAAGCAACGTAACCGTCGGGATGTTTTCAACTATAATTTTAAAATGTTCCATGCATCAAACTCCAAAATATTTTGATTCATCCTGTTTGTAAGATAATCAGAAACTATTGGATTTGCCAATATCGTTCGCTTGAACTTTGTCGGTGCTACGATTGGGGGAAGTGTTATTCCAAAACTGTTGAACGGCAAACCAAAATTAAAGGTGGAAGCGATTCTATCTTGACTGCTTTTTAATGAGGAAGAAGAAAAACCTCAGTTCGGTAAACGGATTGAGGTTTTTTTTATTGGAATGGAACGAACCCACGAGGCGAATCTCTGCTTGCATCTTTCCTTCATTCTCGGTACACTATCACACTATTATTTGTTTTGTAAAGGAAATATTATGAATGCCAATCGATTTTGTCTATTTGCAATATTCTGTTTTATGTTGTTTGTTTGTTCCGTGATGAACGCACAGCCCTCCGGTGGTCCGTACGGTCCGGTGCCGCAAACATATCAGCTTCCCAAAGACGTTCATAAAATATTTTATGTTTCACCCAATGGGGATGAGCAGTCGGCGGGAGGATCGATTGAATCTCCGACGACATTGGAATCTGCTTTTGAAAAAGTTGTCGCCGGCGATGCAATTGTTTTACGCGGCGGCATCTATCGCACAGGCGATTTAGTGTTGAATCAGCAAATTACGATGCAGCCGTATAACGATGAACAGCCCATTATAAAAGGAACATTAGTTGCTTCCGATTGGAAAAATCTCGGCAACGGTTTGTGGAAAACAAAATGGTCGCATCTGTTTCCGTCCAAACCGGCGGATTGGTGGGTGCGCGACCACGATGGAAAAACCACGCCGCTTTGCCGTTTCAACAACGATATGGTGTTTGCCGATGGAGCGTTCTTGCACGCCGTGGGATGGGAAGGAGAAGTCGATCAATCTTCGTACTACATCGATTATGAAACCGGGTTCGTGTACATTGCTCTTGATCCGGCAAAACATGTGATCGAAATTACCGCGCACGATGCCGCGCTTATTCGTACAACAAAAGAATGTCATGGAAAAAAATCAGACGGCAAAGGCCCGATTATTCGCGGACTTGCGTTTTCACAATATGCTTATCGTGCAATTGAAATCGAAGGCAACGATCCGGAAGGTTTGAAAGACGAATCGACCTTCGGAAAAGAAATTGTTGGTACAACGCTGGAAAATTGTTCCGTCACATTTTGTTCGCGCGTTGGAATTTATCTTCGCGGTGATCACACAGTTCTTCGTCAATGTAAAGTAAGCGACACGCGCACCGAAGGCGTGTATATCATCGGCTCAAATGATGTGTTGTTCGAAAAAAATATTTTTACCCGCAATAATATCGATGTCATTACCGGCTATTTCCCGGCAGCGGTAAAAATTTTCGATCAATGCCACCGGGTAACCGTGCAGGATAATCTTGTGATCGACCTTCCGCATTCCAACGGCGTCTGGTTCGATGTCGGCAACGTCGATGGAAAGTTCATCAATAACTGGGTAGAAGGTGTCGGTTCGACAAACTTTGAATTTCCCCAAAATCAACTCTGGCCGAGCGATAACGGATTCTTCTTCGAAATTTCCAAAGGGGTTACTGTTGCCGGCAATGTCTTTGTGAATTGCGATCATGGATTGATGATTCTCAACAGTTCCAATGCACGCATCTATCAAAATACATTTATCAACAGCACGGCGTGTATTGGCCGCAACGCACGCGTTGCTGCGGGTGATCATTTTGGCTGGCATCCGAGCACCGGCCCCGATGTCGAAAAGCGTGAAGGCCATGTGTTTGTCAATAATATTTTGACCGGCGATGCCAAGTATCGCCGCCCGTTGATGGCCGTGTGGCAGCCGGATTCGTTGTATCAACGATTGCCAAAATCACAACTCAAACAAATTGATGACAATGTGTTTGTCCGAGATTCTTCCAATGCCTTTGGGCCACTGATTTATTGGAGTGTTGTTGCCGGTGAACCGAGCGAAAAGGCATTCGCTTCGTTTGTGGGAATTCAGAATTTATATCCGGCATTATTCCAGCATTGTCAATACATTCCTACCGATAACAATCAAATATTTTTGAGCAGGGATTTGAAAAATTATCAACTGCTGCATTCATTCCCGGGCAGCCGCGTGCCGTCCGACATTGCAACGTCGCTCGGACTGCAAGATCATAAAGCGGAGTATATCGGCGCCTATCCTGAAAAATAAAAAGGAAAGTATTCGTCAAAGTATGTACGAGAAGCATTTGTTGTGAATGTTGGACGGATATTGGACTTGGTGGTAGAAATTTCCATGTCGATATCTGTTAAAAGATGAGGATAGGGCATATAAAAAGCGTTTTCGTTTGAACGAAAACGCCCGGAAGAAAGAAAGTAGTGGATTTATTTCTTCTTCAAAATTGCCAGATTCTTTTTAATGAGTTCGATGCGATGTTGCACATTGACGCCGGAGCGAAGTCCGTCTTCAGGAGTGTTCAAAACATAATCCATCAGTTTATCGACTGACGATACAGCAACATGCATGCGCGTATCCGACGAGCCGTAGTAGATGAAGACGTCGCCGTTTGCGCGCTTCACCCATCCATTGCTGAAGACGACATTGGAAACATCGCCGATGCGCTCTTCGTTTTCCGGGGCAAGAAAATATCCGCCGGGAGCGGCAATGACTTTTGCGGGATCTTTTAAATCGGTGAGAAACAGATACAGCACGTAGCGCAAACCGGCAGCCGTGTTGCGGACTCCGTGTGCAAGTTGTAACCAGCCCCTTTCCGTTTTAATTGGTGCCGGTCCCAAGCCGTTCTTTACTTCTTTGATTGTATGATAGAAACGGTCGTCGATGATAATTTCGTTATCGACAACCGCCTGGGTAATGTCTTGACACACGCCCCAACCGATGCCACCGCCGGAACCCGCTTCGATAAATCCATCCTGTGGTCGCGTATAAAATGCGTACTTGTTGTGAATGAACTCCGGATGAAGTACGACATTGCGCTGTTGCGGAGATTTTGTGACAAGGTCGGGTAACCGCTCCCACGATGTAAAATCTTTTGTCCGCACGATGCCGCATTGGGCAATGGCGCTGGAGGTATCGGTGCGCGGCATCTCGGTGTCTTTTCGTTCGGTGCAGAACAGTCCGTAAATCCATCCGTCTTCATGTTGCACGAGACGCATATCGTACACGTTGATGTCCGGATCCGATGTTTCCGGCAGGAGAATAGGATAATCGCGGAAGCGGAAATTGTCGATGCCGTTTTTGGATTCAGCGATGGCGAAGAACGATTTTCGGTCATTGCCTTCCACACGGACCAGCAACAAAATTTTTCCTTGATGCTCGATGGCACCGGAATTGAATGTGGCATTGATGCCCATGCGTTCCATCAAAAATGGATTCGTCTTGAAGTTCAAATCGTACCGCCAGAATATCGGTGTGTGTGCTGCCGTCACCACGGGATACACATATCGCCAATAAACACCATTACATTGCTTACTCTTGGCATTCTTGCGCCGAATAAGTTTTTCATGTTCGGCAAACAATTGCCGGACTTTTTTATCGAACGCAATTTTTTGCATTATCGTACCCTTTCGGCGATGGCAGAGTCGGCGGTCAAAATTTTACTGGCAGGTACCTGCTGAGGAACGCCATGCTTCATGCGTTCATCGAAATCTGCAGGAAGCGTTTCTTTGCTCAATCTCTCTAAATTATTCCACCAAGATATTTTTAAAATGATCGATGTAAGAATGATGCAGCATGTTACACCGATGAGCAGTCCATATTGTTTGGTTACGAGCGACATCGGCAGAACCACTAACGATGTTTGCCAGATAATTCCCGTTGCGATGTTGAACATGTCCAGTTTGAAATTTTTGTTCGGCTCGAATGAAGGATAATATCGACGCACGTTTTGCAGCACGGGGCGCCAGAAGCCCCACGGGTGAACTTGCATATAAAACTTCATTAATACTTCGTCGGCTTCAGGTTTTGTAAGCAAACTCCCAACGATACATCCGGCAAACGAAACGGCAAACACGTACGGAAATGCCAGCATGACAGGAATTGCCGGGAACGCGATTGGAATGACAAGCGATGTGATAATGCCGGCGATCATGCCCCAGAAATATCCGTGTCCGTTGAAACGCCACCAGTACCATTTCAGAATATTGGATGCCGTGTAGCCGCCGTACAGCCAATTGACGATCCAGAGCGTGACCTGATTGATTGAATCGACAAGAAATCCGAAAAGAAATCCGATAATCACGAATGCAATAGTTGTAAGATAACTTAATTGAACATACTTCTTGTCTTCGGCGTGAGGATTGATGAAGCGTTTGTAAATATCGTTCACCACGTACGCCGGTGCAGCGTTGATGGTAGCAGCATAATTGGACATGAACGCAGCGATCAATCCTGCCAGCAGCAAGCCGACAAGTCCCACTGGCAGAATATTTTTAATAATGTACGGCAGGATCATTTCGAAATCGATGTTCGGTCCCATTGCTTGAAGCTGCGGTGAAAAATGAAGCAGGGCAAGAACGGTGATGCCTGTAATCAAAGTATAGCGCGGGAAGATCAGGACGACGTTGACGAACCAGTTCATTTTTGATGCATCTTTTGGAGAACGAGTCGCGAGCACGCGTTGCATGTCGTAATTCGGTGCCGGGCCTGCTCCTGCTTTGAAGATGCCTTGAAAGAGTACCATAATAAAGAAGAAGCCGAACATACTGTAGCCGTCTGTCTGAATTTTTGTGTTGACGGCATCGATCAGTCCTGTCCAATTCAAATTTAAATGCCAGCCGAAAAACGGCGAAGTCCAGCCGGCAGGAACAACATGCTGCAACTGTTCCGGCGAAACCATGGAAAACGCGATGACCCCGATCGTGAGTGAAGCGATGGTGAGGA
This sequence comes from Bacteroidota bacterium, assembly GCA_035541775.1. Classification (GTDB taxonomy): domain Bacteria; phylum Bacteroidota; class Ignavibacteria; order UBA10030; family UBA10030; genus DATKMP01. The sequence continues at coordinate 7,312 of DATKMP010000043.1, read as the reverse complement.
CGATGAATTGTAAGAATTCGGTAATCACGACGCTGAACATTCCGCCTTTGACGGCATAAATTGCCGTCAACGACATCAAAATAATTGCGTACATATCCGGCGATTGAATAACGAATCCGTTCGCCAAAGTGCAAGTTAAATTCCATGGAAAAAAGACGGCGGCAAATTTTCCGATTCCTTTAAATGCATACGCAATGAACCCGATGACACTGACTAATGCAAAGATCACGACGCTGATATGCGAAAGCCGCGCGCCCGTGCTGGTACCAAATCTTGTTTCGATCCATTGTGCGCCGGTCATCACTTTCGACTTGCGAAGCCAGATTGATAGATATGCCATTAAAAAAATCTGATTAAAGGTCGGCCAGACCCAAGGCAGAAACACACTTTTAAATCCGTACACAAACAGGATATACACTAACCACATGGTGCCGGTAATATCGAACATACCGGAGGCATCAGAAATGCCAAGGATCCACCACGGCAGTGTGTTGCTGCCAAGGAAGTACGAATGTATATTTTTCTTAGCGCGTCGTGATACGAAAATTCCCAAAAGAATGGCGGTACAGAAATATCCAATAATGATGCAAAGATCGACAGTTGAGATAATCATATCGTTAGTTTTGCTTTCTCAATAAATGTTTTTCATTTCAACGCACAAATAATGCCATAATCATTCACTATTCTTGTCCTATTTCTGCATCGCAGAGAGAAAAAAATTATCAGGTTAATAATCTTTTATAGTATTGATAAATGAATTTAAATTCCTTATCTCATAACTATAAAAAAATAAGGAAAAACGTACTAAAAATTCTTCCTTGCTGGCAAGGACTTTGCAAGCTATCGAATTGTTCATCGATTATTTTTAGAGAGGTTCAAATGTTCAAAATGAAATCATGGTATTTTCGTACTTCGATCATCCTTTTCCACGCTGTAGTTTTTAATATTCTTTCTGCTCAGTCGAATGATTTTTCTCTCGCTCCATTGTTCACCAATAATATGGTTCTTCAGCAAAAAGAAAAAGTACCGGTGTGGGGAAAGGGCATGCCCGGCGCCAAAATTGAAGCTGCTGGATCATGGAACAAAAATGTTTCGGCGACAACGATTGGGAACGATAGCAACTGGACAGTATGGTTGCAAACGCCGGCAGCATCTGGCCCTTTCACGCTGACGATCAAATACGGAGATTCTGTTTTTGTTTTGAGAAATGTGTTGATCGGTGAAGTATGGTTATGTTCCGGCCAATCGAATATGGAAATGCCGCTCGAAGGATGGCCGCCGCATGATACCATTGCTACCTCTGCATGTGAAATTGCGAATGCACAAAATCCGAACATTCGTTTGTTTCATGTTGAACGAAATTATTCCGTTATGCCGACCGTTCAATGCAAGGGAACTTGGGAAGAATGTTCAAGTTCAACGGTGAAGAATTTTAGTGCCGTGGCGTATTTCTTCGGAAAAAAACTTTCGACGTCGCTTAACGTTCCCGTGGGATTGATCGAAGCTGCTTGGGGTGGCACCAATGTCGATGCATGGATGAGCAGCCCAACCTTGAAAAAATTTCCCGAATATCAATCGACGCTTAATACTATTGAAGCAAGCAAAGATAGCATCTTGATGGTGGACCAATGGCTGAATGCACTGCCGTCCATCACCGTCGGCGGAAAAGATCCATCGCACAAATGGGAAGGGTTGCGCTTTAACGATCAAGAATGTTCAGCCAAGTCTTACCCCGACAGTGCATGGGCGCTCATGAACTTGCCGATCTATTGGGAACGAACAGAAGTCGGAGAATTTGACGGTGCCGTGTGGTTCCGAAAACAAGTTGAACTGTCGCATACCTCGATAGGAAAAACATTAACGCTGCATCTTGGTCCCATCGATGATATGGATGAAACGTATGTGAACGGTGTTCTGGTCGGCAGCATTTTAAAAGAAGGATACTGGAAGACCGAACGTGTGTACACGATTCCTGATTCTCTGGTGAAAGATTCTCTTCTGGAAATAGCCGTTCGCGTGATCGACAACCAGGGAGGAGGAGGAATCTGGGGCGATGGCAAAAAAATGTTCGTTGCCCACGACAGCAGCGATACGATTTCCATCGAAGGTGCTTGGAAATATTTGCCTGTCGCGGAATATCGCTCGGGGATATTTTCTGTCTTTGACGGAAAGAATCATCAATATAAAAATCGCCCGAAGACGGCATTGAATTTTTCTGGATATTCTGCGACTGCCCTGTATAACGGCATGATTTATCCGTTGATGCCGTACGTGTTTCGCGGTGTCATCTGGTATCAGGGTGAGAACAATGTTTCGGATCCGGAAATGTACAAGCGAACCTTTCCTGCTATGATGGAAAACTGGCGAACTGATTTTAAGCATGGCAGTTTTCCATTTTATTATGTTCAGATCGCGCCTTACAATTACGGGCCGAACAGCTCTTCACAAAATTTGAGAGAAGCACAATTGCAAGCGCTCAAAGTCAAAAATACGGCGATGGCAGTAACGCTCGATATCGGCAATCCCAACAACATTCATCCGGCAGATAAAATGGATGTCGGTGATCGTTTGGCATATTGTGCTCTGGCAAAAACGTACAGCAAGAAAATTTTCTATTCCGGTCCGCAATATAAATCCATGAAAATTCAAAACGGAACGATCGCTCTCTCGTTCGATTTTGTTGGCAAAGGATTGATGGTGAAGGAACGCACAGGCGAAAATCATTTTCAGATTGCCGGTGCGGATAGCGTATTTAAAAAAGCTGCTGTGAAAATCGTTGGGAACCGGCTGGTGGTTTTCAACCCCGAAATCAAGAAACCGATTGCCGTGCGGTACGCATGGAACAACACCGATGAAGCGACGCTCTTTAATAAAGAGGGCTTGCCGGCTTCGTCGTTCAGAACGGATAACTGGAAGAAATAATTTATGAAAAAAGAAATGAATATCAGACGATATGCGTGTGCGTTTTACCTTCTCGTTGCGATGATTGCAACTATGCCAGTGTACGCACAAAAATTCGATACGCTTGCGCTCACGCCGCCGATGGGATGGAATAGCTGGAACAAATTCGCATGCAATGTGAACGAAGGCGTCGTCCGCGCTGCCGCCGATGCGATGGTCGCCAGCGGCATGAAAGATGCTGGTTATGAGTACATCGTGATTGATGATTGCTGGCAGGGAACACGCGATAGTCTCGGCTTCATTCATCCCGATCCAATAAAATTTCCTTCCGGCATGAAAACACTTGCGGAATATGTTCACTCCAAAGGATTGAAATTCGGAATTTATTCTTGCGCCGGTTCAAAAACGTGCGGTGGGTATCCTGCCGGACGCGGACATGAATATCAGGATGCAATTATGTACGCGCAGTGGGGAGTCGATTATTTAAAATATGACTGGTGCAATACGGAAAACTTGAACGCTGTCGGTGCATACACGACGATGCGTGATGCATTGTATGCGGCAGGGAGGCCGATCGTGTTTAGTTTGTGTGAATGGGGAAACAATAAACCGTGGTCGTGGGCAAAAGATATCGGACATCTCTGGCGTACCACAGGGGATATTGCGGCATGTTTCGATTGCGAAGTGAACCATGGCAATTGGTCGCAATGGGGTGTTATGAAAATTGCCGACTTAGAAAAAGAACTTCGCCAATATGCCGGTCCCGGACATTGGAATGATCCCGATATGCTGGAAGTGGGCAACGGTATGAGCGTGAACGAAGATCGCGCACATTTTTCACTCTGGTGCATGCTGGCAGCTCCGCTCATGTCCGGCAACGATTTGAGCGCGATGAACGCGGATACAAAAAATATTCTGACCAATAAAGAAGTGATCGCTCTCGATCAGGATTCTCTCGGGATTCAAGCGTTTCGGTACGATTCAATCGATAGTGTCGAAGTGTGGGTGAAGCCGTTGGTAAATAATAATTGGGCAGTATGTTTTCTCAATCGTTCTATGGAAACGAAAAAGTTCCAATTTGATTGGTCGAAGAATATTATTACGGATACGCTGTCTCAACGAACGCTGAACACGAACGAAATCACATACAGCATCCGCAATCTTTGGATGAAAAAAAATATCGGAACGACAAATAAAATATTGAAAGCAGAATTGCCGTCACATGATGTGCTGGTTGTACGGCTTTCACAGCAAAAATAAAGTTTTGTGTGATGGAGAATCAGAAAGGGAAGTGTGATGTTTTAATAAAAATTTCGATCATCAGAAAAGTAAAGGCGATGCAATATTCTTTCAACAAAGTTTTTTTATTCATACTATTTTTTTCAACAACCATTTTGTTTTCGCAGAATCGTTTGGTCGGTATGTTCGAAGGCAGCGGCGATATCGGCGATGTAATGAAAAAAGGTTCCGTGTTTTTTGATGCGTCCGCGAAGACGTACACCATGATCGGCGGCGGTGAAATCGATGTGCTTGCAAAACTTACCGGCGGCGAAGGAATGTTCGACGTCAATCCTTGGTCGCCGGACAGCAAAGAAATTACATTCGTCAGTTATCGAGTTGCGCACAAATGAAAAACGGCAACGATTATTGAATTTTCATGACAAGGAGAAATACGATGTTCAAAAAAATTATTCTTTTATCTTTCATTGCAGGAACGTGGATGAACGCACAACAAAATTTTGCCAATACCTCGGCGAATGAATTCGCGATTCGCTCGGGCGTGAATGTCAGTCATTGGCTTTCGCAAAACGATGCGCGCGGCGAAGAGCGAACCAAGGAAATTTCGAAATCCGATTTTGAGCATATTGCGACGATGGGCTTCGACCATGTCCGCATTCCGATCGACGAAGTTCAGTTCTGGGATGAACGGGGGAACAAGCACACAGATGCGTTTCAATTGCTTCATCAGGGAATCGCGTGGGCATTCGCATCGAACCTGCGCGTCATCGTCGATCTGCATATCATTCGTTCGCATTATTTCGGCGCCGAATCCAACAAGCTCTGGACCGATTCGGTGGAACAACAGAAGCTCATCAACTTCTGGTTGCAACTTTCGGAAGAACTGCGCAAGTATCCCGTATCGAAACTTGCGTACGAAATTATGAACGAAGCCGTTGCCGTCAATCCGAACGATTGGAACAAGGTGTTCAACAAAGCCATTGCCGCATTACGTACGCAGGAGCCGAAGAGAAAGATTGTGATCGGTTCCAATATGTGGCAGATCCCAAGTACGTTTCCCGACTTGAAACTTCCGGAAAACGACAAGAATATTATTTTGAGCTTTCATTTCTACGTTCCAATTGCTTTGACGCATCACACGGCATCGTGGGCTGCTACCTCTGAATACAAAGGTCCAGTCAATTATCCGGGATGGATCGTCGATACGGCGGAATACAAAAATCTTTCGGAGAAAACCGTCAATGCCATGCGCACGATGGCAAACGGTTGTTTTACCAAAGAGGTGTTGAAGAAAGAAATGCAGCCGGCAATCGACTTTGCGCAGAAACACAACCTGCCGTTGTACTGCGGCGAGTTCGGTGTCTATCCTGCCATTCCGGAAGAAATTATGTTGCGCTGGTACAAAGATGTTTGTGAAAATTTTCGGGAAAACAATATCGCATACTGTCACTGGTGCTACAAAGGCGATTTTCCTGTCGTGGAAAAAAACGGAGCACCCAAGCAAAAACTTGTTTCAATTCTGACTGCAAAATAATATTGCTTCGACAAAAGTACGGAGACCGGTGTATGGATTTATTGAAATCATGAAAGCCATGAAGCATGGCAAGTGAATATCCTTTGATCAATCAATCGTACTCAACGCGGTACAGAAAAGCGAAGAAGCAAAATAATGGATGCCGCTTCGGCGATTTGATTAAAAGACTTCTGAATTCTTTTTTATATAATCGATTAATTCATCGATTTGTGTAAACGCTAGCGCGGTTGTTGTATCCGCTGCACCGTAATAAATTGCAATGCGTCCTGTTTTTGCGTCGTATAAATTTGCACAGGGGAAAACAACGTTAGGTACAAAGCCGGACGTTTCGTACAATTTTTCCGGTGTCAACAAATAATCGCGTGTCCGATACAACACTTTGTGCGGCTGATCGAGATCTAAAATCGCCGCACCGAAACTGTACACAAATCCGTTGCATGTTGTTGAAACGCCATGATAAAACAACAACCATCCTTCGGTCGTTTCAATCGGAACAGGGCCTGCACCGATCTTCACTCCCTGCCACCATCCTTGTCCGCCTTTACTCATCACGAATTTATGATTTCCCCAGTGAATCATGTCGGGACTTTCACTCATAAAAATATCGCCGAACGGTGTGTGGCCGCTGTCGCTTGGGCGGCTGAGCAAAATATATTTTCCGTTCACTTTGCGCGGGAACAAAACTCCGTTTCGATTGAACGGCATCAGCGGGTTAGACATGCGCGTAAATGTTTTAAAATCTTTTGTTCGCCCTAATCCGATGGAAGCGCCGCGGAGATCGTCGCACCATGTAATATAAAACGTATTGTCGATTTGAACGAGGCGAGGATCGTAAGCATAGCTTGTGGGATTCGGATTGCCGTGTTCATCAACCCATTGGATCGGATCTGGCCCGATCGTCCACTGAATTCCATTTTTACTTTTTCCTGAAAATAATGTTGCGCGCCCATTGCGTTGATCTGCGCGAAACACTCCGACGAAGGCTCCGTGATGCGGTACGACGGCGCTATTATAAATGCGTGCAGCGTTAGGAATCGGGTTCCAATCGAGCACAGGATTTTTGCTCCATCGCCAGAGGACATCATTGCATGTTCTCGGACGTTTTTCCCATGGAATGTTCGGTAAATCGTTGCCGATAATAGTTACTTTCGTGCTCATATTTTTCTCCTTGCTGCTCGTCGAGTGATGGTTGATATTTTTCGGAACGGCAGAATATAGTTATTGAATGAAAGAGTAATGTTGTTTCAGCGATATCATGAATAAAAAATAATTCTTACAGCAAAGTTCGACTGCAGCAATATATAAAATTCAGTTGCTTTTTGAATAGAATTTTCCAACATTCATTCGCGTTGAGTTATTGTGTACGGCAATAATGTAATATTTTTTTTGAGTGAAAACTACTGTTTTTCCAAAACGCACTTCGTTAAGACAGTATTCACTCAAACAGCAAATCCATCGTCGCCTAAAACGCAAGCAGTATCGTTTCAATCATTGAGGCAGAAATTTTATATAAAATAGATAGAATTCTTCGGATTCTTTTTTAGATCGGTACGACGATCTGGTGCGCCTCAAACGAAAATCGAAATTGTGAAAGAGAGGAGAGAAGAAGGTCGATGATATTATTCCTGAGGACTGTTA
>DATKMP010000042.1:0-15301 GCA_035541775.1 Bacteroidota bacterium | reverse complement strand
AAATTTCGGCGTGCGCTACAGCGGCTACATAAAAATTCCCGCCGATGGCTCATACACATTTTACGTCAACTCCGATGACGGCGCCGATTTGGTGATCGATGAGGATGTCGTTGTGGACAACGATGGCCAGCATGCACCGACGGAAGTTTCCGGCACGACGATTCTCAAAGCGGGATATCACCAAATCAAAGTCGATTTCTTTCAGGCAGGCGGCGGAAAAACATTAGAAGTCAGCATCGAAGGACAGGGATTGAAAAAACAAGTCATTCCGAAAACTCTGCTCTTTCATTAAAGGAGAATGGTAATGCACAGATTGTTTTTTTTCAAGAGGTCAATTCTTTTTTGTTTCGGAATTTTTGTTTCGATTTTCACTTTTGCGTACGCGCAACGTGATGTTCCACGAACAAGAGAAAATTTCGGGAAGAACTGGCAATTTCATCTCGGTGATGTTCTCAATGGACAACGCTTGGATTATGATGATTCTCAATGGCGCGTTCTCCATGTTCCGCACGATTGGAGCATCGAAGGCGAGTTCAGCAACGATAATCCCGCGACGGCAGGCGGCGGAGCGTTGCCAGGCGGCATCGGTTGGTATCGGAAATCGTTCACGATTCCAGAGACAGAAAAAAATCGACTTGTGTTTATCGATTTCGACGGCGTGTACCGCAACAGCGAAGTCTGGCTTAACGGACAGTATCTCGGCAAACGTCCGTACGGCTACAGTTCGTTCCGATACGAACTGACACCGTATTTGCATTATGGGAATACAAAAAATATTCTCGCGGTAAAAGTCGACAATTCTCAACAGCCGAACTCGCGCTGGTATTCGGGTTCAGGAATTTATCGCAATGTGTGGTTAGTGAAAACAAACAATATTTTTGTCGATCATTGGGGAACATTCATTACAGCTCCGGCAGTGAATGAACGGTCTGCAACAATTTCTATCACGACGACCATTAAAAATAAATCGGGTGAGCATGCAGCGATCACGCTGCGGACATCTATTCTCGATGCGCAAAACATTTCTGTTGCTCATGCAGATATTAAAAAAATACTTTCTGTTGATTCCTTATCAACTTTACAGCAGGAACTTATCATTCAAAATCCTCTCCTTTGGTCCGTCGAGAATCCTTATCTCTACAAAGCAATCACGACCATCGAAGAAAATGGAATTATGATCGACCAAACAGAAACACCGTTCGGCATCAGGACATTTGCATTCGATAGCGCTAAAGGATTTTCTCTGAACGGCAAACACATGAAAATTCTCGGTGTGTGCGATCACCATGATCTCGGCTGCCTTGGTGCTGCCGTCAACTATAGGGCATTACAACGACAATTGGAAATCTTGAAAGCGATGGGTGTCAATGGAATCCGCACATCGCATAATCCTCCCGCTCCGGAGCTGCTCGACCTTTGCGATCAAATGGGATTTGTCGTTCTTGATGAAGCATTCGACATGTGGAAGCACGGAAAAACGAAATACGATTACTCATTGAATTGGAATGAGTGGCATCAGCGGGACATTCAAGATATGGTGCAGCGCGATCGCAATCATCCTTCTGTGGTGATGTGGAGTATCGGCAACGAACTGATGGAACAATGGGATAAGAATGACAGCGGCATCATCATCGCAAAAGAATTACGGTCTCTCGTTCGGCAGCTCGATACCACGCGCCCGATCACTTCTGCATGCAGCGACCCTGTTCCTTCGAATCCCGTAATTAAATCAGGTGCTCTCGATCTTATCGGTTTTAATTATCATCAGAATGATTTTTCGCAATTCCCCAAGATTTATCCAGCCAAATGTTTCCTTGGAACAGAAACGACATCGGCGCTTGCCACACGCGGACACTACGACATGCCTGCGGACAGCATCCGCCGCTGGCCGATTTATTGGGACAGCGTGTTCACCACCGGCAATAAAGATTTTACATGTTCTTCGTATGATAATTGCAGCGCGCCGTGGGGATCGACGCATGAAGAAACGTGGAAGATTGTTAAGAAGTATGATTTTCTCTCCGGTATGTTTATCTGGACGGGATTCGATTATCTCGGCGAACCGACACCGTACGATTGGCCAGCGCGCAGTTCGTATTTTGGCATCATCGATTTAGCAGGATTTCCGAAAGATGTTTACTATATGTATCAGAGCGAATGGACATCGCAACCCATCCTGCACCTTTTTCCGCACTGGAATTGGAAACAAGGCGACACTGTCGACGTGTGGGCATATACAAATTGTTCATCCGTAGAATTATTTTTAAATGGACTATCGTTAGGCAAAAAAGAAAAAATCGGCGACGACTTGCATCTCCAATGGAGAGTTCCATTTTTTCCCGGAACGTTGAAAGCTATCGGTACAACTGCCGACAATAAAATTCTGACGCAAGAAATACAAACAGCCGGTGCACCGGCAAAAATTATTCTCGAAGCCGATAGAACCGTTATAACTGCCGATGGAAAAGATTTATCCTTTGTCACGGTCAAGGTTGTCGATCAACAAGGAACGCTGGTACCATATGCGGACAATCTTATTCATTTTTCTGTTGACGGTCAAGGAGCAATAGCGGGAGTCGATAACGGCTGCGAGACGAGTCATGAACCGTTTCATGCAAATTTCCGAAAAGCATTCAACGGCATGTGCCTTGTCGTCATTCAATCGACGGAACAAGCAGACAGAATACTCCTGCATGCGTCATCCGATGGATTGCCGGACGCAACGATAACTTTGCAATCAAAATGATTCGGTAAATGCTCATGCTGTGTTCTCCAAAGATTATAAAACCACCAACATAGAACGACAATGTTCAACGAGGTCATTGGTCTATCAATAATCCATGAGCACTAATTTCCCCGCTGTTTTGGTTTTTCGAAACCATGAAACTTTGATTCGATGAAAAGCAATGCCGCCATCAGTACGGCAAAAATGAGGAAGCTATACTGAAGAAATCCATTACTAAGAATAATTTTTTCCAATTGCTCTGTTGGGGGAATCAATTTTTCTGGAACATTCACGAAATGGAATGCCACATCGACAATATTCAGATGCGTCATCCACAGTGCAAGGGCGATGAGCGTATCGATGGCGATAAAAATAAGAGAACCGAGATAAATATTATCGAACAAGCGCCGCCTGCGGCTTACACGCATAATTTTTTTCATCGTCGTTTCATGAAAACGAGGATCCGTCAATTCCAGCAAACTATGCTTGAGGATATCTTTTGTAGAATCGTCAATATTCGAATGTGTTGTCATAGGAGCGATCCAGCTTCTGATTTCAGATTCTTATGTAAGATGGAATACATCTTCGTTCTTGCTCTGTGCAGTTTCATTTTGATATTACCTTGAGTGATGTCGGTTATTTCGGCAATTTCATCGACGGAATTTTCATTGAGGTAATACAGCGTTAACAGAAGGCGATCTTCAACATTCAATTCATTCAGCGCTTGATGGATCATTTGTTGTTGTTCCACTGCGGCGAGATGGCGGTACGCCGATTCGACATCTTCAACGACGGCGTCCGCAGCATCGTCCACATCGATCATGCTCGGTTTCGGCTGCTTACTCCTCCTGCGGGATAACGCACTGTTGACCACAATACGATAGAGCCACGTAGAAAATTTTGCATCTCTTCTAAATTTCTCGAGCGAGCGGAACGCCTTCAAAAATGCATCCTGCACAATTTCTTCTGCATCTTCTCTATTCTCGACAATACGAAATGCGATAGAGAATGCCATGTTTTTATATTTTTCGATGAAGTACGAAAACTTGGAAACGTTGCCTTCCAGCACCAATCTCAAATAGAGATCATCCATAGTTATTTGGCAGCGTTCTTCTCGGTTTTTTTCCTGTACACAAAATAGCCAATTAATCCGAAACCGCCGAAGAGAAGCGCCAAGATCGGCATAATAACTTCTTCACGCATCGGCGTATAGAGAGAAAGAGCATAACCAAAGAATAATCCCAATCCGACGCCGCCCAACAACATGCCCCACATCAGAACTTGATTGAAGGTGGAGTCTTCTTTGAGAAAGATGGACGCGTCGATGCCCTTCTCAATCAATGCCATCCGTTCTTTATTTTTTGCTTTTCGGCTGAAGTAATAAATAAGGAAGACCAAGGTCGGGCCTCCTCCAAAAATAAGCAGAACAGCCAGCATGCCTGTTAATATTCCGAGTACGTTTTCCATAGTATCCTCCTGTTAAATAGTTGTTTCTTCCATCCATAATTCGCTTACAAAAGATATGACTACAAGAGAGGGAAAAAGGTAACGGGAAAAAAAATTGTAAAGCAACGACAAAATTGCATTCGTATCGGCCTTCCGCACGTTCTTGTTTTGATGGTTCGATGAAGCACCGATGTTACAACGCACTATGCCCAGAAGTTTTTATCCGTTCCCTGAACAAGGGCAAGAGCCATCGGAACCATTAATGTGTAAGCGGTCTGGCTAATTTTGGAATTCGATATGAATGAATCTGTTGGGGCGGCGTTTTCATCCAATGCAATTGTAATTCCGTTTTCGTCATTGTTGCAGAATCGATGCAGGAAAGAATATTTTTTGCACCCTTCGGAAGTGCGACGTGCATCGATGCCTGTGCCCCGGTGGTAAGATCGGTAAATTGGACGGAATTTTTCTTCTCCATACAAACGAGCAGGTTCGTACGAGCATTGAATGTAATCACATCCTTAAAATGCTGAACCTGCGACGAATCGTCCAACGGAAGGACAAGGAGTTTGGAGCGGTAGTCATTTTCATTAATCTTGAGCAAAAGGTATCGATTGCTTTCATACCAGAAATATGCATTGTTCAATCCGTTGATCGTAAAAGTATCGGGCAAAGAACGCATAAAACTTTTCGTGCCCCATCGAAGAGTATAATCGAAAGCAGTATGAAAATTTCTTTCAATCAAGTTCCCCGCAGGCGTATCTTCATGTCGTACATTTTCCTGCATCGGTAAAAGAAGAAGCAGCAAAAGTGTAAATTGTTGTAATACCATCATCGTTTCCTCAAAATATTCTCAAGATTGTATGTTCGGCCACTCTCAGGAATCCATCCCCATGCTTCATGCGCGAAGCCCAAGGCAAGCATGGTCTGTGCAAGAGTTGTTGCATCCATAGTGTACGATTTTTTTTATTAATTTTCTTCTGAGCAGTAAAATAAAAAATGTCATTGCCCATGCATCAGCGTTGTACCAGCGCCAATAGAAGTAATGTAGGTTTTCAAATCGATATGAAATTTTCGTTTGTAATGTTCTGTAACGGTACGCTGAGTGGCTTCGATTGCTTCATGGTCGATGAGATTGATGGTGCATCCGCCAAAACCGCCGCCCATCATCCTCGATCCATACACATGCGGATTGTGTTCGACCAACGAGTGCAGAAAATCAAGTTCTGTGCAGCTGACTTCATAGTCGCGGCTCAATCCTTCGTGAGATTGATGCATCAACACGCCGAACGAAGTCAAATCGTTCTTCTCTAATGCTGCACACGCTTTCAACACACGCGAATTTTCTTCGACAACATATTTGCACCGACGATAAATGACCGGCGTCATTTTTGATTGACATTCCTTCAGCATTTCAGAGGAAACATCCCGCAGTGACGCGATGTACGGAAACAATTGTTTGATCATCGCGACGCCTTCGGTGCATTCTTCTCTTCGGCGATTATATTCCGACGATGCCAGCGAATGCGACACACATGAATTAAAAAGAACGATAGCTACACGTGGATGATGAAACGGATAGTAAGTAAATTCCAGCGAACGGCAATCGATGCGGAGCGCTTGCTCCGGCTGTCCAAAAATATTGATGTATTGATCCATAATACCGCACTGAAGTCCGACAAATTCGTTTTCTGCTTTCTGCGCTGCCTTAACGAGCGCAAGCGGATCGATCTTCAATTGAAACATGCGGTTGCAAGCAAACGCTAAACCTGCTTCAAGTGCAGCCGACGAAGATAATCCTGCACCGATCGGAATATCGCCACCGAAAACGCAATCGAATCCTTGAAGCGAATAATGCGCTTTCATCAATTGATCGACGACGCCCATCAGATAATTGGGCCAGCCCGCTGATGTCTTTTGAAGATTGTCGATGGCAAATGTATATTCTTCTTTCATATCAACCGCGACGGCATGGCATACTTGATCCGTGCGCGGTGCGATGGCAAAATACATCGCTTTATCGATTGCGGCAGGAAGAACAAATCCCAGATTATAATCTGTATGTTCGCCGATCAGATTTACACGCCCGGGCGAACGCACGAGCATCGGCTGTCGATGGAAACGCGCATTAAAAATTTCTTCGACTCGTTCAGCAAGATTCATAGAAATTTCCCGTTCATAACAATCGCTTTACTTCCATCAGTATGCTTAACCAATGTTTTTCCATAGTAGTTTGGCTGGATGTGTTCCTGCATCAGAGGATTCCTTTGATACGCCCGCATGAATTTAAAAACATCTTCTCACAAGGCAATGAAAAACGTTGCATAGTATAAAATATTTTTTGTGAATCCAACAATTTTTTTGATTGCAAACTCTGGCCACATGGGAAATATTTTTTGTCGATGGAAAATCTTTTGCGGCCGCTCTTTCCTTATTGATCCAATATGCCGCGAAGCAGCTTCAACACATCTTGCGGCATATAGGGTTTCTGTAGAAAGCCGAGCGCGCCGGCTTCTCTCAAAGCAGACTGTAGATTCGGCTCCAAGAACCCACTGGCTAAAATGACTTTTACCTGTGGATTGAGTTCTTTCAACTTTCTAAATTCTTCTTCCCCCGTTATGCCCGGCAATCCCATGTCCGTAATAACCAGTTGAATTTCATCCATATGGGATTGATACACTTCAAGGGCTTTGATCCCGTCTTCAGCGCGAAGCACGCGGTATCCGTTCGACTCTAACACAGAACAAATCATGTCTAAAAGCAATGCTTCATCTTCGACGACGAGAATCGTTTCTGAGCAGTTCGCACCAGCCGTTTCATTCGTCGAAATCGTTTCGATCGGCTGGTCGATGGTAACAGTGGCTGGGAAATAAATATGGAACGTCGTTCCTTTTCCAACTTCACTCGATAAATTGATGAACCCATGATGTGCCTCGACAACGCCGAACACGACCGATAACCCAAGGCCGGTCCCTTTGCCCTGCGGCTTGGTAGTAAAGAATGGATCGAACGCCCGAAGGCGCGTTACATCATCCATCCCTTCGCCCGTATCGACAACACTGATGCATACGTACTGAGGTTGATCAGCACGCGGAAATTGTTTTTGAACGTGTGCTTTTGTGCATAACTCAGCGGACAGAGTAATCGATCCGCCATTCGGCATCGCATCCCGCGCATTGACACAAAGATTCAACAAGACTTGATGGATCTGTGAACGATCGCCAAAAATGCTGGCAAGCTCCTCCCGAATATTATTCGTGATAGAAATAGTTTTCGGAAAAGTCTGCCGTAACATCGAAGTAATTTCCTCGGACAGTTCTCCAAGATCGACCGGTTCAAACAACGTATTGGTCTTGCGGGCAAAGGTGAGAATTTGCCTGACGAGAGCCGCCCCGCGTTCACCGGCACGCTGAATAGCATGCAAATTGGAATGATGCCTCGGGTCATTCGCTAAATGTTTTTCCAGCAGCATAACATGGCCGAGAATGATGCCGAGAATATTATTAAAATCATGTGCAATACCGCCAGCCAGCGTTCCCATGCTTTGCATTTTCTGCGCTTGAATCAATTCCTGCTGCATTTTCTTTTGCTCGGTGATATCGCTAGCGACGGCGACGAACGCCAGATCCTTTCCTTCTTCATCTGAAACAACAGACGTGGAAAGATGAACGGGAATTTCTGTGCCGTCTCTTTTTCTGCTGATCACTTCGCCTTGCCAACCGCCGTTCACCATATCGCTCATCATTTTTTTTTCATCGATGCCTTGCGGCAGCACAATCCCTTCTATTTGCTTTCCGATCACTTCTTCTTCAGTATATCCATACGTATCAAGGAACGCTTGATTGATAAAGAGTATTGCCCCATGTAAATCTGTTACGCACACACATTCCGTAATACTCTTCACAGTATGGCTCAGTAAATTCAATGATTCTTCTGCTTGCTTCCTGACCGTGATATCCGTCAACACACTGCGCATACCGACAGGCCGGCCATGTTCCAAGATCGGCCTGCTGGAAGTTCGTGCCCATCTCCACACACCTGATTTTGTTTTTACCCGGTATTCAATCGGAGAAAGTTCTCCAGAAAACACCATGGAGTAATGCTGCTGAATCTTCGGAATAAAAGCAGGGTCGAGATATTCAGACAGTGAATGGCCGATCATTTCTTCAGGCGAATAACCGCCAACGACTTCGATCGCCGGACTCATATATGTTATTTGTCCTTGGACATCCGTCACAAAAATAACATCGTTAATTTGTTCGACCATTTCACGATATTTGATTTCCGATGCCCGAAACGCCTCTTCCGCATGTTTTCTGTCAGTAATATCCAACATAATACCGGAGATCTCGAACGTTCTTTCATTGACTTTCCGAATGTGCGCATCGTTATACATCCAATGAATGTTTCCTTTTGCATCCATCAAACGGAATTCTTCTTTATATCCATCGAGGCCGTTGCGAAGCGCCTGAGCGCTCTGCGGAGCCATTTTTGCACGGTCCTCTTCCAGCCAACTAAAGTAGAACCGATCGGTAAGATCGTGAGTGGGATATTCCGGTAGATCGATAAATTCGTGCACAGCATCTAAATTGGCATAATGGGTATTCCATAAATACCCATAGGAACCTTGTGCCGCATCTTGCGTATCCATGACCGTTGAATGCCAAAAAATAGCATGGGCATCTTCCGTCGCCAACCGTAAATCTTCTTCTGCCTGTTTGCGCTCGGTAATTTCGATCGTGATACCGGCCACCTCGAAAGATTTTTCGTTCAGCCGCTTGACGTGCGCGTCGTTATACATCCAATGTATTTTCCCTTTCGCATCCATCAAACGGAATTCTTGTGTATAGCGATTTAATCCTGTTCGTAATGCATCCGCCCCTTGCCGATCCATCCGTTTTCGGTCTTCTTCAAGCCGGCAATAATAAAATCGATCTCTGAGATTATGTGTCGGGTAATCGGGCAAATCGATAAATTCTTGCACGACGTCTAAATTCGCATAATGGGTATCCCACAAATAGCCGTATGCCCCTTGCTCTACATCTTGTGTGTCGGTAACACTTGCATACCAGAAAATAGCATGCGCACCTTCGGTTGCCAGCCGTAAATCTTCTTCTGCACGTTTACGTTCAGTGATCTCCATCGTAATGCCGGCCACATCGAATGCTTTCTCGTTCAGTCGCGTAATATGAGCTTCAAGGTACATCCAATGTATTTTCCCTTTTGCATCCATTAAACGGAATTCTTGCGTATATCCTGCTAATCCATGACGCAATGCTTCCGTACTTTGACGATTCATGGCCTCTCGGTCTTCTTCTAACCAACTGTAATAATATCGATCGCTGAACGTATGCGAGGGATAATCCGGTAAATCCAAAAACTCATGGGCAACATCTAAATTTGCATAACGTGTTTCCCAGATATAGCCGTAGGAACCTTGAGTTTCATCTTCGGAGTTCGTCACAAGGGAATGCCAGAAAATAGCATGCGCACCTTCGGTCGCACGCCGCAAATCTTCTTCTGTTCGTTTGCGTTCCGTGATGTCGGTAATAAAATGTAACGAAACTTCTTCCCCCTGAAGTTGTAAATTTGCAGCGGCAATATGGAGAGGAATGAGTGTTCCATCGGCACGAACTCCCACCGATTCAAATTGACTCGGTACTTGGTTTCCTGTTGAGAGCAAATGATAACGTTTGAGCATACTGCCGTGCTGTTCCGGCGCAATATATTCCATAATATCTTTGCCCAAAATTTCATCAGCATTCTTGACGCCGAATATCATCAAACTGGTGGGGTTTGTATAAAGTATTTTCCCGGACGTGGAGAGAATTACCACAGCAGCCGGCGCTCCTTCAATCAATTTACGGAATCGTTCTTCACTTTGCCGGAGTGTTTCTTCTGCCTGCTTCCGTTCGGTGTTATCCAAAATAATGCCGGTAAGTTCGTAAATTTTTTCATGCACTCGATGGATGTGTGCCTCGTTATACATCCAGTGAATGTTTCCCGCAGCATCTCGTAGGCGGAACTCTTCTGTATATCCGTCTAATCCTTTGCGAATCGCTTCGGCGCTTTGCGCTGCCGTTCTATTGCGGTCTTCTTCTAACCAGCTAAAATAAAATCGATCGACAAGGGCGTGAGTCGGGTAATCGGGTAAATCCAAATAGTTGGACACCACATCTAAATTGGCAAAATGGGAGTCCCAATAATATCCGAAGGAACCCTGTGTTTCATCTTCTGCCTGGGTGACTATCGCACGCCAGAAAATTGCATGGGCTTCTTCGGTCGCCCGCCGCAAATCCCTTTCTGCGCGGACACGCTCGGTGATATCGATCGCCATCACCAAACGCGCCTGCCTTTTTTCAAAGATCAAATCATGGGTCACCAATTCTACGTTGATGATGGTTCCATCGTTCTTTTGATGATGGAATGGCCCGGGTTTTCGTAAGCGCCCATCCCCCAGCGTGACCGTTTGCTGCACCGTCGCCTTTTCTTCCGACGGATGAATATCCAGAAGCGACATCGAAAGAAATTCTTGCTCCGAGTACCCGTATTGAAGCAGCGCCGCATCGTTGGCTGCAAGAAACGCAAGCGTCTGGCAGTCGTACACAAACAACGGTATCGGATTATTTTGAAAGAGCGTCCGATAATGTTCTTCTTTATGTTGAAGAACGGCCTCAACTTCTTTTCGTTCGACAATTTCTTTTATTAATTTTTTATTCAACTGCTTTAATTTTTTCGTCCGCTGCTGTACGCGTTTTTCTAACATCATATTCGCATCGCGCAGTTCGTTTTCCGTCCGCTTTATTCGTTCCATCACATGCACGTGAGCAAGCAACATGGGTTTAGAAACGGGCTTCACAAGATAGCCATCCGCACCGGCACGAAGGCCTTTAAGTTGCGCCTTGTGTTCAATTTCAATTCCCGAAATCATCATAACCAGAATATCTTTGGTAGCTGGATCGGTTTTAATACGATGGCATATCTCCATACCATGAATATCCGGCAGAATAACATCAAGCAAAACTAAATCCGGATGTATTTTGGTTATTGCCTGAAGACATTCATTGCCCGTCATAGCTTCCTCAACTTCATATCCCTCTTTTTTAAGAATGTGGGAATGGAGTTGTAACGAAACGGTATGATCGTCCACTAACAGAATGGTAAATTTCTTGTTCTTCATATTCAGTACATTTCTTTTTTATAATCGATGTTCGATCATCCTATCAGTGGACAAATAAAAAACGGGAATAGTGGTGTTGCGGAAAACCGTCCCTCTCGGAGGGAAAAAATAACGATAACGCGATATTTGTTGCTGCCTTATGATGATACTCAATTTCTTCAGTCTATCAAGGTTCATGCTGCTCATGGACTTTGACGGATAGTAAAAATATATGTCTTTTGATTTATTTGTGCAACAATTCTCGTACCAAAGCGAATGATCGTTGAAGATCATGACGTGATGATGGTATCATAAATCGGAAACTATCAAGAGAATTAGGAATTCATGCCCCTTGGCTGAATTCATTCGGCCTTTGCTTAGATTTTTTTGATGATAGGATTGAACGCTTTAGAAAACACCAGCACGCGGTCGCCCACCGAAAGCTGTTCAAGGTCGTCATCGAACGCAATGACTTTGACGATACTGTTGTTCCCCGTAACAACGGTAACGATGTTGACAACATCCTGCTTTTCGATGGCGGCGATCTGCCCCGTTACTTGAAATTTTCCGCTGATGCTCGTATCGGAAAATACTTCTTGCGGTTCTCCCGCTGCCTTCACTTTTCCATGCTCAAGGCACACAACGTGATGAGCAAGGCGAAAGACTTCATGCAAATCATGGCTGACCATGATGGTCGTTGCGTTGAACATAGAATGGACTTTCGCAATTTCACCTTGCAGCATCGAACGCATGGTGGAATCGAGCGCAGAGAGTGGTTCATCTAACAATAACAATTGCGGTCTGCGCGCAATAGCACGCGCAAGCGCGACGCGCTGCTTTTGTCCGCCGGAAAGATGTGCCGGTTTGCGTTTCGCAAACTCCGTGAGTTCGAATATTTTTAAAAGTTGATGCGTGTACGAACGATCGGTTTTATTCTGTGCAAACTGGATATTTTGTTCCACGGTCATATTGGGAAAGAGAGCATAATCCTGAAACATCAATCCAATGTGTCGCTGCTGTGGAAGAACATCGATTTTCTGTTCACTATCGAACCATACAATATCGCCGAATTGAATTTTTCCGGCATCGGGTTTCGTCAATCCGGCAAGGATGCGCAGCAGCGTTGTCTTGCCCGCGCCGGAAGGGCCGAACAAGGTCGTCAATGTTCCGGACTGAAGATCCGCCTTCACGTCTAACGTCATCGCACCTTCCGCAGAAAGAAATTTTTTTTGAATGTCGATATGAATTACAGCATCTTCCATGAATCCTGCTTCTTGTTGATGCTGTAAATGATGGTCAGTAAAACGAACGAAAGAGCAAAAAGAATAAACGCATATTGATTTGCCGTGCTGAAATTCAGCGATTGCACTTCATCATAAATCGCCACAGAGGCAACGCGCGTGACGCCCGGCATGTTGCCGCCCACCATCAACACCATACCGAACTCGCCGATGGTATGCGCGAACGTCAGCGCCATCGCAGTAATCAGCGACGGTTTGATATTGGGAAGGAGAACTTTGAAGAATGTGACGATCTCCGATTTGCCGAGTGTGTGCGATGCTTCGCGCAAACTTTCCGGCAACGACCGCAATCCGCTTTGCAGCGGCTGAATCATAAACGGCAAGCCGAACAGAACGGACGCGATGAGAATTCCTTCGAACGTAAATGCCAGCCGCACATTCAACACACGACCAAGCCATTCGCCAAACCAATACCGCGGACTATAGGCCAGCAGAATGTAATAACCCAAAACCGTCGGCGGCAGCACCAGCGGCATACTCAACAACGCTTCAAGAACCGGCTTCAATTTAAATCGTGAATATGCGAGAAACCATGCTATGGGCAATCCGACAACGAGCAAAATGAGCGTCGTGAAAAACGCCAATTGGAAGGTAAGAAATAATGTTTCTAAAAATTCTGCATTCATTCCATTATGCTTTTAATTCGGTGAGCGTCATTTCGTTTGCTTTGATGAATGCTGTAACGCGATTGCCGGATTTGATTTTGAGCATGTCCGCAGATCGTGTCGTAATTGCCGAAGTGATGATGTGGCGATCAAATTTTAATTTGACAACGCTCAGAATGGCGCCGCGTTTCACACTTTTCACTATGCATGGCAATTGATTACGCAAGCTCAGTTTTCCGGTTACTTTTTTGCCAAGAGAAACTTCTGTCTCTTTGAATATCAAACCGATGGAATTCCCTTCTCGCATCCACACGGGCATATGCTGTGCATCGATCATCAGTGCAGAAAAATTTTTTCCCTCCACATCGACATCCACCAGCATCATGCCCCCGGATTGCTGAATGTTCGAGATCCTGCCTTTGAGTTGATTCATCGCTCTTCCGTCTTATTCGCTTTCGGATAAAATACTCGCTACGGAAGAATAAATCCGTATTTCTCAAAAATAGGCCTACACGCATCGCTCAAAACAAAATCCATGAATTTGGATGCTTCGGGGTTTCGTTCCCATGTTTTCACCAACACGCATGCCTGTTCCACCGGTTTGTAACTTTTCGTATCAAGCATAAAAAAGTTGCCTTTGTTTTTCATATCCGGCGCGAGTACCAACGCGAGCGCAAGAAATCCGACTTCGGCATTTCCCGTGGAAGCATATTGCGCGGCCTGTGCAATATTATCGGCATACACGATTTTATGTTTTACCTTATCGAACAATCCGTAATATTTCAATGCTTGCACGGCACGCTCGCCGTACGGTGCAACTTCCGGTTTCGCAACGGCAATGTGGACAACAGCACTATCCGTTACCACTTCGATTCCTTTCCTCACATCCACCACATTACTCCAGAGTGCAAGTTTGCCGAAGGCGTACGTTTTCACGTCACCGGATGCCGCGCCTTGCTCTTTCAATTTATCGGGAAAAGTTTTATCGGCAGCCATAAAGAAATCGAACTGTGCACCATTGATAATCTGTTGCAGAAGCGCACCCGATGCCCCAAGCGAAGCTTCAATTTTTACCTCAGGATGTTTTTCAGCATACAACGCTTTGATGTCGTCCATCACAAATCGCAAATTTCCCGCCGCCGCAACACGAACCGTTTGCGCATTTATGTTTATGCTGAAGATAACGACAAGAAGTATTGCCAGGATTCGTTTCATATGTTCTTCCTTATACTCTTATGGATAATAATGATTAGTTAGCACTTTTAAAAAGCACCGGCTTCCCTGCCAACACAAATATGCCCGCTGTGTTGAGAAAGATTATCGACACAGCGGATAAATCCGCCAACGATGGCGGGTAAATGCACTCCTGACCTTTTTTGTTGGGGAGAATATCGTAGGCGACGTCGCGGGCTTGCCCGACATTTTTTGTCGGGACGTCGCCTACTCTTTTTTCCTCTTGTTTCGCTGTCATCCCACAGCACTTTTGTATGTGACCGTCACCTCTCCAGTTTAAACTTTTGCAGGTGACGGTCACATTTCTTCCAACAAGTCACAAGCTGTCGCTTGTGTCTGTTTTATGCCTCCGGCTCTTCGGCATTTTTCCCTCCTCACTTGAGGAGGAGCGTATAATTTTATGTGCGAAGCACATATTGAAAAAACGTACCAAAGGGGTGGTCTGAAGTTGCTCCCATTTCATGGACAGTAAATTAAGTTGTAAAGAATAAAGTTTCATACTCTGCCGGCGTCGTATAATCGTTGGCAGAATGCAAAGGCTGGCGATTATAAAACACTTCAAGATACTCAAAAATACTCGACCGTGCTTGCTGACGAGTGTCATAGGATTGAAAATATATATGTTCGGTTTTCAAGGTATGGAAAAAACTTTCTGTCACCGCATTGTCGTAGCAGCTTCCTGTGGCACCCATACTCTGCCGGATTCCATAGGCCTCAGCCAGATGCTTCACCTCTTGACTGGTGTATTGACTTCCACGATCCGAATGCAAGATCAGACCGGCATCCGGCTTTCGCACATCCAATGCACGCTGCAACGCCGAGGTCACGAGATCTG
>DATKMP010000041.1:0-3730 GCA_035541775.1 Bacteroidota bacterium | reverse complement strand
CATCCCACAGTCCAAAAGAATTCGGCTCCCGTTGACAGAGAGTAAATGCATAGAACCGGTGACGGTCCTTGCTGCACCTAAAAATCGTATATTCATGATTTTTTCTTTTTTATCATTGTTGTTGAAAGTAGAAAGAAGAGACTTGAAATGCAAAAGAAAAAGAGGGCTAAATTTCTTCAGCCCTCTTTCGTGATATCAATTGATGAATTCTGTTTTATCCCCAATGACTTTGTAATGCTTTAATTCGAATTCGTGCGCGCAGCACATTGGCACTTTGCGGAAATAAACTTGTCACCTTTTCGTACGCTTGTTGCGCCGTTTTCCAATCGCCAAGTGCTTCATACGAACGCCCCAGCATAAAATATGCATCGGCTTTTTTGTTGGACGATTCGATCGTTAAGACTTTTTGAAATTCTGCGATAGCATTCTTATACATCATTTTAGCAAAATAACCTTCGCCCATCCAGTAGATACAATTATCCGCCAAATCTTCATCAATGCCTTTCTCCACCAGCGATCGGAATGCTTGAATCGATGCCTCATAGTTTTTCTGTGCAAACAACATCAACGCACGCGGATATTGCGACCGAAGATCCGACAGCATCACGGCATCGGATTTTTCCGGAGCTGTCGTCAGGCGCGGCGCGCGAACCGACGTGCTGGCAAGTAATTCCGACATTTCTTTACTGATCTTTTCATTATCGGATTTTAGTTTTTCAACATTTTCTTCCAATTGTTTTTGCCGAGTCAGTGCAAGGTACTCGCGAGATTCCAACTCGCTCACTTTTTCCATCATCGTGCGCGTCGATGCGAGCAGCGAACCGGCATAACGAGTCATTGCCGTCAGCGAATCGCGTAATTCTTTTGTGACTTGCGTGGCTTGCGCAAGTTGCTGGCGCAGTTGATCTAAGTCGGACGATGAATACGCATCATTGAATACCTGACGATGAGGCACCGATGTCACCGGCGTAAAAAACTCATCACTGGCATGCATCGGCTCACGTGTATAGGCGCAGCCGGTTAGCCAAAGCGAACAGGCCAGCGCCGCAAAGCTATACCATATTTTTTTCATAATGGATGACCTCCTTTATTCGACCGGCGGATTTTTTTTCGCCGTAATAAGATACGCAGAAAATCCTAATACACCTACGACAATGATCGCTGTGGTGACATTATCCAAGAGCGGATGCCGCGGCGAAACTGGCGGTTCCGGAAAACGTTTGGATGGGTGATAATTTTTCCACGGTATCTGTTGGACAGAATCGACTTGAAAATCGAATTCATAATTTTTCATTGTTGATCCAAATGCGATTGGCATCACCAAACCTATTTGCTGTCCCGCACTGTGCATAATACGTGTACGCAATGCCGGATTCCGGTTATCCGTCGTGGGAAACAAATCATCTTCCACCCATTCTTTGCCATCAAACGCAATACTATTGCGCGGCATCACCAGATCGCGCATATATCCCAGCGGCGGCAGCAACACTGAAGCTGCTGTATCCACGTGATCGGTATATAAATTATCGGCATGCCGCACAGAAACATACCGGCCGTTCTTATGCAGCGAAACTTTATTCCATACCACATGAATCGTCGAGCGGGAAATATTTTGCAATTGAAATCGAATGGCCGCTTCATCGAACTTGAACTGGATGATAACGCTGTCGTCACGGAACAATAAATTATCCGTATGAACCGGATAGATCAACGAATATCCATATTGGTATTTATTGCCGCTCCCCGGCGTGAAGGACGAAGTCGTCGCACATCCGCTCAAAAAGAGCACACATCCTGCTCCGAGCACCAATAAAAGTTTTTTCCGCTTTATAAATTTATTATAAATCACAAAGATATTTCCTGATTCTTATGCGCATACGTTCTTACTTCAACAGCAGCATTTTCTTTGTCGCTGCATAATTACCGCCGGCTAAGACTCGATAGAAGTACACACCGGTAGCGACACGTATATGATCCTCATTCGTTCCATCCCAGATCACTTTATAGCGTCCGGCATCTTTGACATCTTTTTCAACGGTCTTCACTTTTCTGCCAAGAACGTCGAAGATTTGAACGGCGACGCGCGGCAGAGATCCAGTAATTTCCGGTACATCGAATTCAATCGTGGTTGTCGGATTGAACGGATTCGGATAGTTTTGATAGAGCATCCACGTACTTGGAATTTCATTCCGAATATCTTCTGCTGCCCACGGAATGACTTGCGCAATATTCGTATCCACGCTCGCAATCACTTTCACCGAATCAATACTGTTCGCCGATAATTGCACGGGCAGGCGGAAGATCGGCGTACTGCCGGTATCGATCGGAGTATTGTTCAAATTATACAGCACGACATTGACAATCTTTCCCACACTCTTGACTTTGACTGTCATCATCTGCGCACGCGCAAAAACAAGATCGACCGTATCTAAAATTGCCGGCTGTTTTAAATAGATCGCGGCCTGTAATCCTTTGATCGGAACAGTGTTGTTCAGCACGAAGCGCGATCCGATATGCGTCATTTCGATGGCACTTTGAATATTCGTTGCAACCGTTGCACTGCCGTCCGTTGGCGCGGATGTACTCATCACCGAAAGATTGATCTTGGGCGAAATCACGGTGGAATTCGTTACATCATTACGCGTCGGATCCCATCCGCCTGCAACCAAGCTGTCGAGACAAACAAGCGCATCGCGAATATCGATCTTGCCATCTCCTACCGAACCATCTGCATGAACCGGATACATATCGGCGCGAATAAAATCGTACCCTGTTAATACGCGTTTGCCAAGTATATGATCAATGATCGCAGTAAGGTCGCCGATATTTTGCTGGTTATCATGGTTCGCATCGCCTTCAACAAATAATGCTTGTGCCGTAAAGGTCGAATCAATTCTGCCAGGAACCGACGCACGTACTTTATAAACACCGGGCCTGTTGCCAAGCGTAAAGACCGTCGATGCAAATCCTGAAGCATCCGACCGCACACTATCGTGAGCAACCGACGCGGCTGTATCTAATGCCGGTCTCTGGATGAGCGTGAACGTCACTAAAGAATTAGCAATATTGTTTGCACCCGTATCCTGCACTTGCACAAGGAACGGTTTTAGCACATCGCCGATTTGTCCAACCTGAGCATCGCCAGTCTGTTTTACAAGGAACGTCGGCTTGCCAACCAGCGCAGTACCGGTAAAGCGAACCGTATCTTTCAAAGATGGCGATGTCGCAATAACGGTGTAAGTGCCGACTTTGGAACCGAATTTCAATTTCGTATAAGCATTTCCGACGGAATCAGTTCCGACAGAATCTACCGTTAATGTATCGCCCCATGAGCCGGAGGGTTTTGTCAATATGGCAAACTTTACGCCGACACCGGCAACAGAGTTATTGCCTGCATCACGAACGTTGACAACGAACGATGTGTCAAGCAATGACAAAATTTGTTTACTCTGGCTTGCGCCTGTTTGATACACAAGCGCTGACGCTACACCATGTAATGCAATAATATTAAATGTATCGGAAACACCGAGCAACGTTGAAGTTGCAATAACTTTATACGTACCGACTTTTTGTCCCAGCGACAACAGCGTTGCTGCCATTCCGGTCGAATCGGTCAGTGTGCGATAATTGCTCAGCGCATATCCTGTTGCACCTGCTGGGCCGGATACAGTAAAGACAACAGTGTTGTTTGCAACGGCGTTGCTCCCTCTATCCGTTAAATTCACTTTCA
>DATKMP010000040.1:0-2564 GCA_035541775.1 Bacteroidota bacterium | reverse complement strand
ATCGACGACATAAAAATGCCGGATATGTTGTACGCTGCATTTTTATTTTCACCGCATCCCAGAATGAAATTGAAGAAGATCGATGCGACAGCTGCCGAAAACCATGCCGGTGTTGTTCGCATCATAACAGCCGGCGATGTTCCCGGCCAGCGTTGTCAAGGCACGATTTATCAGGATTGGCCGATCTTTATTGCAGAAGGCGAAATTACAAATTGCATCAGCGATATTCTTGCGATGGTTGTTGCGGAAGATGTTCGTACGGCGCGCGCGGCAGTTGAATTGATGAACATCGAATATGAAATCCTGCCGGCGATTTTCGATCCTGAAGAAGCGCTCAACGCAAATTTACCACGGGTTCATACAGACCATGAAAATCTTCTTTCCAAATCCGTCATTAAGCGCGGTAATGTCGATGGCGCGTTGAAAGCGTCGGCATTTGTGGAAACGCGAACGTTCGAGACGCAAATGATCGAGCATGCCTTTCTGGAACCCGAAAGCGCCGTTGCGTATTTAAAAAATGAAGTTGTGGAAGTGTTGAGTCAGGGACAAGGCGTGTTTGATGACCGGAAACAAATTGCATCGATTCTCAACCTTCCGCTGGAAAAAGTAAATGTGACTTTGATTACGAACGGCGGTGCGTTCGGCGGGAAAGAGGATTTAAGCATTCAAGGACAGGTTGCGCTTGCAGCGTGGTTGATCGGAAGGCCGGTGAAGGCAACGCTGACGCGCGAAGAAAGTATTCGTCTGCATCCCAAACGCCATCCGATTAAAATGACATACACGGTCGGCTGCAATGCGAACGGAAAATTAACGGCGGTGCGCGCACGAATGATCGGTGATAAAGGCGCGTATGCGTCGGTCGGAACGAAAGTATTAGAACGTGCGGCAGGGCATGCATGCGGCCCGTACAATATTTTGCATTCCGATGTCGAAGCGCTTGCGGTGTACACGAATAATCTTCCGTGCGGTGCGATGCGCGGCTTCGGTGCGAATCAAGCGGCGTTCGCCATGGAAGGAATGATGGATATTCTTGCAGAAAAGGTTGGCATTGACGGCTGGGAAATGCGCTGGCGCAATGTTGTCGATGTGGGCGATACGTTTTGCACGGGACAGGTGTTTGAACGTGCTGTGGGAATTAAGAAAACACTTCTTGCTGTCAAAGATGCGTATTATTCCAATAAGCATGTCGGTATCGCGTGCGGAATAAAAAATGTCGGCATCGGCAACGGCATGCCGGAATATGGACAGGCGGTTGTTACGATTCATCCCGATGAAACGATAACGATCAATACCGGATTTACGGAAATGGGACAGGGCTTTTGCACGGTGATGATTCAATTTTTCTGTGATGTCACGGGAATCGATCCGCGAATCGTCCGGGTAAATATCGATACGACGCAGCCCACGCCGTGCGGCATGACGACGGCATCGCGTGCGACGGTACTTGGCGGCCGTGCAGTAATCGATGCGGCAAAAAAAGTAAAACAGGATTTAGATGACGGTAAAAAACTTTCCGATCTTGCCGGTAAAAAATATTTTGGCGAAGTGGTGATCGATTACACGACATCGCTGGATGCCAAAACCGATAAACCGATAACGCACATGACGTTCGGGTTTGCAACGCAGGTTTGTATTCTTGATGATGACGGAACGTTGAAAAAAATTATTGCCGCGCATGATGTCGGGCGAATTATCAATCGAAAATTGCTGGAAGGGCAGATCGAAGGCGCCGTTCATATGGGGCTCGGTTATGCGCTCACCGAAGAATTGAAATTAAAAGAAGGCGTACCGGAATCATTTAAATTCCGTTCGCTCGGTATTTTACGAGCGAAAGATATGCCGGCGACGGAAGTGATTTTTGTCGAAGAACATGAATCGGAAGGGCCGTTTGGCGCAAAAGGCGTCGGCGAGATTGGGCTTGTACCGACAGCGGGAGCTGTGGCTGGTGCGCTGTATAAATTCGACGGCATCCGGCGCTACAAACTGCCGATGAAAGATTCTCCGGCAGCGAAAGCGATTTTACGAAAATGAAACTATTGGTAACTATCTATTGTACAAGAGAGGCGTGATGATGCAATCTTCATTTGAATCACATTTGAATGTGTTGAAGAACTTAAAAACCGAAATATTCAACCACGATTTTCTTCTGACATGGGAACGCACGGATGATGAAATCAAAGCCGTTCTGACCGTCGCACAATTGATGAACGATTTACACAAAGCGGGAATTTCTTTTCGCTCGTTCGATACGGGGCTTGCGATTTCCATTTTTCGTGATAACTCCACGCGGACACGTTTCAGTTTTGCTTCCGCAGCAAATGCACTCGGTTTAGGTTTGTCGGAATTGGACGAAGAAAAATCCCAGATTGCTCACGGCGAAACAGTCCGCGAAACGGCAAATATGATTTCCTTCCTCGCTGAAATTGTCGGTATTCGCGATGATATGTTTCTCGGCGAAGGCAATAAATATATGCGTGAGTTCGGGGCGGCAGTTCAAGAAGGATATGAAAAAGGTGTTCTGCACCAGCGTCCGAACATCGTCAATTTGCAATGCGACATCGATC
>DATKMP010000039.1:0-2452 GCA_035541775.1 Bacteroidota bacterium | reverse complement strand
CCTTTCGTACGCCATCGGCGTTTCTCTTCCTCAAACGAGGAGAGGATTAATGGAAAAAGAGTATTTTGTTTGATAATCAAAGACTGTAACCATCAATCAAAGAGTTTTTCAGATGTGTTTTTATTAATTTTCAATTTTTTTCTGCATCAAAAAATAAGGTAATTAGGTAGAAACGTAACCGAAATAGATATTCGTAAAGAGTTTCAGAAGATTCTCTTGACGATGGTTAAAGCGATATTCAACTTCTTTAAGATACATAGGAAAATGATATTTTGAAACACCACGATAGTTATATAAAATATGTTTCGCAAACGACCAGAATCCTTCGATCTCATTGATATGATTTTTTGTTTTCGGAAACTTCTTTCCATGACTAATGGTATGATGTTTTCCAAAGCGTTTCAAGGAGCGATAACTCCGAAAGGTATCCGTGAAGTAGACCGATCCTTTCTTGGTATGCTGCCGAATATGCTCCATCAATTCATGAGCCGAGACAGAATCCACAACTTTGGTATAGACTCGTCCATTGCGCTCCAGAAGCCCCAAAACGATGCTTTTTCCGGCTGCACCGCGTCCTCGTTTGCCTTTGCGACGACCACCAAAATACGCTTCGTCCAATTCGATTTCTCCTTTAAGTCTTCCGCCTTCAAGTTCGCTGACATGATAAATTGCTTCTCGAAGACGTTGATAGACTCCTGTAACCGTTTTATAATTTATGCCAAGATCACTTGCCAATCGATACGCCGGTTGCTGTTGATAAAAACCAAGAATAATTTTCAACTCGCGGCGAAGAAGATGACTTCCTTTTTGTCTCTGGCACTTGTTGCATTTTATATAGCCGCGGTTCGTTCGACAGACGTTGAACGATCCACAGAACACACACTTTTTGCCACTTAAAAAGTTGTCATGGTAACTGATTTTACTGGAACTTACCATAAAATAATATACTTACAATTATTCTATGGTTACATTCTTACCTAATTACCTAATTTTATTCCAGCTCAAATTTTGTCGGCACATTCTCGTGAGGTTTTACCGACGTGACAATACCAATTTGATAATTGCCTGAAGTATCCGTCAGAGTGGAATATTGTTTTGTTGTATCGGTGCTGTCAACAAATGTCACTGAAGCATATCGCACCGGACCCGTGACTGTTGAAACGTTTCCTTTGATTGTGAATGTCTGAGGATAAACCACACCCGATACAAACATGAAAAGAATTATTAAGATCAACATTCTCATGCTAGCTTTTATTCGATATGAAGAAGTCTCCATTGCGACGGCTGAAAAAACCACAACATCGTATCATAATTCACCCGATCGTTATTTTCACATTCTTACGTGTGGAATGGCGCAAAAAAGTTCATTGTGCTGTCATTCTATCCGGTACCCCATGTGCAATATTCTTGAACATCCTGCACACAGATAGGCAATGTATAATTTAGAAAATAAATAAAGTCATGTATTTTTTAAAACGGCCGTTCGATTCGCAAAACGAATGTTGCCGGTTCAGGATGATCCGTTCTCCATGCAACACCGATACGGAACGAACCGTTTCTGCTGCCAATAGCAACGCCAAAATCATGTTTAAAGTCGTTCCACGTCAACGTATTGAACCCATCGGTGATCGAAGCGTTCGATGCGGCATTGTCAATAAATCCGGCATCGGTAAACAGAATAACGTTGCAATGGTTAAACAACCACGCCGGCCAAAAATCAAGATCGTCAAGAATGCTTCCATTCAGCACAAACTCTCCATTCATCAACAGCATACGATTGCCGGAATATTCATTTACCGGATAAGCATTGAGCGTTCCAATGCCGCCGAGGTCGTACATTGTTTGTAGCGGCAATATGCCGCCGGACGTGCCTGCACGTAATCTGACATTTATATTATTGTATGCGCCGAGGGGCTGCATTCTTCGCACATCGATTACATAACGTTCAAAATCGCTGTAGTCACCTCCCCAACGTTTCCGTGCGATCTCAGCAGAACCAAAGAGCGTCCACCCCTCCGGGCCATCCGATGTTTTGGAAACGGTTGTCAAGCCGCCGGTGAACATGATGCTGCGCATTTTTCCCGGCTCGATGAGTGGATTGTCCCGAAAATGTTTATTGCCGCCAAACAATGCCCAATCGACTTTGTTCGCCATCGAATCATCATGATCTGCTAAAAACGCGACCTGCAGTTCGCTTTTAAAATTTTTTTGCTGCGTGTAGTACGCGGCGTGCAGCGTGTAGCCGGTGCGCTCGAAGTAATCGCGATAATCTTCATGAAAAATCAGTGCAGCAATTGTATTTTCTATGCGCGAAATTTTCCATGGGTCTTTCGTGTCGGTCAAGGTGTATCCTTCGCCGCCAAATTCCAGAATCGATTGCGCATCGCCGTCGGCAAAAGCAATCTGCCGTGATAATCCAAAATTGCCGCGCCACGTATGCGATTTGAATCCC
>DATKMP010000038.1:0-20699 GCA_035541775.1 Bacteroidota bacterium | reverse complement strand
CAAGTCCCGGGGCAGCCCGCGGTGATGTACGGCGGTATGACACCGGAGTACATTCAGCAATTTGTCGCCGAATATACAACAACCGGCGTTTTGCCATTAGAGCATCGTGTACCGAGTATTGCAGCGCTTGCGAATGCTGCGGGTGATCCCGTTCCCGGAACATCCGGAACGCAGGCAAAACAATATCGCATCGTGTTACGCAACTGCGGTGTCATCGACCCGGAAAATATCGACGAGTATTTAGATCGCGGCGGATACCAAGCATTGCGAAAAGTATTGACGTCGATGTGGCCCAAGCAAGTCATCGAAGAATTGAAAACCAGCGGCTTGCGCGGTCGCGGCGGCGCCGGATTCCCTGTGTGGATGAAATGGAATATCACGCGCGAATCGCAAGGCAATGAACATTTTATTATTTGCAACGGCGATGAAGGCGATCCGGGTGCCTATATGGATCGCAGTGTGCTGGAAGGCGATCCGCATGCCGTGGTGGAAGGAATGATTATCGGCGGCTATGTCATTGGCGCGCAGAATGGATTCTTTTACATTCGCGCAGAATATCCGCTTGCCATTCAACGCATTGAAAAAGCTATTAAGCAAGCACGCGATGCTGGTTTGCTCGGCAATAAAATTCTCGGTACCGATTTCAGTTTCAACATCGAAGTCCGTCTCGGTGCTGGTGCATTTGTGTGCGGCGAAGAAACAGCGTTGATCGCTTCCGTCGAAGGCAAACGCGGAACGCCGTCGCCCCGTCCTCCCTATCCATCCGTCAAAGGTTTGTGGGGACAACCGACGATGATCAACAATGTCGAAACACTTGCCAACATCGCGCAGATCATCAGTCGCGGCGGCGAATGGTTTGCAAGTATCGGCTCTGGAAAATCTACCGGCACAAAAGTATTTGCCGTCACCGGAAAAGTAAAACATTCAGGCCTTGTAGAAATTCCCATGGGCATGACATTGCGGGAAGTTGTGGAAGGAATCGCTGGAGGCAGTGCGTCCGGCAAAAAAATCAAAGCCGTGCAAACCGGCGGACCGTCCGGCGGATTGATTCCTGCTGAAAAATTAGATACGCCTATCACGTATGAACACCTGCAGCAGCTCGGTTCCATTATGGGCTCCGGCGGCATGATCGTGATGGATGAAACCGATAGCATCGTTGAGCTATCAAGATTCTATCTCGGCTTTTGTGTGGATGAATCTTGCGGAAAATGTGCACCGTGCAGAATCGGCGGTACACAAATTTTGCGTGTGCTCAATCGGATTGCGGAACACCGCGGCAAAGAAGAAGATCTTGCAACGATCCGACGATTGGCTCACGCGATGCAAAAAGCATCCTTGTGCGGATTGGGACAAACTGCTCCGAATCCGATTCTTTCGGCGTTGCGCTATTACGAACCCGAGTTCCGGGCGCAATTCCCTTCATCCACTACTACTAAATAATGAATAAGAGAATTTTACTATGACTATGATTCAAGCAAAAATTAACGGACTGCCTGTCGAAGTCGAAGCAGGCACGACGATTCTTGACGCGGCACGGCAAGTGTCCGTCCACATTCCAACACTTTGTAAACATCCCGATTTGGATGCCACCGCTGCGTGCGGCCTTTGCATCGTGCGCATCAAAGGCACGCCGAAGATGCTCCGTGCGTGCTGTACGCCGTTAGATCAGAATATGGATATTACCACGGAAGACCCGGAAATTATCCAGGTCCGACGGTCGGTGATCGAAATGATTCTTTCCAAACATCCGAACGAATGCTTAACATGCGGACGAAACCAGAACTGCGAATTGCAAACACTCGCGGCGCATTTCGGCCTACGGGAAGTTCATCTGGACAATATTGTCCCCGATATTCCTGCAGATGAAACGACAAAAGCCATTCGATTGGATCCGCGTAAATGCATTAGCTGCGGAAGATGCATTCAAGTGTGCCAACAAATGCAAGATGTGTGGGCATTAAGTTTCTTGCAACGCGGTATCGAAACACGCATCGCGGCAGCCGGCGACATCTTTCTTGCCGATTCACCATGCGTACGGTGCGGACAATGTTCTGCACACTGCCCCACCGGTGCAATTGTGGAATACGATAACACGCATGAAGTTTGGGATAAACTTCTCGACCCCGACGCATTCTGCATTGCGCAAATTGCGCCTGCCGTTCGCGTCGCTATCGGCGAAGCGTTCGACTTCCCTGTCGGAACAAACTTGACCGGCAAAACCTATGCAGCATTGCGCCGCATGGGATTCAAAGCAGTCTTCGATACGAACTTCGGCGCTGACCTCACCATTATGGAAGAGGCAAGCGAGTTTGTTGAACGATTTGCACACAACAAAGCGCCGCTGCCGTTGATCACAAGCTGCTGCCCGGCGTGGGTAGATTTCATGGAAAAATTTCACAGCGATATCATTCCCCATTTTTCCACATGCAAATCGCCGCAAGCAATGGTCGGTGCATTAGCAAAAACGTACTTTGCAGAAAAAATGAAAATTGACCCTGCAAAAATCTATGTTGTTTCGATTATGCCATGCACGGCGAAGAAATTTGAAATCATCCGCAGCAAAGATATGTCTTCCTCCGGTCATCAGGATGTGGACGTATCCTTGACCACTCGCGAACTGGCACGTATGATCAAACAATCCGGTATCAACTTCCGCGAAGTACCGGAAGAACAGCCGGATCATATTCTCGGCGCATACACGGGCGCCGGTACGCTGTTCGGCGCAACGGGCGGCGTGATGGAAGCTGCACTGCGAACAGCCCATTACTTTGTTACCGGAGAAAATCCTTCGCGCATGGAATTCCACATGACCCGCGGGCTCGACGGCATCAAAGAAGGCGAAGTGGAGATCGCAGGAAATAAAATTCGTATCGCCGTTGCACACGGGCTCGGCAACGTTGAAAAAATTCTGCAAAAGTCCCGCGAGTACCGTGCAGCGCACAACAACGAACCGCTCTATCACTTCATCGAAGTGATGGCGTGTCCGGGCGGTTGCGTGGGCGGCGGCGGACAACCGTACGGTGTAACCGACGAATTGCGCGCAAAGCGTGCAGCCGGATTGTATTCGGAAGACCAAGCCGGACTCTGGAGATGTTCGCATGATAATCCGTACATTCAGCAATTGTACAAGGAATATCTCGGCAAACCGCTGAGCGAAAAATCCGAGCATTTGCTGCATACCGGTTACCACGCACGTCCGGAATACAAACGCTGACAGATTATATTTTTAAAATCTGTTTTTCAAAGACTTCCAGTTTCTTTTCACAAGAGAATGAGATTGGAAGTCTTTTTGTTTTAAATCCTGTTGGTAAGAGGAAATCCTTCACAGATTGTTAAGAAAACTATTACAAGCACGTGAAGACGAAAATTTCATTTATATGAATTGCCCTAGAAGTCTTTGGGCAAAACTTTGTTTAGCATCTGACCAAGATTCATCTGTCTGTTTTCGAAGACGCTTAATATCCGCAAGGCGAGTACAGATTTCGGCGGCAATTACTTTTTGAGCTGACATATCAATGCAGGGAAATGGAAGTGCCAGTAAATCGTCTTTACTAAGGCGATACCGACTTGGTGTACCGCCACGTCCCTTTGAATACATGAGATCACGGAATAACTTTGAACGAAGAACCCAGAGTACAACAATTGGATTCCAACCTTCACGACAACGAAGTACATAAAACTCGGTTGAAGCAACAGTTTGTCTATTGGTGTGAGGACATAAAACAAACTTAGCATTTTGAATGGTTGGACCAAGTCGTGCAAGAAGAATGTCGTTCTCCTGAACTCTATATAGTGCACCTTGAATTACAGACCCCGTTTCCGTACGTATTGCATCGACTTCTATGGGGTCTTCTGGAAGATCATCAATTCGAATCCAATCCCATTCTTCGTACAGACCAACTTTAGACGGAGACACTTTCTCTTCAATAATATCGACAACGTTTGCAACTGTTGTACCTTTAATTGACTTCTGAATCTTAAGCGAAACATATCTTTCAGCGTTTAGAGCGCCATCCAATTCCATTCTTTTAATTGCAAAACATAACGGTGAAGATGAAGTAAGAAATGATTTGGGTGTTTTTTGGAATTTGTCAAATTGTTCCGCTACTTTGGGTAACTGGTTATCACATTTACGACCGGTTGCATCATAACCAATAGATTCTGGAACAGCCAAAAAAATAATTTCATCATTGGATGGCCTTTCTTTATCTTCCCGCTTTCTAAGAAATACAAGACTGGCTTTCACGCCCGCCCCAAAGTGTGAGAACGCAGATTCGGGGAGACTTACCACAGCGATGATCTGAAACTTATTCAACAACCAATCGCGGACACCTTGTAGAGATGTATTAGTAAGAAGACCAGCAGGTAAAACAATTCCGATACGTCCAGTACCGGGTTTTAAAAACTTCCAAGACCTTTCACAGAAAAGAATTTCCGTTTTAACAGAGGATTTTTGTTTAATTAGTTTTTTGCCGAGTTTTGGATCAATCTTGGCAGATTTCTTTATTGCGCGAGCTATGTTAGTCATTTCATAAGAAGAGAGATATGGCTTCTCCTCTTGTTTTACAACTGAGCCAAAAGGTGGATTGGTAAGAATGAGATCAAATTTGTTTTGAACAAAACCAGCATGATGCGAAGTGATGTGGTCTATTGGTTAAAGAGCATCCCAACCAATAACATTAGTATGTCCGTCGTCATGGACGATCATATTCATCTTAGCGACACGTGCAATTTCTTCATTGATTTCAATACCAAAAAGTCGGTTTTTAGCAAAGTCATGCCAATGTCTAAAATGATCTGCAGATTCCTTGGGATCAGTTTCATGGTTAGGATGATAAATATCCGCTTCGCGTCGAATAGCATCAAGGACATGAAGAAGAAAACCGCCTGAGCCACAAGCAGGGTCTAATACCCAATCATCGTTGGTTGGTTTAAGCATTTTGACAGCAAAATCGATAATTTCTCTTGGAGTAAAGTATTGACCAAAGTCACCCTTGAAAAAGCCATCCATAAATTGCTCAAAAGCTATACCCTTGGTGTCTAAATCGGTTTTGTGAAGGTTTATACTTTCGAGATGGGAAACAA
This sequence comes from Bacteroidota bacterium, assembly GCA_035541775.1. Classification (GTDB taxonomy): domain Bacteria; phylum Bacteroidota; class Ignavibacteria; order UBA10030; family UBA10030; genus DATKMP01. The sequence continues at coordinate 15,614 of DATKMP010000038.1, read as the reverse complement.
CAGTAAGGAGTGTTGCATCATCAATATCAATCCTGTCCTTAAAAACCTCTGGGTCTTTATTCTTCTGTGTCTCATAAAGCGCTTGTATACGAGATGCCAATTTATAACTTGGTTCGTACGTTTTAATTTGAAATTCATACGGCTCGCCAACTATACGCTTGGCTTGCTCGTCACTGATTTTTACAAAAATAATTTTTGCGAATTCTCCAAAAGCCTTTGGTGGAGAAAGCTTGCCACCACCCCAAAGCGTTTGGTGACATTTTTTAATCGCAGAAAATTGTCGAGTTTTCTAACGAGACAGCAGCCGAAGCTACGCTAATTAAGTATTTGAGTTATAAGTTATAAAGTCGTCCCGCCTTTTGCGGGCAAGTGAGTATGAAAGTCCTTATGTTATGAATATCAGCAGCCGAAGTTCACCCGCCATGCTTTATCTTTTGGCGGACTACGCTATTTAATAAGTATTTAAGTCGTTAAGTAAATGAGTCCTTATGAGTTGATAAATTCAAAATTCATTCTCTCATTGTCGAGAATAATCTTCGTACTAAAATAGTAAAAGCTGTGATGGATTGCAATGGTTATTGAAGTACGAGTAGAAAGATACAACCGATTCTTTCCTGCTTGCCCACCTTCTTTCTAGTGGGCTTGTTCGTCGTAAAAAAATCTGCTATCTTACTGCCAGCAATTTGTTTCACGAGATAAAATAAATACGTATGGCAACCTATAAAGAATCCGGTGTCGATATCGATGCCGGCGAAGAACTTGTTCGCCGCATCAAACAGCCCGTGCGTTCAACGTTCAACAAAAATGTTTTGACCGATATCGGCATGTTTGGCGCGTTTTATCGCGCAGATTTTAAAGGCATCAAAAAACCGGTGTTGGTTTCCAGCGTGGATGGCGTCGGCACAAAACTCAAGATCGCTATTCAATTAAATCGCCACGATACGGTGGGACAGGATTTGGTGAATCACTGCGTGAACGATATTCTTGTGTGCGGTGCAAAACCGTTATACTTTTTGGATTATTATGCCACCGGGAAACTTTCACCGGATGTTGCAGAACATGTGATTCGCGGTTTCGTGAAAGCATGCAGTGAAAACGAATGCGCGCTTATCGGCGGCGAGACAGCAGAAATGCCCGGGATGTACGGCGCAGAAGATTACGACATTGCCGGAACTATTGTCGGCATCGTCGATGAAAAGAAAATTTTAAACGGCAAAAAAGTAAAAGCAGGCGATGTACTTATCGGACTTCCCTCTACCGGATTGCACACCAACGGCTTCTCGCTTGCACGCAGAGTTTTATTAGATAAATTTGATTTAGAAAAACCGATCGCCGAACTCAACAGTACACTCGCCGATGCATTGCTTGCCGTGCATCGATCGTACCGGCAAACGATCTATCCGCTTTTGCAACACGCGGCAACGGCAAAATATATTCATGCATTGTCCCATATTACCGGAGGCGGCATTGAGGGCAATACCTACCGCGTGATTCCCAAGGGATTGACACTTGCCATCGATTGGCAGGCATGGCAGCGTCCCGCCATTTTCCATTTCATCCAGCAAGCGGGAAATGTGCCTGAAGAAGATATTCGCCGTACATTGAATCTCGGTGTCGGCCTGATGGTGATTGCCGATAAGCGGGGTGCAGATACGGTGCTGCATGCGTTGAAACAGAAACACGAATCGCCGTTCGTGCTCGGCGAAGTTACAAAACCGTGATTAAAAAAGAGTCTGCATGATGAATGCCATATTAGATAATCATTTATCCATAACACAGCTTATTCAACTAATTCTTGCGCCCGGTGTTATGATCAACGCGTGTGGACTGCTGCTGTTAAGTATCAATAGCAAATTTTCATCCGTACTCAATCGCATTCGCGGATTGAATGAAGAAAAACGCCACCTGGTACTGCACGCTGCTGGAAAAAATTTTTCACCGCTGGAAGATCAGCGATTAAAAAGCGTTACCCGTCAACTTCCCGGGTTGATGGTACGCGCAAAATTTTTGCGCAACGCTGTGACATGTTATTTTACTGCCGTAGGATTGTTCATTACAACCTCATTGCTGATCGGTGCAGATTTCTTTTTACAAAACGATCTTCTCCGGATTTTTCAACTCTGCTGTTTTTTATTGGGAATGATAATGGTCTTTGTAGGCATCATCTTCGGCGTCCGCGATACGTTACAAGGATTTGAAGTAGTGAAGTTCGATGTTCAGGTCGATGAATAACAGCAGTCATTCTTGAGCGATGCAGCCCATGCACATTTCCATTCTCAATGCCGGCGGACCAACAGACTATCTTTACGGATTGGTATCGGGCTTATCCTCTCAACCGGAGATTCAGATCGAAGTGGTGGACGGCGATGTCTCCCAGCATCTTTTTACAACATCTTCGAATGTCCGGCATTTTAATCTTCGCGGCGACAATCGTTCTCCACAATCCATTCTCGTAAAAGCATTCCGCATTTTGAAGTATTATATTCGTCTTGTGACGTATGCGGCGTGGACACACTCGCCGATATTTCACATTCAGTGGGATAATAGTTTTTTGTTATTCGATCGAACCTTTTTGTTGTTGTATTATAAGATGTGTGGGAAGAAACTCGTGTACACAGCTCACAATATTTCCAAAGAAGCACGTGATGGAAATGAAACTTGGTACGACCATGTTACCTTGAGGGCAATATACCGCCTTGTCGATGCAATCATCGTTCACACCGAACAAATGAAAGCCGAATTGACGGCAGCGTACCATCTTCCTTCAACGAAAATCCATGTCGTACGGCACGGCATCAATCTTCTTGTTCCGAAAACCGGCATCACACGGCTCGATGCGCGCCGAACGCTGGGCATTGCTGAACGTGCGCATGTGGTTTTGTTCTTCGGATACATCAGCGACTACAAAGACGCCGATCTGTTGGTCGATGCTGTTGCAGCCCTTGCTCAAGAAGATGCGGATATCGCGCTCGTTCTTGCCGGGCAATTCAAATGCTCGTCGGCATATCGCGCATCTATTGAAACTCGTCTCGCACAGTTGCCTTCTTCCATATTCGTGAAAACTTTTTTTGAATTCATTCCTCCAGAGCGCGTTGAAGAATTATTTGCCGCAGCAAACTGTATTGCCATGCCGTACCGGCGTATTTATCAGAGCGGCATCATTTTTCTTGCCTATCGGTTCGGCATTCCTATCGTGGCAACCGATGTCGGAAATTTCCGCGAAGATATTTTAGAAAATAAAACTGGGTTTTTATGCCCTTCCCATGATACGTTGATGTTCGCCGATACGCTGCGAAAATATTTTTCAAGCCGGTTATTCTTCCATCAAGAGCAAACACAAGCGGATATTCTCCACTGGGCGGAAGAGCGCTATTCGTGGAAAAAAATCGGACAGCAAACTGCGGATATCTATTCGGAACTTCTTCGGCAGTCATGACACGGTTATCGCACAATATCGCTTCATTGTTTTCGGCCGATATGGCGCGCCGTGCGCTTGGATTCGTTTCCGTTGTCTATCTTGCTCGTGTCTTAGGAAAAGACGGGTTCGGATTTGTCAATGTCGCGTTTGCGGTGTTGGCATACGGCATTGTCCTTAGTGCCGCGGGCTTCCCCATGTTCGGCACCAAACGCATTGCCCAAGGCAGCGATCTAAAATTCATCGGCGAGTTTCTCGGTGCGCGCATGGTCACGTCGGTTTGTGTTGTCGTCATTATTATTGCTTCCGCATTTATATTTCTTCACGATAACGCTCAATCCATGGTGATTGCATTGTTTGCGCTGACACTGTTTGCGCAGATATTTTTTTTCGATTGGTATTTTCAGGGAAAAGAACGCATGAAGATTGTTTCATTCGGCCGTGTTCTTTCATCGTGCATTTATACGCTCATCGTCGTCACGATGGTTCATACGGTCAACGATCTATGGATCGTCGCGTGCGCTGCCATTGCAGGCGATACCGTTACAGCTCTTTATTATGTTCGCCGGTTCAAAAAAGAAAATCCACAGCAACAGCTTCATATGGTATTTTCATTTCAGATGGTGAAAGGAACATTTTTTTTGTCTGTCGGAGCAATTCTTTCTACGCTGGTCATCAATTTCCCGCCGTTCGTATTAAGTGCCTTGCAATCTAATGCAGAGGTCGGAATATTTAGCGCTGCAAGCAAAATTGTTTTCTTCCTCCTTGTTGGCGACCGATTATTGCTGCCGCTGTTACTGCCGGCTTCAGCGCGCAAACAAACAGATTCACCCGAAGCGCTTGCTCATCTATTATCTGAAGCCTTGCGCTGGATTCTTGTTTTCGCATTGCCGATCGTTGTCGGCGGAATAATTTTTTCTGAACGCATCATTCTTCTCGTGTTTGGCAATTCGTACGTTGCCTCTGCCGCAGTGTTCCGGGTATTCATTTGGTTTTTCTTTTTCACGATGCTGCATTCGGTGTATGTTTCCGGCCTTATTGCGATGGGGCGTGACCATGTGTATGGAAAAATCATGCTGATCACAGCAATATTATATGCGGCCACCGTCACAGTCGGTTCAAAATATTTTGGTGCGATGGGCGCAGCATTCGGCGTCGTACTTTCAGAAGCAATCAGTGTGCTCATGATGCGGCATGCGCTTGTTTCTGTGATGACAGTACAAGCGCCGCGTGCGGTTTTACGAATCATGTTTGCAACGATCTTGATGGGCAGCTGTGTGTTGTTCTTCTCAAGTTGGAACCTTCTTGTAACAATATTGCTCGGTGTTCTTTTTTACAGCACTGCAATATTTGCGGTTCGCGGCATCACTTGGAATGAAGCCAAAGAGTTTCTTGCGAGGTTTGCATGAATCTCAAGGTGGGCATTCTCGGCAATCCGGATGGCTGGCAATTACTGCTGACGCAAGAAGGAGTTTCTTTCGGCAACATTCAAAGCGCCCCTTCGCCGGATGAATACAGTGTTATTGTCGTGAGCAGCAATACGAGTGAACATTACACAAACTTTCTTCATGCATATGTGGAAGAAGGCGGGACAGTGTTGTGCTCCGCGCAAGAAGCGCGGAAGGTGTTTCAACATCCTATTCGCATTCGCCCGTTTCATTCTGCTCTTCCAGCAAAAGAATTTTCCGGCATCGATGTCATCGATATTTTCGCGCCGTGCTGGCTCTCGCCAAAATCAAACGCCCTCGAGCTTCCGAGCGGACAATCGACGGCATTCATCGGACATTTTGGAAGGGGTTCTGCCATCATTCTTCCATTTGATCCTGCGGAAATTGTTCTTGATGAACGAACAGCCATAAAATCGTTTTACTCGCCGGAACAACGATTGCCGTTCGAGCATGTTTCGCTCGTTTCCAAACATTCTCTTCGGCAGCTTGTCTCGCGCTGTCTGGAACTTCTCCACCATCGCCGCGGATTGCCGTATGTTCATCTGTGGTATTTTCCCAACGGCATGCGTTCGGTTGGAACGTTTCGAGTCGATACTGATTTCGGAACACCATCGGAAATCACACGGTTATATGAAACGGCCCAGCAACACCAAGTTCCCATGACGTGGTTTGTTGACGTGAAAAGTCAGCAACCGCATCTATCCTTATTTAAGGAAATGGCAAATCAGGAAATCGGTATTCATGGGTTTGAACATAAAACATTTTCAGACTATCGGCGTAATTTTGAAAATATCCGACAAGCACAAACAACGATGAACACCGCGGGACTTTTTGTAAAAGGATTTACGGCGCCGTTCGGTTCATGGAATAAAACTCTTGCACGCGCTCTGAGCAAGGCAGGCATTGAGTATTCGTCAGAGTTTTCGTATGATTATGACAATCTGCCGAGTGTGCCGTCACGGCAAAACGACAACGGTACCTTGCAAATTCCCGTGCATCCGATTTGCATCGGCAGTTTAAAACGACATGGCTATAGCGACGAACAGATGATTCATTATTTCGATTTTGTGATCCAACGAAATTTAGCGATGCGTGAACCGTTATTCTTTTATCATCATCCGAGAGACGGGCATCACGCGGTGCTTGAATGGTTCTTTGAGAAAATGAGCGGGGAACACATACCTCTAAAAACCATGTCGTACTATGCACAATGGTGGAAACAACGCGCGGCAGCTATTCCGGAAATTTTTTATTCATCCGGAAATCTTTCTTTAAAAAATTTTATTGCAGACCGATCTATACAAGTTCATATTTCTATGCCGGATGGAATGGAAGCAATGCTCCCACTATCGGAACAAATTTTATTTGAAACAGTTCGCTGGCGACAACGGCCCGAACCATGGCTTGCACCGGAGGATTATTTGCGTATGAGAAAATTTAACTACCGTATTCCGTTGGTTCGCGGACTCGATGCTGTGATGAATGTTTGGAGAAGGAAGTAACGATGCATGTGTTGTTAGCAACCAATCAAGCAACAGCATTGGTGCGCGGCGGCGTGCACACGCAAGTGCTGCAAACAAAAGATGCCTTGGAACAATGCGGCGTGCATACAACGTTGTTCGAGACGTGGAAAGATTTTCATCCTGCCGAGTTCGATCTTGTGCATCTCTTTGCCGCAAACATGGGCACGTACCATCTTGCGCGCACCATCAAAGCATCGGGATTGCCGTTGGTCATTTCGCCGGTGTTTTACACGCGCCGGACTCCGCGTGTCGTTCGCTCCGTCATCAAGGCGGATGCATGGATGAATCGCTTTACGCGCGGTGTGTGGACCGATTATGGACTGATTGCAGAAATGTGCACGTGGGCGGAAGCGATTCTTCCCAATACCGGCGATGAAGCAAATTTGTTTACGCAGGCATTCGGCGTTCCTGCCGATCATATTGCAACGATTCCCAATGGCGTCGAAGAGCGCTTTGCATTTGCAAAATCGCAATTAGCAGAACGGGAATTCGGTGTCAAGAATTTTATTCTTTCGGTCGGCCATATTGGTCCAGAACGAAAAAATATGCTTCGCCTCATTGAAGCATTGGAACAAATCGATCACCCGTCTATCATTATCGGCCGCGTCGATAAAACTCCTGCCGGAAAAGCATGTTTAGATCGGGCAAAACGAAATTCCAACCTGCTCTTGGTCGATGCGCTTTCCCATGACTCGATGCTGCTCGCTTCCGCATATTCTGCGTGCAGTGTGTTTGCCTTGCCGTCGCAGTTTGAAACGCCCGGCATCGCCGCGTTAGAAGCCGCGCTTGCCGGTGCAACAATCGTCATCACACCGTTTGGCGGAACAAAAGAATATTTTGAAAATGACGCCGTGTATGTCGATCCGTATTCTTCGGCAGGCATTGCCGCAGGTATTCGAACCGCTTTGCAGAAACCCGCGGCGCCGGAACTTGCAAATCGCATCAAACAGGAATTTATCTGGAAGCGGGTCGGCGAGAAAACAAAACTGGTGTACGAACAGGTTTTATCAAAACGAAAGTAGAAATACTGCTTTCTCGTTCACGATTTGTTTTTCTTCTGCAATGCTTTCTTTACCACCGGCGGAACAAACGTACCGACCTCGCCATGAAAACTGGCAATCTCTCTCACCATATTGGAACTTAGATAGGTGTACTTTTCATTCGGCATCATAAAAATCGTTTCGACATAATCATCCAATTTTCGATTCATCAATGCCATTTGTAATTCGTATTCAAAATCCGTCATGGCGCGCAAGCCGCGAATAATCGCAACCGCTTTTCGTGTGCGCACATATTCCACCAACAATCCGTCGAATATCGCAACTTCAACACGGCTGTATTTCTTTGTCGCCGCTTTCAACAATTCAAACCGTTCTTCTTCTGTGAACAACGGATTCTTTGCGCTGTTATGCGCGATGGTCATGATAACTCGATCGAACATCTTCAATGCACGTTCGAGAATATCGAGATGCCCGTTGGTTACTGGATCGAATGTTCCCGGATAAATTGCGATTTTCATGACCTGCTTCCTTCTGCCGTCGGTAGAACGAGCGCTTTCATGATCAGCACCGTTGTCTGGCCGAACGGCTTTTTGAGAATTTCATAGTTTGTTTCATTTAACGCCACGGCCGAATCGCGGCTGTGTTCCATCACCACGTACGTCCCATTCCGCACGGCACCGGAATCGTAGATTGCATTCGGCAACGTGCCGATCGTTTCCAATTTGTACGGCGGGTCGGCGAAGACAAGATCGAATGATCGATGCGCATTTTTCAAATACCAAAACACATCCGCTTGATGCACGGTGCACCGCTGTTCGCATTTCAGCGCTTCAATATTTTTATTCAAAACGAAAATTGAGCGCGGCGATTTTTCAATGAACGTAACAGATGTTGCACCGCGGCTGATCGCTTCTAATCCGAGCGAACCGGTTCCTGAAAATAAATCCAGCACCTCAGTGCCCTCAAAGATAACACGATTCGTAAGAATATCAAAAATCGTTTGCTTCGCCCGGTCGGTCGTTGGACGAATCGAGAGGTCATCCAGCGCAAAAAGTTTTCTGCCGCGGTATTCGCCCGCAATAATTCTCATTTCACTCGAAGCGCCAAGCCGATGGCGGCGGCAAATTTGTGACTCTCTTTAACCAGCGACGCCGGCAAGTATTTTGACGGTTTGATTTTTCGGAAAGCATTCAAGGGCAAGGTCTGCTTAATGCCGGTTTCTTGCCGTAGCGATACTACAAGGTCTTTGGAAATATCCAATCCATGCAAGAGAACTGCAGCAGGCGTGCTGTTCGTTTTTTGTTTCAAATATTTTAAATATTGAAGGATCGGTTTCATCGAATTTTTTTCGCCGTTGTATTGAAACGCGCGATAATCTGCCATTTCGCCGTTATGAATGACACTCGCATCGATTCCATTCTCCCGTAAGCCGATCAACACAATATCGAATTCTAAAATTTCCGGATAATTCAAGATGAGTGTTTTTTCCGTACTGAATTGATCGACATCCACCAAGCTCAATTTCATCTTGAGCGATACGGCGACTTTATGCAAGAAGGAAACCATGCCGCGGCGTACCGCAACCATAAAAGTCTGCTGCGCATGGGTTTCTTCTACCGGAAGCCCATGGGAATCAAGAATATAATCTTTGACGGAAACGCCGGGCAAGTATTGGTTCAACTCCCATTGAAGATATTCGGGAAGTTCCGTTTTCGAAACAGAGGAATCGATGGGAAGAATATTGATGAACATGGGATCGGGCGGCAGGGTAAAAGCAATTTGGCGCGCCTCCACATCATGCTGTTTCAGCAATGCTCCTAACTCGCTGGCAAATTTTCGTAACTTGGGACTGTCGGCAGAAATGGTTTCACCTTCTTCGGCAAAGTTCACCGATGACTCGCTTTCGCCGAGCGCAAGTACGGTCGCTTTGCGCTTTTGTTCGAGTTCTGCTAATTGAATTTTACCGCTCAGAAACGAAACGCCTACTGATCGTATGGCCTTCATCGGGAGACCTTCTCCATTCTTCCGCGCCTATTCGGCAACAATAAGTGATTGAAGCTGTTCAAATCGTTTTTTGGTGATGCCTTTGATCGTTTTCAATTCTTCCAGCGATGTAAATTTTCCAATTTCGTTACGCCGCTCGATAATACGCACAGCCGTTTTTTCTCCAATGCCCGGCAGCTCCATCAATTGTTCCTTCGTTGCCGTGTTGATGTTTAACTTTCCGTCAACGACCGCTGCATCGGAGTGTGCTGTGCTGTCATCTGCTGCCGAACTGAGCGCTGTGAACGTACTGTCACTTGCATGATAATCAAATTTCGGTGCAGAAGGAACAACCTCTTGATACAATCGAATGCCCGCACCCGCAAGCAAGGTGATCACCAAGAACAGAATGACCTTCCGTTCCGTCGTGGTTAACGCTATTTGCTCTGCGATGCGTTTCCACATATTCTATTACGAAAACACGTCTTTCACTTTATCGAAAAACGTCCGGTCGGTATTCCGGCGTTCTTCTTCCGTCGGCGAAATGTGTTCATTTTTTGCCAGCTCGCGCAGCAATTCTTTTTCTTTGGCATTCACTTTGGGCGGAACCCAGATGTTCACGCGCACCAATTCATCGCCGCGCCCATAATTATTCAGATGTGGAATTCCGCGTTCGCGCATGCGCAACATTCTTCCCGCCGGCGTGCCGGCATCAATCACTAATTTGGCTTTACCGGTCAGGGTGGGAATTTCTACATCGCCGCCCATCACCGCTGTCGGATAGCTGATCCACAATTCATAAATAATATCGTCGCCGTTGCGATGGAATTGTGCGTGCGGCTCTTCTTCAATCACGACGAGCAAGTCACCGGCAGGTCCGCCGCGACGTCCAGCATTTCCCTGGCCATGGAGCGGAATATAATTTCCTTCCTGCACCCCTGCCGGCACATTGACTTTAATCGTCGATTCGCCCTGCACGCGCCCTTCGCCGTGGCATGCCGTACAGGGATCCTTCACAATTTTTCCTTCGCCTTCGCATGTCGGGCAGGTGGTAATGTTCACAAATTGTCCGAACATCGAACGCGAGACCTGGCGCAATTCACCGCTGCCGCCGCATTGCGGGCATGTGGATTTTCCGCCGGAAGATTTTGCGCCGCTGCCGCCGCACACGTCGCATTTTTTTTGGCGCTTCACTTTAATTTTCTTTTCAACACCGGAAGCAATTTCCTCCAGTGTCAAGGAAAGACGAATTCGTAAATCGGAACCGGGCTGGCCTTGCTGCGCCGCACTCGAACGGCGTCTGCCGCCACGCTGTGCAGTGCCGAACATTTCATCGAAGATCGACCCGCCGCCGAAGCCGCCGGAGAAAATATCGCCGAACGTACTGAAAATATCGTTGATGTTGTTGAAGTCATGATAATTCGTGCCGCGCAATCCTTCGTGGCCGAATTGATCGTATCGCTGGCGTTTTTCTGCATCACCCAATACTTCGTACGCTTCGGCTGCTTCTTTAAATTGTTCTTCTGCTTCTTTGTTGCCGGGATTGCGGTCGGGATGATATTTCATCGCCATTTGCCGGTACGCTTTTTTAATTTCATCCTGCGATGCATTCCGCTGCATCCCCAGCACTTCGTAATAATCTCTTTTTGCCATTACTTATTTTTACCTTTATGCAAACTTATCGACCGATGGTTGATCGGTTGCCGACGAAACCACCACTTTGGCATGGCGAATGACTTTGTCATTCAACATGTAACCTTTCTGAACTTCTTCCAAGATCGTTTGATGCGGCACATCCGAGTTGGGAAGCTGCATCAACGCATCATGCAAATTCACATCGAATTCTTTGCCGACGGTTTCAAACGTTTTCAATCCGCGCTTCTCCAGTACTTTGGATAGTTTTTGATAAATCAGTTCGATTCCTTTTTGCAGCGCATCATAATCTTTGCTTTCACGGCTGTGTTTCAGCGACCGTTCGAAATCATCCAATACCGGAAGCAAATCTTCCATCACATCTTCGTGTGCATATTTGACCATCGCAGCCATTTCATTTTCTGTTCGCCGCTTGAAATTATCGAACTCCGCCGCTTTGCGCAGCAATAAATCTTTATACTGATCAACTTGCTTTTGCAGATCTTCTTGATTTGAACTTTCCGTTGCTGCCGATAGTTCTATGGCAGGCGCCGGCTCTTGGGATGGCATCGTTCCTTCTTCTTGTTTTATTTCTTGTTCGTGTTCTGACATTTATTCCTCAATGAATATTTTTACGCGCAACACTATTTTCTGTTGCCGTATTTAACTACCTAACATTTTTGCAATTGCTTGCGATACATAATCGACGAGCGGAATGATTTTTGCATAATCCATTCTCGTGGGACCGATTAATCCCACACGTCCGGTCACGCCCTCCACATTATACGTTGCTGTGACGACACTGTAATCTTTTGCCGAAGCATCCTGATTTTCCGTTCCAACCGTAACGACGAAATTTTTTTGCAGCTCTTCATGTTTTTCAAGAAGATGCACGATGATGTCTTCGTTTTCGATCAACTCGATGACACTGCGAAAATTTTGCGGGTCAACAAATTCCGGCTGCTCAATAATATTTTTTGCGCCGCCGATATGCAGCTTATCGCGCTCTTTGGAATCTGTAAAAAGTTGATCGAGCGAATCGATAAACAATCGCACCAATCCGGACGTGTCGTCGTGGATATCGCGCACACGATCGATAAAGGTGTCGCGAATTTCTTTCAGGGTCAATCCGCTTAACCGATCGTTCAACATTCTTGCCATTAAATCCAAATGATCGCGTTTGATGTCCACTCCGATCTCCAGCATAATGGTCCGCACGATGCCGCTACGGATAGAAATAACAACCAACAGTTTCGAGCTGGAAACGGGAATCAATTCCATCCGCTCAAAGATGCCGCTGCTTAAATGTGGCGATGTCACCACGCTGAGTTGCCGGGAAATTTTTCCCAGCAATCGTGACGTCTCTCGCAATAATTCTTCCGCATCATTTGCTGCGTCTAACTGTTGATGAATTTGTTTTTTCTCTTGATCCGATAGTTGCTGCACCTTCATCAAATAATCGATGTAAAAACGATAGCCAAGATCGGTCGGTACGCGCCCCGCCGATGTATGCGGATGCGATAAAAATCCCAGTTCTTCGAGATCCGCCATCACATTGCGAATCGACGCCGGACTTAAATTCAGCGCATAGTGCTTGGAAATAAATCGCGAGCCGACCGGCACGGCGGTTTGAATAAAATTATGCACAACGTGCCAAAGAATACTTTGTTCACGGTTGGATAGTTGATCATTATGTTCGGTCAATTCTACCATCTGCTATTCGCCCTGATATACAAAATTAACCATAACTCGCTCGTTTGTCAAGGAAGGAGGATGGCTATTTATATTTTCCAGAGAACAAGAAACTACTACACGGAAAAAATAAAAGATGAATTTTTTTTCTTACACCCGCAGAAATGAAAAATATTGCCTTATTTCATTGTTTCCATTGCATCGCCCCTCATATTTTTTTATCTTGAATCCTGATATGAAAATAAAACTCGTTCTCGAAAATGGCACCATCTTTACCGGCGAATCGTTCGGCGCGCACGGCGTAACGACAGGCGAAGTAGTTTTTAATACCAGTTTAACCGGGTATCAGGAAATTCTCACCGATCCGTCGTACGCGGGGCAAATCGTGACCATGACGTATCCGCTCATCGGCAATTACGGCATCAACAGTGAAGACATGGAATCCGTCAAGCCGCAAGTTGCCGGATTGGTCGTCAAAGAATACAGCGAATATCCGAGCAACTTTCGTTCGACCGAAAGTTTGGGAAGCTGGTTGGAACGGCACAACATCATCGGCATTCAGGGTATCGACACCCGTATGCTGACGAAGATTATACGTTCTTCCGGCGCGATGCGCGGCATCATCTCTACCGAAGACCAAACAGATGAACAATTGCTCGAACGAGTAAAACAGTCGCCGCAGATGGCGGGCCTCGACCTTGCCACGCGTGTAACCACAAAAGAACAATACTCATGGGATGCAGTTGATACAACGCCTTTCGCGCTTGCCCCATCCGTCACACCGCCTAAAAAACGATTGAACGTTGTCGTGTATGATTACGGTGTGAAGCAAAATATTTTGCGCCGTCTCACTTCGTACGGATGCAGCTTAACGGTGTTGCCTGCAAGTTATCCTGCTGAAAAAGTTTTGGAGATGAAACCGAACGGCATTTTTCTTTCCAACGGCCCCGGCGACCCGGCAGCAGTAACATACGCTATTGAAAACATAAAACAACTCATCGGGAAAAAACCGATCTTCGGAATTTGTCTCGGGCACCAGCTTCTCTGCCATGCCCTTGGCGGGAAAACGTTCAAATTGAAATTCGGACACCGCGGCGCGAATCATCCGGTAAAAAATTTAAAAACAGGCGCTATCGAAATTACATCGCAAAATCATGGCTTTGCCGTCAATCCTGACTCGCTTGATCCGCATATCGTTGAAATGACTCATATTAATTTGAATGATGGGACCAATGAAGGATTCCGCCACCGCACACTGCCGATCTTCTCTGTGCAGTATCACCCGGAAGCATCTCCCGGCCCGCATGACAGCGATTATCTCTTTAAGCAGTTTATGGAGATGATGAAAAAATAATAAGTGAGGAATGGTTTGAAATAAAAAATGCCGGTGATGTTTCCATCACCGGCATTTTTGTTACTCGTTGTTTCTGTTCCCCAACCAAAACACAAGTTCTCCTTACAACCTAAAACCAACCAAGCAATCACAACAACCTGCATCGCCGGAGATGCATTTCCAGCGGTGCGTCATTCCTCCTTGAAATCAATAAAACCTTGCCCTATACAGTCGTCACAATATAATCAATATTTTTTATTTTCGCACATCAAGAGCAGCCGGATGTGCTGCCGCATTCTAAACACTTGTAGCACGAACCGCTACGAATCATAATGCTGCCGCACTCGTGGCACGGCGGTGCATCGGATTGCGTTTGGAAGACGACCTTTTCATTCTTTTCCAACAGCGATGCAGCTTTTGTTGCTGCTGCGTTCAAAATCGTGATTGGTTTCTTTGCAACATCCGCTGAAATTTGAATTCCGCTTGTCGGTGCGGCGGGCTGTTCGTTCTCTAAAAACTTTTTGCCAAGCCATCGGAAAATATAATCGCTAACAGATTTCGCAATGGGAATTTCCGGATTGTTGGTGAAGCCGCTCGGTTCATACCGCGCGTGGCTGAATTTATCGACCAGCACTTTGAGCGGCACGCCGTATTGCAGCGCAATCGAAACCGACGTCGCAAGGGAATCCATAAGACCGGAAATGGTTGAACCTTCTTTCGACATCGTTATGAAAAGCTCGCCTGCTGTTCCGTCTTCAAACATGCCGACCGTGATATACCCTTCGTGGCCGGCGATGCTGAATTTATGCGTGATGGATTGACGCTCATCCGGCAAATGTCGGCGTGCAGGTTTTGTACTTGCCGTTTGTTGCTTGTCTTGTTTTTTATCAAGAGACGTGCTGAGCGGCTGCGTGCGCTTGCATCCATCGCGATACACGGCAATGGCTTTCAATCCAAGCTGCCACGCTTCGGTGTACGCATTCATAATGTCGTCCGGTGTAACGTCGTTCGGCATATTGACCGTTTTGGAAATAGCACCGGAAAGATACGGCTGCGTTGCCGCCATCATTCTAATATGTCCCATATAATGAATGGAGCGTTTGCCATTTGCAGGTTTGAAGGCGCAATCGAAGACCGGCAGATGTTCTTCTTTCAAATGTGGCGCGCCTTCAATCGTATCGTTCTTGTCGATGTAAGCAACGATGTGTTCAACCTGCTCATCGTCATAACCAAGTTTATTGAGCGCTTCCGGTACGGTCTGGTTGACAATTTTCATCATACCGCCGCCGCTGAGTTTTTTATATTTCACGAGCGCAATATCCGGCTCGACACCCGTGGTATCACAATCCATCATAAATCCGATGGTTCCCGTCGGCGCCAATACCGTTGCTTGTGCGTTGCGGATTCCGAATTCCCTGCCTAGCGCGACGACATCTTTCCACGATTGCACTTGCGAATCGTAGAGATCGGTCGGCACGATGCTCTTATCGATGTGCTCGGCGCACACATAATGTTTCATCATGACGTTCAACATTGCTTCGCGATTTTCTTCAAAGCCATGGAATGGCCCCTTCACAGCGCTGATTA
>DATKMP010000037.1:0-3532 GCA_035541775.1 Bacteroidota bacterium | reverse complement strand
GGGACTTGAACTTCTACTAACGGCTCCATACTGCACATTCCTGCGCAGCCGGTGCTCGTTACACGCCAATCAAGAGAATTTTTTTGAACTAACTCTTGGAGCATTTTTAAAACAGCGCCGGCGCCTGCAGCCATGCCGCATGTGCTCATCCCGACTTTGATCCATGGTTTGTCTATTGCCGCAAGTTTTTTATCCTTGCGTGCATCTAAATCTTCTATTGTCAATCGTCCCATATTATGCCTTTCCCTTCTCTTTGCATTTGCAGATATGTTCTTCTAAAGAATTGACATCTACTTTTGCCAGCAGTTCTTCGTTAATCGTTACCACCGGTGCGAGTCCGCAGCAACCGAGGCAGCGAACCATTTGCAAATGGAACTTGCCATCCGCCGTTGTTTCGCCGGGCGAGACATGTAAGGATTGAGAAGCATGCTCGAGCAGTTGCGGTGCGCCTTTCAGATAGCAGGCAGTGCCCATGCAGACCGAAACAACATGATCGCCGGGTGACTTGAGTTTAAAATAATTGTAAAAAGTAATGACTTCGTAGATACGCGCGAGCGGAACATCCATTTGTTCTGCCAGATTCATGGCAGCGTCCCGTGGAACATATCCGAAACGATTTTGCAGGGCGTGTAGTGCCATAATTAAACTACCGCGCTTATTTTTCCAGCGCTTGGCAATTTTTGCAACATCGTCATTGGTTTGGGTTGCATTCATTTCAATCTCCATGGAATTTTATACATCAGTGTTTCGTGTTTGGGTTATAAAAACAATGAAAACGAGCAGCTCACGACGCCGCCCGGTGTTTGGTTTGACATCCCCAAAAGCAGTGCATTATAGAACGACGTTCATCTTAAAACTTGTTTTGAAACATCGACGACATTTCTCTTGTATCGGGTTTTCCTCTATTTATAGTATAATCACATTAGGCGTCAATTATCGTGCCATAACCGCTATAAATGTAGCAGGTAATCCTGCCGAATGCAAATAGAAAAAGGGAAGCGGCTTTTGCCTTCGAAATTTTTTATTGCAAATGTGGAAAATTATTTTCTTGAATAAGAAATCAAGACAGGCGCAAAAAATGTCTGCCAACGAATGAGCAACATATCGCCGTAAAAACGCGCAGGAAATTTGGGAGCGACAACAATCTAAAAAGGTTCGTACGAATGCCGGATGATGTACAACGATCGCCAAACGTCGAATAAAAGCATTTGCTTTTTAATGGACTTCTTCTAACATTTATTCCGGGTATCATCACAAATAGAAGATTAAGAATGGAAACAAAAGAGGGAGTAAAACCATGCCTGAAACGCTTCGGTTGTTGATCTTGGAAGACGATCCGTTTGCCATTCGATTGCTGCAACGGAAACTACAAGCGTCGAATATGTTATTCACACTGCGAGATGTTCGCAATCGCGATACGCTGGAGCTGGCATTGGAAACGGAGGAATTCGATTGTATCATTTTAGATTATAATCTTCCGGATATCGATGGGATACAAGCGCTTGCTATGGCACGGCAATATGCTCCCGATACACCCGCTATTATTTTGACCGGTGCGGTGAGCGATGAGAAGGCCGCCGAGTGCATACAAGCCAGCGCCGCAGATTTCATATTAAAAATAAACCCTGACCGTGTTCTTCCCACCATTCTCAATGCTATCCAGAAACGAAAAGAAACCGTGTCGCATACACTGACGGAACAATCGCTGCAAACGCGCCTGCAAGTACTGGAAAGTTTGGTGAACCGTCTTACCATCGGTATCGTTTCGTTCGATGCTCAATGGAAAATTTCCTACATCAATAAAGCGGCTGCAAGAATTTTCGGCAAAAAAATCTCGATGCTTCTCGGTAAAACATTATGGACGGATATTCCCGATGCGGTGACATTTCCGCTCTGTGAAAAATTTCGCACGGCGTTTGAGAAGCAGCGAATGATGGTCGTGAACGGCGCAGTTGCTCCCTTAGATGAAACAATTCAAGCGCGCATGTATCCATCTTCCGACGGCGTCACGGTACTGTTTCTCCCAGCAGCAAAAGTTTCACATCGACAAAATACAAAACACAGCGAAGCATAATAGCAATTCAAAGTATGCCAAGGTTGTTGCATCTTCATTCCGTTGAGAGTTTCTTGACAAACGGAGAAGTTTCCGCTATATTTATTTTATGAATGGTGTCTCTTCACCGATAAAAATTGATGGCGCTTCTTTATGCTGACGGAATTCGGAAAAGTCTTCATCTTTCTTGTGTTAGGCGTCGTCTTTGTTGCAGCCGGTTTACTTGCCGCGTGGGTTCTCCGTCCCCACAAACCATATCCCGAAAAAAATGCCACCTATGAATGCGGTGAAGAACCGATTGGCAGCGCATGGATTCGATTCAATGTGCGCTTTTATGTGATTGCACTTGTCTTCTTATTGTTCGATGTCGAAGTTGTCTTCCTGTTTCCGTGGGCGCTTATCTTTCGACAGTTCGGGATGTTCGGATTCTTAGAGATGGTGGTCTTTCTTGTGATTCTTCTTGTCGGTTATGCGTATGTGTGGGTGATGGGCGATCTGGATTGGGATAAGCCGAATCCTGTTGTGCCGGTCTTGTCACGGACCTTGGTTTATGAAACACCGGCCGAGCCAGCGTCAGCAGCGCCGGCAGAAACGATAACCGGAGCATAACGCGTGGGACTTCTCGATCAACGATTTGAAAATAGCAACGTCTTTATCACTTCGCTCGATGGGCTTTTTAACTGGGCACGTCTTTCATCGCTGTGGCAAATGCAATTCGGACTTGCATGCTGCGCCATCGAAATGATGGCGGCATCGGCATCGAACTTCGACAGCATGCGTTTCGGCGTTATTCCGCGCGCCACGCCGCGCCAAACCGACGTGATGTTTGTGGCGGGAACTGTAACAATTAAAATGGCGCAGCGCATTAAACGATTGTACGACCAGATGCCCGAACCGCGGTACGTTATTTCGATGGGAAGTTGCTCCAATTGCGGCGGCCCGTATTGGGAACACGGCTACCATGTTTTGAAAGGTGTGGACCGCGTGATTCCGGTCGATGTGTATATTCCCGGATGTCCTCCGCGACCGGAAGCATTGCTGGAAGGTATTATGAAACTACAGGAAAAAATCCGGCGTGAGAGCTTGGTGAAAAAGAATAGTGTTGCGGCGGTAGAAGAAAAAATCCGTAAATAAATTCATGACGGCACAAGAGTTATATGATTTTTTGAAATCCAAATTCGGCGATGCGATCATCGAAGCAAAGTTCGATGTGTTGCAGCCGTGGATTCGTATCGCACCGGACAAAACGAAAGAAATAAGTTTATTTTTACGAGACAGCGCTGACCTGCAGTTCGACTATCTTTCCTGTCTTAGCGGCATGGATTACAATAACGGTAATCTCGGCATTGTCTATCATCTTTTTTCCATGGCGTTGAAGCACAAAATCGTTATCAAAGCGCAGTGCACAAAAGACCATCCGCACATTCAATCCGTCGCTTCGGTATGGGGAACGGCGAACTGGCACGAACGCGAAGTGTT